>CAZKXG010000162.1:0-6732 GCA_964556465.1 uncultured Cryomorphaceae bacterium | reverse complement strand
CCAAATACCGATGAGCATGATTATAACTTTAAATTAAAGCATGCCCATAAGTTTCTGGAAGATGGTGCCAAAGTAAAAGCATACGTGTTTTTTAAAGGACGTACAATTGTTTTTAAGGAACGTGGAGAGATTTTGCTCCTGCGCTTTGCGAAAGAATTGGCCGACCTAGGAGCAGTAGAACAGCTCCCTAAATTAGAAGGTAAACGGATGATCATGATGATCAACCCGAAGAAAAAGTAATAAACAACAAGTAAAACAAACAGGTCATGCCAAAGCAAAAGACCGTATCGAGTGCTAAGAAACGTTTCAAGTTCACCGGTACGGGAAAAATCAAAAGAAAGCATGCTTTTAAAAGCCACATCCTTACAAAGAAGGAGACGAAGCAAAAGCGGAATCTCACTCAAACAGGATTGGTCGATCAAGCAGATGTAGCGAACGTCAAAGACATGCTTAACAAGTAAATTCAATAGGTTAAAAAACCAGAAGATGAGTTTGAAGTTCGCGCGATGAGTGCGGCACTTATTTTCAAAAAAGAAACAAAATGCCAAGATCAGTAAATTCAGTAGCCTCGAGGGCAAGAAGAAAAAAGGTCCTCAAGCAAACCAAAGGGTACTTTGGTAGAAGAAAAAACGTGTACACGGTTGCAAAAAACGCCTTGGAAAAGGGGTTGGTCTATGCCTACCGTGACAGACGTCAAAAGAAAAGAAACTTCCGCTCCTTATGGATTCAGCGTATTAACGCGGGAACGCGTGAGCATGGCATGTCCTACTCTGATTTCATGGGTAAGCTAAAAGGAAAAGACATTCAACTTAACCGTAAGGTTTTGGCCGATTTGGCCATGAATCACCCCGACGCTTTTAAAGCGATCGTGGATTCAGTGAAGTAACTGAAATCTAATCCTATTTTTGGGGAGCAATTTTTGCTCCCCTTTTTTATGTCCCTACTTTTGGAAAAATGAGATTGACTCTTACTGCTTTTCTGCTTCTTTCAATGCATTGGCTTCAAGCCCAAACCTTTGAAGAATTCTATTCCATTCCCAAAACTCAGCTCGAAGCCACGTTGAAACAAGCTCCTTCGCTATGTCAATTCAATTCTGCGAATTGGGTGAACGCAGCAATGCCGAATATGGAAAAAGAACACTATGGTAAGGTAACCGTAGTTCACTTCGGCTCTTTTGATAATTATATGTCCACCGCTGATATGGAGGACTTGACTAAATTACAGGAGGCATTCCCACACATTCGTGTAATCATTTCGCTGAACCCAAAATTCGGCTACCCCTCCGATAAGGAAGATATCTTATTCGAACTGGAAAAGCGACAGATTCCTCTACCAGTGTACATTGACAAGGGTTTTGAGCTCTGGGAATGCATGGACATTGAGTTTTGGCCAACCACCATGTTTTTTAGCCCACAAGGCAGTTTGATTCATCAACAAGAAGGTCGAATAAATCTTCAAGAATTGCGTATGTCTCTGCCCGAAGTCATTAATCGTTTAGGGCCCTATTCCGACAGGAATCCTGAAGCTTTTTACGGAATGCCTCCGGGACGATGGAATAAACGAACCGTTTTGGAATATCCCGCAGGCCTCACGGTCAATGAAAAGGAAAGTATGCTTTTCGTTTCGGATCAATTAGGAAACAGAGTGTTAGGACTCACTATTGATGGAAATGTCATGTATTGCATCGGTACAGGTGAGGCAGGTTTTAAAGACGGGACACTGGAACAAGCAGCCCTAAACGGGCCAAGAGGTATAGCGATGGACACAGAGAACTTTATCCTCTACATCGCCGACACCGATAATCATGCGATACGCAAAGTCGACCTTATCAATGACAAGGTAACCACTATAATGGGTAGCGGGCGACCACCGAAAAAGATGCCGATGAAAACAGTAGGACCCAATTCCTATATCAATGCTCCTACTGATCTCCTACTTGAAGGAAACGATCTCTACATCAGCATGCAGGGAAGTAATCAAATATGGAAGATGGATATTAGAACGGAAGTGGCTGAACCTATAGCAGGTAGCGAGGAATTCGGTTTTTCCGATGGAGAAGCTCTAAAATCACAACTAGCGGCACCTTCGAGTTTATCTTCAGATCCTTCGGGAGCAGTTTTCTTCACCGATGCACAAGCATCCGCTCTCAGATATATCGATGGTGAAAAAATCGCAACATCTGTTGGCAAAGGAATATTCACCTTCGGATACAGCGATGGAAAGAAAGAAGAGATCAAATTGCGATACCCAAACGGCATTGTATCCTTTGCTAATAAAATCTATCTGGCAGATACCTATAACAACTGCATTCGAGAGATTGAACCCTTCAAAGAAAGATCAGAAACACTTACGGGTAATCCTAAAATTTCAGGATACCGCAATGGATTCAGCCCTTTGTTCAGACAGCCCATGGACGTGGCCATCTTAGGAAATACTCTCATCATAGCAGATGCCGGGAATGGGGCTCTCCGCACCTTCAATTTTGAAACTTCTGAAGTGGGCAGTATTGGACTCATCAACTACGAATGCGTAGGCCGTGGAGAAGGAAAAGGGTTAATGGATTTGCGTGATGGTGAGGAGCTGACCCTAGGTAATGGCTTAAACGAAATAAGCTATAGCCTTGACTTTGGGCCGAATTATGAGCTTGATCCTACTGCTTTTCAAGACATTAATCTCAACACTCGAACCCCTGGTATAGAATTGGTCGATTCAGACTTCAGCGATGGAGCACTTCAGCTCACTTTCATGCCCGATTCTTCGATAAAACGTCAGGCATTCACCATTGAGTTTTCGCTGTTCATCAGATCGAAAGTCGATCCTTCAAGACAATACAGAAAGGAAATCAGTTTCTTCCACAAAATCATTTTGAGCGAAGAGGCTGGGTTTAACCATTCCATTTCAACCTTTTACGATCCCGACAAGGGAAGAAAGTAGAAACCCAGTTTTACTCGAGTATTCTGCTCAAACCTCTTGCCGCCAAGTCGTATTGCGGATTAATCAAAAGCGCTTCGCGATAAGAGGTTTCTGCTTCGCCATAAAGCTCTAGCTCTTCGTAAGCCAAACCCCGGTTATAGATAGCCTCAACATAGTCGGGTCTAACGACAACGGCTGAGTCAAAGTATGCTACGGCCGTATCGAAAGCCAAGTATTCCGTGAGGTACAGGTAGCCTAAATTGTAGTAAGCCAGTACATTGTTGGGATCGGCTTGAAGCATCTCAAAATATGTATCTCTGGCTTGATCAATTCTACTGCCCGCTTGGAGAAACATCCCTTTGTGGTAAAATGCCTCGGCACTCTTGGGCCTGATTTCAAGAGCTGAATTAAAGTACTCCAATGCCAATGGATCGCCTTGAAAGGCATACAAGCTTCCCAGTTCCATATATGCCTCGTAGAGATCCGGATTGACTTCAACAGCTGTCTGAAAAGAAGAAATGGAAGTAATCGTGTCGCCGGTCTCTTTATAGATATATCCCTTAATGAAATATCCCTGTGCCAATTGATCATCGCGACGAAGGGCATCGTTTACGGCAATTATAGCCTCGTCATATCGGCGAAGCAAAAAATACACCTCTGCAAGTTTTAACAGAGCATCAGTGTTTGAAGGATCTATTTCAGCAGCTTTTTCAAGACTTAGACGCGCGGGGCGCAAATCTCCTTTCAGAAAATTCACTTCGCCCAAGACTTGGTGAAAATAAGAAGCCGTGCTATCAATGCTCAGTGCACGCTCTGCATCTTTCACAGCAAGTTCCATCAAATTGCGCTCTGTGTAAGCCATAGCTCTTTTCACATAGAGATTCGCATTGTTGGGACTTTCTATAATCTGATCACTCAGTTGCTCAATGTAATCTTCAGGAGCTTCCCTCTTCTTAATGAGAGTCTCACTGGTTTCATCGTTTTGGGTAGTCGAATCATCACAAGAAGTGGCAACAAGGACACTGAAGCAAATGGCTAATACGTTTAACGCAATTTTCATGGCCACAAATTTCGCATTTTCAAAGGATTTGGCAGGAACTAAAAAAGGAAAGCCGAAGGTAAATTCACCTTCGGCTTTCCTGAGTCGGCTTATACCGTCGAGTTAGTTCTTTGCTATCTCAACCTTGATTTTTTCTTCCAGCTCATCCATTAGCTCGGGATTGTCTTCGATTAAGGACTTAACCGCATCACGGCCTTGTCCGAGCTTTGTGTCTCCATAGCTAAACCAAGCCCCGCTTTTCTTCACTAAGTTTAGCTCTACTGCCAAGTCAAGAATTTCACCGCTTTTGGAGATACCTTTTCCATACATGATGTCAAATTCTGCTTTCGCGAAAGGCGGAGCCACCTTGTTCTTCACGATTTTCACACGTGTGCGATTACCCATTACGGTATCACCATCTTTTATTTGTGTCGAACGACGAATATCAATTCTCACCGATGAGTAGAATTTTAGTGCATTACCACCCGTGGTCGTCTCAGGATTGCCAAACATCACACCGATCTTCTCACGAAGCTGGTTGATGAAAATACAGCAGCACCCCGTTTTCGAAATGGCTCCTGTAAGCTTTCTCAATGCCTTCGACATCAATCGAGCTTGAAGCCCGACTTGAGAATCTCCCATTTCGCCTTCGATTTCAGCACGAGGTGTTAAAGCAGCCACAGAATCAACAACCAAAAGGTCAATTGCTCCTGAGCGAATGAGGTTTTCAGCTATTTCGAGCGCTTGCTCACCATTATCAGGCTGAGAGATGAAAAGATTTTCAGTGTCTACACCAAGATTCTCGGCATAATACCGATCAAAAGCGTGCTCAGCGTCAACAATGGCAGCAATTCCTCCTTGCCTTTGCACTTCGGCAATGGCGTGAATCGCCAAAGTAGTTTTTCCCGAAGACTCAGGACCATAAATCTCTACAACCCGACCTTTGGGGTAACCCCCTACACCCAGTGCCAGGTCGATTCCGAGTGAACCAGATGGAATCACATCTATTTTTTCAATTGCGTTGTCTCCGAGTTTCATCACTGCGCCCTTTCCGTAAGATTTCTCCATACGGTCGATGGTCATTTGCAATGCTTTTAGCTTTTCCTTGTTTACTTCTGCTGCCATAATGATAGGTTTTATGCGAGAGCTTCCAGCACCTGCTTGGAGGCTTCTTTGGTTTTTACTTTTGCTATGGTTTTTTCAATTTTTCCGTTTTCATCAATCACATAGGTGATTCGGTGAATTCCATCGTACTCCCGGCCCATAAACTTCTTCGGACCCCAAGCATGGTATTTTTGAATCATTCCTTTTTCAGGATCAGAAATCAGTGAAAATGGCAAATCGTATTTGTCAATAAATTTCTGATGCGATTTTTCGGTATCAGCACTTACGCCTATTACTTGAAAGCCCTGCTTGGCAAGCGTCTCATAATTATCCCTAAAATCACACGCCTCCTTCGTACATCCCGGAGTATTGTCCTTCGGATAAAAATAAAGAATTGTTTTCTTTCCTCGAAAGTCAGCGTCAGAAACTTCATTTCCGTTTTGATCTGTGGCCGTAAATTTCGGAGCGGCATCTCCTTCTTTTAAGTATTCCATTTGTTTTAGTGCTTTATCGGTATAGTGAATGACAACATCAAAGGCCGATTGTTCTAACACGAAGCAATATTACTTACATAGAACGTAATGTATTTACGCTGACCCAAAAAAACCTTGATTAGTTTTGCACCATGAATCACACACCACTTGCCGAACGGATGCGACCAACTAATCTTGACGAGTATATCGGTCAGAAACATTTAGTTGGAAAAGATGCAGTTTTTCGCAAAGCACTCGACCGAGGTTTGATCCCTTCCATCATATTCTGGGGACCTCCCGGAGTAGGCAAGACCACTTTAGCCAAGATCTTGGCCTCCTCTCTCGATCGACCTTTTTATACTTTGAGCGCCATCAATTCAGGGGTTAAGGATATTCGGGAGATTATTGCTAAAGTTGAATCTCAAGGCTTTTTCGGTCAGGGAAATGCGATTCTTTTCATCGATGAGATTCACCGATTCAGTAAATCACAACAAGACTCACTTCTGGGAGCTGTAGAAAAAGGAGTGCTGACTCTTGTAGGTGCTACCACCGAAAATCCATCGTTTGAGGTCAACTCTGCGCTCTTATCCCGCTGTCAAGTTCATGTACTCAAACCTCTGGAAAAAGCCGATTTGCAACTCTTGGTTAATCGAGCCATTACCCAAGATGAAGAACTGAAAAAAGAAAATCTTAAACTGAAAGAAGATGAGTACTTACTTCGACTAAGCGGTGGTGATGCTCGAAAGCTGCTAAATATTCTCGATTCAGTGATTCAGGCTTTGCCTTCCGGCGAAAAGGAAATAACCAACGATCTGGTGAAGGACGTCGTTCGGAATAACCCAACCATTTACGACAAAGATGGTGAGCAGCATTACGATATTATCTCAGCATTTATTAAATCCATTCGCGGAAGCGATCCCAACGGTGCGGTTTACTGGCTGGCTCGGATGACTGAGGGTGGTGAGGATCCAAAATTCATTGCTAGAAGACTAATTATCCTGGCAAGTGAAGACATTGGAAATGCCAACCCGACGGGATTGGTTTTAGCGAATGCCACATTTGATGCCGTAACGAAGATCGGGTTGCCGGAAGGCCGAATAGTATTGAGTCAATGCGCGGTATACCTCGCTTCAAGCGCCAAAAGCAATGCTTCTTACGAGGCTATCAACATGGCTATAAGTAAGGTAAAAGAAACGGGGAATC
>CAZKXG010000161.1:7028-8149 GCA_964556465.1 uncultured Cryomorphaceae bacterium | reverse complement strand
CTCTGGTCCTCCCTCAACGCAATTTGTGACAATTCCTATTATCAATGACAATGTAGATGAAAACGTTGAAACAATTCAATTACAAATATCTAATCCTAGCGGCGGGGTCGGATTTAGTTCACTAAATACCGTCCGACAAACAATCGAAATTATTGACGATGATATTCCCGTTGCAACATTTGCCGCACCATCTCAGTCAGGTTTTGAATCGATAGGAGCACCATCGCTTCTCGTGACTCTAGACCCTATCTCGAGTCGAGATGTAGTAGTGGATTTTGCTATGACACCGGGAACGGCTACTTATAGTCAGGATTATGCAGGAGCAGAGACGGGAACGGTGATTTTTCCGCCGTTTACCGAAGATGCTTTCATCGGACCTTTCTTTGTTTATCCCGACGGATTAACAGAAGTGGTGGAAACCGTTAATTTTGATTTGACAGGAACTACTCCAACGGGAGAAACCACGGTGGTTCAACCCGATAATTTGGTCTACAATATTCTGGATTACGAGCCATTTGAATGGTTGGGTGCAGGTGGAGTTGGTAAAAACTCGGATAATGTGGTTTGGGTTGATGCTACTTTGGAACCTACCGGTAACAGAGGTAATCTTTCAAATCGAGCTCCTTATAGTATCACTATTAATAATCAAAACGGTAGTAATGGCCGAGCTAATAATACTGCCAATTCCATTAATGGTCAGAATGCATTGGTTTTTGACGGGAGCAGTACTACCAATCAAGCAGATTATTACGAAATTGAGAATGATCAGAAGATCAATACATCGGGGACAGTGGATAAGCTGGCTTATTTTTTTGTGTTTAGCGCTGATGATGTTCCAGATCTAGGATCAACTACAAATAATCCCACTACTAATGAGTGCCGTTTGATTTATGAACAGGGAGGAGGAACAAGAGGTACTTCTATCTATATGCATAACAGACGGCTCATTTTCCATGCATGGAATAATGCGAATGACGATGGGAATGATAATCTCGCCACTGCAGATACTACTGAAGGAAATCAAGCACCTTGGGGAAATAACAATAATAGAAATAATAGTGTATTCGCTTTCTCGCAGGTTCTAACTACAGGTCAAGAATACGTTGTTTCTTGTACCTACG
>CAZKXG010000161.1:6496-7018 GCA_964556465.1 uncultured Cryomorphaceae bacterium | reverse complement strand
CTAATTTTAGAATCCCCTCAATCTGGGGTCGAAGTTAACTATGTCGTTTCGTGCATCTACGATAATTTTTCCAGTGAACCTTTGATGATTTACGTTAATGGTGTAAAGGGTCAATTGATTAACGGGATACCTGCGGCTACTGGTCAATACAACCAATTCGGAGTCGGACGTCTTTGGGGACACGCGGGACGAATCGGTTTGGGGGCAGTCAATGACAATACTCGTTTTCATTTTTCAAATGGTACTGCGGGAGATGGTCGATGCGCCTTTGACGGGAAGCTGGCTGAGTTTATTTCTTTTCATGAACCCGAATTATCGGAATCTAGAAGGATCATCATTGAGAATTACCTGTCGGCAAAGTATGATATCCCTCTTACGGGAGGCGCTACACCACAAGTATGGGATCTATCAGACCCCGAACAGGATCTCTTTAGCAATCAAATTGCGGGATTGGGTCAGGCGAGTGATGGGTCGGCACATACAGATGCGGCCGGGCCGGGAGCGATATTCAGGGTGAATAGC
>CAZKXG010000161.1:5930-6486 GCA_964556465.1 uncultured Cryomorphaceae bacterium | reverse complement strand
AAATTCGGACTTTTTCTTGTGTGGAAGGGTTTTCTGGCTAATAATAGCTTTATTATTTGGGGGCATAACGGGGAAGCGCTTACCAATACTTGGCCATATAGCGAAGTAGGTAATCCATTTAGTCCATTGCCGGGTGATATTAAAGAACGGTCGGGTCAGGTGTGGAAGGTTTACGAGAGCGGGGATGTTACGACTGCTACAATTCAGATCAATTTCAGCGCTTCGGATAGTGCTTTTGAGATTTCTCAAGACTTCAACCTATTAAAGTTGTTGACTCACACGAACGCGGATCCGCAAGATTTCAGCAATGCTAATATTTATGACTATTGGGTTTGTTTCACTTCTTTGCAGCAATCTATCAGCGCAGGAAGAAGAGCATTTGGAACAGCAGCTGAAAAATATTAAGGGAACGGTAAGTAAAATTACCGTTGAGCATGAAGGCGGAACGGAAGTGTTTACCGGTAACGATGCTGAGAAATTGGGTGATATGCTGAACAACGCAACAACGCTTTTCTTCGACCTGGATGGCACGCTGAGCGACCCGAGCGATGGAATC
>CAZKXG010000161.1:0-5920 GCA_964556465.1 uncultured Cryomorphaceae bacterium | reverse complement strand
AAGACTTTAGCAATGCCAACATTTACAACCTTCCACCAACAGGACTGCCAGGAGGAAACGTGGCAAGATTTACGAACGTGCCCATTACAAATGGTATGTATGTGACATTGGGTAATACGAGTGGGTATTTTTCCAGCCCGTTGCCAATCGAGCTTCTCTCTTTTGATGCTGAGCTGAAGGGAACCTATGTTGACTTGGACTGGGAGACTGCCACGGAGATCAATAATGATTATTTCGTCGTTGAAAGGGCTGGTGAAGATTTAGACTGGAGGCCTATATTGACAGTAACGGGAGCAGGTAATTCGAATAGTTTACTGACCTACAGTGAGAAGGACAGAGAGCCTTTGAAGGGATTGTCTTACTACCGATTAAAGCAGGTTGATTACGATGGGCAGTTTAGCTATAGCGAGCCTGTTGCGGTTTTGAATAATCAAGTCGAGAACTCCGACGAAGTATTTATGTATCCGAATCCGTCGAGTTTGGGATCCGTATTTTTGAGAATACCCGAGGGACTCAATGGTTATCGAACGGAGATTAGGCTTTACGATCTATCGGGTAAGCTGCTACAGACGGAGCTTTACGATGCCAATTCGGATATTTATGAAATGCAGTACGGTGATTTGATTCCGGGTATTTATTTGATTCAGATCAATTCAGCGATGCTGAATGAAACGAAGAAGCTGGTTGTGAAGTAAACGAAAAGGCTTATCGGTATCAGGATTTAGAACTTATCCAAGAAGTTAGGGAGGCGTCATTTTAACGCCTCCCTTTTTTTATATATTAATTAGCCGAGTAGAATTTTGTATTTTCGCATAACACCCATCTACGTTTCATGGCTAAACAAGATAGATTTTCTGAATTGGTTTCTATCTATTCCGCGTTAAATCGGAATGAAAAAGAAACCGTCTCGATATACACTAAGGCCTTTGAGAACAGGTCGCATAAGGACTTTAAAGAAATCGGCGGCTTAATCGATCTGATTGATTCGAATCCGAGTATCAGCAGGGCTGCGGCCGTAAAAGCTCTTAAGATTAATAAGATGCCCAAGCTTCAGCAAAACTTATTGATTCTAAGAACAAAGGATATTGTATTGGAGTGCTTGACCTTGACTCAGAATATTGATCGACCGGGAGAGTATAGCAATCAGTTTCGAAACAGATCTCTGAATCAGAAGCGGCTAGAACAATCGAAAATATTTTTGTCAAGAGGAGAGCAAGAAATTGCTGAAAAGCTACTCCAAGAAATTGAAAATAGAGCTGAGAAGTACGAGTTATTTGATCAGGTTGTGGATGCCAAAGAATTGTTGAAATTCTCTTATTCGACTTATCGGGCATCGCGAACCATGATTCGATATGAGTCAGAAATAAAACGTGCCAATGAGTTGAATCACCATCTCCACGTGGCTAGAAATATTTATTCAGATTTCTTGTTTCACTTGAGACGGGATGAGAATAATCTCGAAGAACAGAAGGAGCGATTGAGCAGGTTAAAAGAACTTGAGACCATATCGAGATCTGCAACAATTGGATTTTTACGCGCTATGGGAGAAGTATCTCTAATGCAGAGAGCAGAGGAGTACGAATCAGCCGTAAAGTTGATGGAGGCGCTAGTGGAAATCAGGCTTTATAGTCCGCCACTTCAATCCAATCAAGGTGTAAGTGAGCTGAAGACGGAAATTGGAGAAACTCAGGTTAAAATGAGGAACTTCAGGTCGGCACGAAACAGTTTTATCGCTGCGGATCAGCTGGTAAAAAACGATACCTACGAGAGTTATAGGAATCGGAAGAATCTGATGTTACTCGACTTTTACGAGTCGAATCTAGATGGGCTCGATGAAGAAATCGAAAAGAAGATTTCGTCATTCTATACGTCGAGAGTTCCGTATGCCTCTGCTTTTTATCACTTTTTAAGGGCAGTCTATCATCTTTCCAAAAAGAACTATTCCAAAGCGGCTGAAATTTTAAGCGCGGAAATTGAGGCGATCAAAGACACTTCTGACGCGGAACGTTTTTATCGTAATGTCTATTTGTTCGTTGCCGGATTCGGCTTGCAAAAAACGAAGAAGCGGACAGGAAAGGGCTACTGTACGCAAGCTCTGGTTAATCTGTCGAAGATGAAAAAGACCAAGCTCAGTGATAGAGAACGGTTGATCATAACGGTTTTCAGTCAGATCAAATCGGCCGGATACGATATGAAGCGATTTTTGACTTTGAACGCCAAACAACTGGAAAAGCTAGAGAGCAATAGTCCGGGATTGAGGTGGGTTCCACTTTCAGACGAAGTTATTCCACTTCAGAATTGGATTCATCATCAGATCGACAAGCGAAAGAAACTCAATAAGATCTCGTAGTCGTCAGTCTTTTTCCTTTGCATTCCGCAGGACATAAACCAGTTCATCGACATTGGTATCGTTCAATTCAAGGGTGCCGGTCAACGTAATTCTCTGATCCGTTTTAAAGGTTTGATCGGGCTGAGCGAAATACACTGCCATGACTGATTCGGGCCCGGCATTTCCGCAAAAGAAGCAAGCACTGAATGGAAAAGCGGACAATACATATTGATTCAATTCAACATCGACAGGTATGATGTAGCCTGTGATTGCGATTTCTTGTCCATCGAGGGATTTTTGCTTTTCCTTAAAAAGGGGGTAATACACGTACATATCGTCCGACTCCAGGTAGACATCTTTGAAGGTAATGTCCATTAAATTGGTCCATGAAGTCTCTGTTTGTGCATTCATCGAAAGCATGGAGAGGATGGCTGTAATAATGAGCAGGGCTTTATTTAACATGGGATGAAAGTACTTTAGAAACGTCAATATTAACTGTTCTCAAGGCAGGCAATAATGCTGCCAAAAGGGATAACAGTAGAGTAATTGCAATGATGAGCCACTCGCTCGGGGATATGTTTAGGAAAGCGATGGTTATTCCGAATTGATCGCTTGCATAGTCATTCAAGGCTAGAATTCCGGAGTGCGAAACGAGGAGGCCAAAAAATATTCCGACGAGGCTGAGCAAGAGGGCCTCGATCATGATCATGAGGAAAACCTGTGTCCGAGTAGCTCCCATGGAGCGGATCAGGGCCAATTCAAAAACACGATCCTTCAGTGAATTCACCATTGACACGAAGATGCTGACAGCGCCTAGGAAGAGCACTGATAGTGCTACGATGCGTAAAGTCGAAATTCCGATGGCGAATAATTCGAATAGTCTGTTCACTTCAATTGATGGAAGAGCCGCTTGCATAGAAGTTTTATCGTTCACCATTCGCGGGAGGCTAATCATGCCCATCTTATTTTTGAACTTCACCAGCATGGCGGTAATTTCTTTTTCGGCAGAATCTCCTTCATGGGCATGAACTTCCCAGATGCTCTCAGGCTCGGTTAGGATCAATTTGTCTAAGACGGAACCCGAAGGCTTAAGAATTCCCTTGACGGTAAAAGGATGATCTTCATGGGTTTCGGCTCCCTCGTCGGCACCGTGGGCACTGTAGAAGCTATCTCCCACTTTCAAGTTATTCTCGGTGGCAACAATGGAGCCAATCACTGCTTCAAAAGGGGCTTGATAGAGCTGACCAGAAAGGAGTTCAGCGTCGTATAAGTCGATGTAATCATGAGACGTTCCAATAATTCTTCTACCCTTGTAGCTATCGCCGTATGACAGCCGGATGGTGGATTCGACGAGTCCATTCTTTGCGAGTTGCTCCGCTTCGGCCAAGGGAATATTACCCGTAGGGTTGTCTATTTGATATACCGCAGAGAGGATGAGCTGGAGCGGGCTACCCTTTGCTCCAACTACCATATCTACACCGCGGATATTCTTTTTAAAGCCCTCATCTAAGGCACCTCCGACCAGCACGAGCAAAGAAGCGAGGGCAACACCCATGGTGAGCATGATAAGGGTGAGGATGGCAGGGTAGGGCTTACTCGTAATATTCTTCAAGCTTATTTTGACCAAATTCATAATTCCACTTGGTTTTCAAATTTGGGCTTCAACCGATTGTCATGCGTGACGATGACCAAGGTGGCGCCGTTTTTTTCGGCTTCATTGACCAATAGATCCAAGACTTTCATGGCATTCACATCGTCGAGACTTGAAGTCGGCTCATCGGCTAGGACAATATCGGGCGAGGTAGACATAGCTCTGGCAATCGCCAAGCGCTGACGCTCACCCCCACTGAGTTCGTTCGTTTTCTTTTTAGCGTATTTGTCAATCCCCAATTCCGTCAAGAGATCCATGGCGAAAGCTGCATTGACTTTTTTGGCACCGAAATATTGGGCGGCCATCACATTTTCCAGCACATTTAAGGATTGAACAAAGGAAGCTTGTTGAAATACAAAGCCGATATTCTTACCGCGAAAGGCATCCCTTTGACTCTTTCTCATGGCCGACAATTCCTGATCTCGAATCCAAATCTCACCCGATTGGACAGTAGTGAGACCACCTAGCAGATGGAGCAAAGTAGTTTTTCCCACGCCCGATTTTCCCGAAATTAAAAGGTGTTCTCTTTCTCCACAAAGAATATCGGGAAAGGTGATTTTTTCATCGGAGGCATAGCGATGTGAAAGTCGTGAGGTTCTTAAGACAATGCTTTTTTCGTCCATAGATACTTAGGCTGGCACAAAGTTAACGATAAGAAAACGTAAGAAATGGCTAATAGTGTAATTCGAGAACAGGCTTTTTAATCATTGAAATCGGGCCTTACGATGAGGGGCTTAAGATTGATTGAATCGGAGATAAGCAAAGGTGTACCTATCACACTTCAATTCAGCAAAAAACAGAGAAGTTTAGATTCACGATTTCGTAATAACAGCTTGATAAAATGACAAGGTAGGATATTCATGCAGAACTCTTTACATCCTCACCTTTGCCGCGAACATTAAACAAATCAAACTGAAAAATGAGACAGCTATTTTTAATCGGGATTTTTCTTTCTTTGAGTGCTTGTGCCATTGGCAATTCTTCTTTTGGAGAGGGCAAAGAGCTCAATAAAGAAATCAAAAAAAACATTAACTACCCTGAATTTGCCAAACAGGCGAAACTGCATGGCATAGTCATGGTGCACTTTGTGGTGAACTCTGAGGGACAACTTGAAGTAAAGGACATGAATGCTTCCGACGGTCATTTAGCAAAATATGTGAAAGAGCAACTCGAAAACATACAGATTGCAGTTGGTGCTGCTGAGGGTGATCACTATGTGAAGTTTCGATTTCGCTACGTGTAGGTATAATTGATTGAAAACACGATATAAATTAGCCATCGATCGCATAGATTGATGGCTTTTCCTTTTCTTAGAGTCATGAATTTATTCACTCAGGTACCATTACCCGATGCGAAGAAAATGATCGATTACCAATCGCGATTGGTATTTATAGGGAGTTGTTTTACCGAAGAAATCGGTGGGTGGTTGAGAGACTTAAAGTTTACAAGCCATATCAATCCCTTCGGAATCACCTACAATCCCATCAGCATAGTAGCTCAGATCACAGGTGCGTTGGAAGAAAGGGATTTAAGACAACAGGATATTCAAGAAAGAGACGGGTCTTTTTTTCACCCCGATTTTCACAGTTCGATGAATCGATCTTCCATTGATGATTTTCTCAAGAATGCGAGAGAGCGCAGAGATCAATTACGGAAGGAGCTGGTATCGGCTGATTTTCTCTTCCTCACTTTTGGCAGTTCTATTGCTTTTGAATGGAGTCAAACCGAAGAGGTGGTAAATAATTGTCACCGTTTGCCTTCTGGAGACTTCAAGAAAGTGATGCTTACAGAGGGCAGGATGACCGCAGAATTGATTGAAGCGATTGAAAAGATTAAGGTAATAAGCCCGAAAGTAGAAGTTGTTTTAACCGTTTCTCCTATTCGTCATTTAAGACATGGAGCGGTGCAAAATCAGCGATCCAAGGCGAGACTCTTGAAGG
>CAZKXG010000160.1:0-8188 GCA_964556465.1 uncultured Cryomorphaceae bacterium | reverse complement strand
CGGAGGGCCTCTCGACGGCGCTCATCGAGCGCGAGGCGACCGGCGGCCAGGCGGGCACCAGCTCGCGCATTGAGAATTACCTTGGTTTCCCGAAAGGGCTGAGCGGAGCCGACTTGAGTCGTCGTGCAATCTCGCAAGCTACCCGTTTTGGAATTGACTTTCTAGTACCGCAGTCTGTCGACAATATTGACTTTAAGTCAAACTACAAATGTTTGAGTTTGGCTGATGGCTCTCACTTGCACACCCATTCAGTGATTATCACCACGGGGGTTTCGTACCGAATGCTCCAAGCAGAAGGGTTGGATGACTTTACGGGTGCGGGAGTGTATTACGGTGCGGCGACCACTGAAGCCGGTGCTTGTAAAAATCAGGATGTTTATATCGTTGGCGGGGGAAATTCGGCGGGTCAGGGTGCAGTGTATTTGAGCAATTATGCCAAGCACGTGCACATCATTCTACGTCGCGACAATTTGCGCGACACGATGTCCAGTTACTTGATCGATCAGATAAATGGGATAGACAACATCACAGTCGAACCATTTCGCGAAGTCGTAAAAGCCACTGGTGACGGACATTTGCAAAAGCTAGTAATTAATGACAATCAGAACGACACGACCTATGAGGTCGATGCGGGTGCCTTGTTTATTTTCATCGGAGCCAAGCCTTACACGGAGTGGCTTCCTGCCTCCATCCTCAAAGACCCGAAGGGGTTTGTATTGACGGGCCGTGATTTATTGAATCACCCCGATTTTAAGAAAGGATGGCCTTTAAAGCGCGATCCTTTTTCGCTGGAGACATCAGTGCCCGGAGTCTTCGCCGCGGGTGATGCGCGCTCAGGTGCGATGAACCGAGTGGCTTCGGCAGTAGGAGAGGGGGCAATGGCTGTTTCGTTTACGCATAAGTACTTGGCGGAGGTATAATTTAGCCTTTGGCGATAGCATTATCGCGATCAGCGTATTGCTTCAGGGTTACCTACATCTGCCGCAATAGCAAGACATGTCAAAATCTTTGAAAGTAGACTGATGCCTGTTAAGTATAGAGAATTCCTTCTCTTGAGGTTTATAATGAAGCGAAAGCTGATTCTATGACTATAAATCTTTATTGAAAATCTTGTGTCTCGAAACAAAAAAAGGAGCCGAAGCTCCTTTTTTCAATGTTCATTCAAAGAAGGATTTTACTCCTCTAAAAAGTGATTTCTTCCAGATCTTTGTGGTGCTTCTTGTCTTTCCACACGATGGCATCCACTTCAAATTGATCAAGTTCCACCTCGGTGTACTCGTCGCCCATATTGTCTTTTACGTCCAGTACATACATGATATTTGAAACATCCGAGTACAAAAAGTGGGAATACATAACTGAAACCAATTCTCCCGTTTGTGAATCATGGATAACCTGAATGCTTCCTTTCTCTTTTCCTTTGCTGTTGTAAGCTGTTAAGGTCTCCGTCTCGTTAATCGGAATAATCGCTTCCGTTACTTCTATTTCGATCATAGATGGCTCCATGTATTCCAATGGTTGGATGCGTGCAGCGAATTCGTCGTGGGTGATCGGTTCCATTTCGGGCTCAGCTGCTTCTTCCGGCTGTTCTTCTTTTGGTGCGGTAAGGCTCACTTTCTCAGTTCCATCAGTGCCGAAGCCATCCTCTAGAATGATCCATTCTACTTCTTCCACAACGACCTCTTCGACTACCACTTCGGTCTCCTCTTCTTCTACTTCCGGCTCGGGAGAAGAGCAAGCTGTCATTATACCAATCGCGAATAACGCTAAGAGGATTTTCTCCGGTTTCAATATCATCATATTCATGTGATTTATAGTTTAATTGGGTTATTCCGTAAAACTAGAAATTAAGTCAATTCAACAAAGTGCTTCAATAATAATTTCTTCCATTAAGAGTATTTCAGACGATCTTCGTTTTATGCCATTCGTAACTAGTTTTGAAAGAGTTTTCTTGAGATAGCTGCCCGTAGCACCCTCTCTAACGATTGAACAGTGCTTCAGCCATAAAAATTTAGCCTAAATTTAGGACGAGAAATCGAAGAATAAGTAAATGAGAACTGTTATCCGATTGGTGCTACTTACACTTATAATTAGTGCCTGTAGCGGAAATGAAACTACCAGGTACCCTACACAGGAAACCGACTGGAAAAGCAAAGAAATCAGTACGGTAAACTTCGAAAACTATACACGCGGAACGAGCTACCTTCCTGTTTATTCTCATATTTATCATATTCACGAACAGCGGATATTTGACCTTACAATCACCGTTAGTATTCGGAATGTATCCTTAACCGATTCTCTTTTTTTGATAAAAGCTGATTATATAAATACCGTTGGTGAAAACATCAGGCAGTATATAGACGTGCCTATTTATTTGGCTCCGCTCGAAACTATAGAAATAGTGATAGACGAACAAGATATCGAAGGTGGTTCGGGGGCAAATTTTGTTTTTGACTGGGCAACCATAAACGATAAAAACCCACCCTTATTTGAGGCGGTAATGATTTCGACAAATGGACAACAAGGATTGTCATTTACAACCAGAGGAGTAGAAGTACTCAATTGACACTGCAGAATAAACACCTTTGGTTCCACTGCAAATAAAGTTCGTTAAACTGACCCAAGCCACTTTGGTATGCCTGCTGAATCAGGCTATTTGAAATACGCCCGAATCAGACCATTCATAAACCCGAAGAGCGATGCGCCGTGGTTTGCTTATCGAGACCTCGTGTAGTCCAAAGGATTTTTTTATCTTTCCCTTTAATATACTCAGTAAAAAAGAGATGCAAGGATCAGAAAAGTATCTATCACCTAACTGTAAAGAGCTATTCATTAACCAAGTTTATCTAAGAGTTACTTTACAATGGGCATCTTAAAAACCAGACTTTTCAAACCCCAAGTTAAAGAAGGTGTCATACTTCGCAGTCGCCTTCTGAATAAAATGGAAGACAACTTTTACAAGCCGGTCCATATTATCGTGGGGCCTGCCGGCTACGGTAAAAGTGTTCTAATGAGCCAATACCTCAACTACTGCGAAGCGCAATATTGTTGGATTTCACTAGATCCTGATTGCAACGATGTCCGAACGTTTATACACTATTTAGGTACATCCATTCAGCTTGTTTCTCCCGATTCGGGTAAAAAACTCATTGAAGCAGCACTAGCAAATGAACTTATTCAAATATCGGAGCTTGGTCAGTTAATCGCAAATGAGCTGGAATTGATAGACCAAGATCTGGTTATAGTACTTGACGATTATTATTTCATCTGTAACGGCGAAGTCCATGACCTGATAACCGAGGTATTAAGAAATTTTCCAAGCAGACATAAAATTGCATTTCTTTCGAGGTTTGATCCTCTCCTGAACTTACATGAGTTTTATGCCTACGATCGGGTTAATGAGATAAGAATGCGAGATCTGCGGTTTAACTTGGAGGAAATCAAGACCCTATCTGAGTGTGTAACTTCAATCAAGTTTGAAACTGAAATATTGCAAAAGATACTTAATATATCAGAGGGATGGGTTGTTCCGATTCGGCTAATTTTTAAAGATCTACTCTCTCGAAACAATCGGGAAATATACCAATGGAATGAAAACACAGAAAGCAAAAAACTAACGTATAATCTGCTGAACCACTTATTACATCAGGAGAATCTCTGGCTTCAAGAAATTGTAATCCTGGTTGCTCTATTTCCACGCTTCAGCTTATCCTTATTAAAAGAGATTTATCCGGTCATGAATCCCTCTACTAGGCAGGATGCCGAGGAGATAGAAGACTTGTTCCACTCGTTTATCCAGCGATCATTGTTTACCATCCCACTGGATGAGGAAGGAGAGTGGTATCGCTTTCATCATTTAGTTCAAGAATTTCTGATCACGCAGTCAAAGAAGAAATTTTCCGAAGAAAAGATACGTAGCGCCCTTTCATATGGGAGTCGTCTTTTCGAAAGGGAAGGATCAATCCGGGAAGCGATTCAGCTCGCTGTTGAAGCCCAAGACTTTGCCTTGGCTACTGAAATTATTAATCGCCATAGAATCGAGTTTACCAACACTCAGCAATATGCTGAGTTAAGGCAATGGCTCAGGTTAATACCGCCCGAAGTAGTAGAATTGTCACCTGGTCTGTTAATCATCCGGGCCGTTTTAACCGAAGCAACACCAAATCTCAGTCAACTCGCCAAGGATATAAGTAAAATACACCATGTATTAGCTCCATTGAACAAGGATTCAGATGAACAAACCCGTTACCTCTGGGGCGAATACTATTCGAGCAAATGCGGACTGGAGTTTCACAGCGGTAATTCTCAACTGGCTCTGGATGCGGCAATCAAAGCTCGAGATTTACTGAAGGCTGAAGTCTATGTTTTTTCCCACGATTACGCATTGGTTCATCAGTTACTTGCGTTAACCACATTAGGAAGGGCGGCGGAAGCTGAGATAATAGTGCAACAAATAGAAAGTGTACTCAAGCCTTCGCAAAAGTTTCACTTATCGCACTTATATATGATGGGTATCTTCCTTCGATTTATTCAGGGAAGGGTAACTGACTTTACCAATGTAGCGCACCAAACCCGCGATATCTCCCTCGAGGTCTCCAACACGTTCGTTTTTATTGTTGCAAATTATTACCTGGCACTTTCCGCTTATTTAAGAAATGAATTGGAAGTGGTAGAGCCCTATTTGAATGCTGCCATTGATAGCAACTACATGGGAAGACCCATATGGATAATTCACTGCTATCAGCTAAAATGTTTAAATCTACTTGCTCTGGATCAAAAGGCTGAATATGCTCAGTGTCTCAATGAAATGATTGCCTTCGAAGAAAGGTATGATTCTTCACATTTTAAAAACGAGGTCTTACTTTATCAGGTCAATTTATTATTAGATCAAGGAAACATTAAGGATGCGACTTCATTGGCAAAAAAAGTGAACTTTGACTCCCTATCCTTTATTCTATTCTATTTCTCTCCTGAATTATTGGAAGTTAAGCTTTTGCTAAACACGGGTTCAACACGTGATCAAGAGAGAGCACAAAATCTGCTGCTTGAATATGAAAAAGCGGCCTTAGAACGCCACAACCAAATGAACTTATTGCAAGTTCACTGTTTACAGATCCAGCTTCTTTTAAAGAAAAAGGAATATCAGGATGCCTTGAATCGCCTAAGAATACTTCTTGCCTATACAGAGCCCGAGGGCATTATAAGGTTGTATACGGATTGTGGTAAAGAGATGGCTAGCCTCTTCGATAAACTCTCTGATGATGAAAAAAACCAAGCTTACATTTCGAACATTATCAGCAGTTTCAAAGCGGCTAAATCGGCTAAGCCATCGCTCCGATCGAAAGCAGGCAATGGTTTAATGGATAAAAACAGGCTCTCTTCAAAAGATAAAGCCATCCTGGAACTTATTTCCCAAGGCTATCAGAATAAAGAGATTGCCGATCAACTCAATTACTCGCTGAACACCATCAAAAAGTACGTCCACAAAATCTATTTAAAGTTGGATGTTAAGAACAGGGCAGAGGCTGTTTACCGTTTTGATGCTATGAAAAAAGAGTATTCCTAACCAGCTGGTTCAAGCTGGTAGTCAAATCAGCGGAAATTAGTGCCTTGTATTGCTATACCCTTTCTTAGGATTGAATCCATTTCCCCTAATTGAACAAATTGTACACGAATAGTACACTTAAGTGTATTGCCCGTGTGAATTTACATTCCGTCATTGACGTACCTATCTACTCTGTTTTTCTCAATGAAATACTCACTTCCTGTAAGGTTTGACGAATCAATGTTTTACGAAATAATCATACAGGGCAACTTATCTGCTGGTGTAAAACAGCAACTAGGCAAAATTAATCTCGAGAACAGGGTGATTGATGATCAAGATGTTTCTGCTTTTACCTTAGAAGTAAAAGATCAGGCGCACCTATGCTACCTGATGAACATGCTTTATACTCAACGATATGTGATACTCCAAGTGAAGTCTAAAAACAAAGAACTAACTATATAAACAACAAATAATTCTTAACCAATTATGAAAACCCTTAAGAAATATTGGTGGCTAACGCTACTCCGTGGAATCGTTCTAATCATCCTCGCAATTATGATATTCAGGCACCCACTGAATGCCCTATTGGGAGTTTCCATCTACATCAGTGTCAGTCTGCTCGTCACAGGGGTCATGGCCATATTCCTCTCCTTCGCCAGTAAAGGCAATGGTTGGACGTTGATTATGGGGCTTATAGATGTCTTCTTCGCTTATATTCTTCTATCAAATCCTGTCGTAACAGCATCTACTCTTCCCTTCGTCGTAGGTTTTTGGGTGATCGTTTCGGGAGTTATTTCTTTCGTGAACTCTTTTGATGATAAAAGCAACGGCCTGCCGTATTGGTGGTTGACCATGTTAGGAGGGATCCTGTCAATTTTTGTCGGTTTTGTCTTGACAAAAAATATGCTGGCAGGGAGCCTGGCCATATCTTACTGGTTGGGTATCGGAGTTTTGTTTGCCGGTATAGCCAGCATCGGAATAGCCATTGGCATGAAAACGGTGCAAAAGGAGCTGGAGTAACACATTCACCAGATCATGGTTGGCCGCAACTAAAACAAGAATATTTTTGAATAAAAAATAAAATTTATGATGTTACGAAAAAACACGCAATTCAGACAATTAGGACTGCTAACACTGGCAATGGTATTTAGCACCCTGATCAGTTTTGGACAAGATCAAGCCCCAAATAAAGTTCTCTTTAAAAACGTGCGCGTTTTTAATGGTGTAGACGATAAACTATCAGAGTCTACCCATGTGCTCGTTGTAAACAACAAGATCAAAGTCATTTCAGAAAATGCCGCAGATTCTGCTTCTGCCAATGCCACAGTCATTGATGGCGAAGGCCGTGTGTTAATGCCGGGGTTAAACGACACACATATACATATTAGTTTTGCCTCGATACCACAAGCGCAACTTTTGTTTGGCGATCAAAGCTATAATCATATCTATATGGCAAATGACGCGCGTGACGTACTCATGCGAGGCATAACTACAATAAGAGATATGGGAGGAAATACGTTTGGGTTGAAACGCGCTATAGACGAAGGAATGATACCCGGGCCACGAATTTATCCTTCTGGAGCCATAATTAGCCAAACAGGTGGACATGGAGATTTTAGAACTCCTAATCAAGGACACCCTTCCTTAGGTAATAAATTACCGGCAATGTATCAGGATAAGTATGGTGCCTTAGTGGATGGTGTTCCACAAATGCTGGCCGCAGCCCGAGATAACTTACGTGGAGGTGCTTCTCAGATTAAGATTGCTACAGGAGGAGGCTATTCCTCACCAGCTGACCCCTTATTAGGAAATCAGTTTACCTTCGATGAGATCAAGGCTGCGGTGGATGTAGCTAATAATTTAGGTACTTACGTGACCATTCACGCTTATACTCCAGAAGCTATTAATGTTGCCATTGATGCGGGGATCAAAGATGTGGGCCATGGACAGCTGCTTGACAAAGCTACTCTTGAACGCATGGCTAAAGAAGGTGTGTCTTTGAGTACGCAACCTTTTACAGTATGCAGTGAGCCGCAACTTGATGATTTCTCGAATTCCAAGCTGGCGATCGTCTGTGAAGGTACCAGGAATATGTACAAATGGGCCAAAGAAATACCGGATCTATTGATCACCTATGGTACGGATATCTTTTTTGTTCCGCAAGAAGCATGGGAAAACCAAACCAAGCAAATGGAGCGTCTACTCGAATTTTTTGAGCCCGTTGAAATTTTGAAAATGGCGACAGGTAATTGCGGTGAATTGTATAAGAAAAGTGGCCCAATGATGAATCCCTATCCAGGAGATTTGGGAGTAATTAAAGTGGGAGCTTATGCAGATATGTTGCTTGTTGAAGGAAATCCACTGGAAGATTTAACAGCGGTAACCGACCAGAATAACCTCCTTATTATCATGAAAGATGGTAAGATTTATAAGAACATACTTTAACCAATTAAAATAACATAAAAATGAGTAACAAAGACTACACCCTCGAAGATTTGGTAACAGATACCACGGCGGATCTGGAAAATATTGGATCAGAACTCGCATCAGAAACAACTGCAGAAATGCAGGAAGCACTGGAAAAAGCCGGCCATGACCTTAAAAAGAGTCTGGAAAAACTGGAGAAATCGATCAAGAAGGAAGTTC
>CAZKXG010000159.1:0-8214 GCA_964556465.1 uncultured Cryomorphaceae bacterium | reverse complement strand
AGGAACTGTAATTCCAAGTACGAAAATTACAGCTGCTCCAAGACCCACTGCGGTTTTGACAGTTTTGGATACTGCCAAGTACGAACACATACCCAAGAAGTATGCGAAAATCATGTTGTCGATAAAGATCGACTTGACGAAAATATTTACTGCTTCCATGACCTAGTTTGCTTCAATGAGTTTTTGATTCTTCGAACGCTGAATCCAAATGATAATACCCACGGTGATCAGAGCCATCGGAGGAAGAATCATCAAGTTATTGTTCATATAGCCTGCATCGAAAAAGCTTTGGGGAAGAAATTTGATCTGTCCAATCCCGGGAAAGCTAATTGCTCCTGATCCGAATATTTCCCGAACAACAGCTACAGCTACCAAAATCCAAGCATATCCGATAGCATTTCCAATTCCGTCTAGCGCAGATGGCCATACTTTATTTCCCATGGCAAAAGCTTCAAATCGCCCCATGATGATACAATTGGTGATAATCAATCCGATGAATACAGATAGTTTCTCTGCGATATCAGGTAAGAACGCTTTTAGTATCTGATCAACCAAAATCACCAATGAAGCAACAACTACTAGTTGGACAATGATTCGAATTCTGGAAGGGATCACATTCCTCATCATAGAGATGATCATGTTACCAAACAACATTACAAACAGAACTGACATGCACATTACCACGGCTTGCTGAACCTGCACAGTAATGGCCAAGGCAGAACAAATCCCCAGCACCTGAACGGTAATCGGGTTATCATCATTCAACGGATCGGTAAGGAGTCTTTTGTTTTTTGCCGAAAAGAGTGGTTCTCTTGGAACCGCCTCTTTTACAACTTCTTGAGTATTTGCCGCTGCGGCTGTCTCAGTGCTCATTGCTTTTGGCTGATTTGAGAATTGTTTTTAAAATACGAATCGTAAACGCCGAAAGTGCGCTTCAGCATCTCATCTACACCATTGCTGGTAATGGTTCCTCCCGTGATACCATCAACGGCATGAGGATTATCAGGAGCTGCTGAACCTTTAACCACATTTACAGAAACCAGTTCACCCGAATCGTTGTAGATGGTTTTTCCAATAAACGGATTTGAAAACCAAGATTCTTTGATTTCAGCACCCAACCCCGGAGTTTCAGTCTTATGATCAAAATTTGCTCCGTAAATGGTATTGAAATCGCTTTCCAGTGCAACATATCCCCAAATAGGACCCCAGAGTCCTTTACCCACCAACGGGATAATGACTACCTGCTCTCCCTCAATAGATGCAACGTAGAGTGGATAGTGACGATCGTCGACACTTAAAGTCGGGTCTCTGAACTCCTTTTTCACATCCACGTTGAAAGGGTCCTCCGGGTCTGTCGGAATCACTTCTCCTTCTTTGGTTGATAGAATCTCACCTTTCGAGTTCAAAATATAACGCTGATTGATATTCTCGTAAAAAAGCTCTTTGGCATTTTCACGGTCAGCCTCTACCCCGATTGAGGTAAGGATATTGATCATTTTTTTATCAATGTTATTCTTAACCTGCAAAGGTTTCAAAGACATTGCTGCAAATGAAAGCACGGCTCCCACCACCACTACCATAATAAAGGAGAAGATGAAGGTAAAGGAGTTACTGTTTTTATCTACTGCCATCTCTAAGCGGTTTTAAGTCGTTTAAGTCGTTTATTGATGTTTCCTTGAATTACGTAATGGTCAATGGTTGGTGCCATCACATTCATAAAAAGAATTGCTAACATGATTCCCTCCGGATAAGCCGGATTTGCTACTCGAATCAGAATACCAAGGATGCCAATTAGGAAACCGTAAATTACTTTTCCCTTAAAAGTCTGCGCTGCTGAAACAGGGTCGGTTGCCATAAATACCACTCCAAACATGAAACCACCCATCACCAATTGATGCCACCACGGCACTTGTAAATAGAGATTATCGGGAGAGACTTGTGGTCCAACAATATTGAAAATCAATCCCATCACAGCACCGCCGATTACCGCAGAAAGCATAATTCTCCAACTAGCGACTCCAGTCCAAAGCAGAATCGCTGCTCCGATTAAGATCGCAAGAGTAGATGTTTCGCCAATAGACCCGGGTATAAAACCTAAAAATGAAGCCATGAAGCTGTCTGAGACAGAAGCGTACGCCACACCAGCTGTATCATAAAAGTCTGCACCTCTGCTGATAGCTTGACCGAGGAGGGTTTCTCCTGTAAATCCATCTACCACAGTACCACCTTCAGTATTGACCCAAACTTTGTTTCCAGACATCATTGTGGGGTATGCAAAAAACAAGAGCTGTGAGAGCTACATTTAAAATATTCATTCCCGTTCCACCAAAAACTTCTTTTGCGATAAGTACGGCAAATGCTGTAGCAATCGCTACCATCCAGAGAGGTACATCCATTGGCATAATCAAAGGAATCAGCATTCCCGAGACCAAGAAACCTTCTTGGATAGAGTGTCCTTTAATAATGCAGAAGATAAATTCTACTCCCAAACCAACACCGTAAGAAACGATGATCAATGGAATAACCTTCCATAGTCCGAATACGACCATTTCCATGAATGTAGCCTCTTCTTGTAATGCCAAGAAGTGCTGATAACCCGTGTTGTAAATTCCAAAAAGCAAACATGGAATTAGGGCCACGATTACCAGAAACATGGTTCTTTTCATGTCGATGGAGTCTCGAATGTGAGCACCTTTATGCGTGGTATGATCCGGCACAAAAGCAAACGTTTCCAATGCGTCATACATCGGATACAACTTCTCCAGCTTTCCACCCTTATCAAAAATGGGTTTTACCTTACCCAATAGATTTTCAACAACTTTCACTTTCGCTGATTTAAATTAAGATTCGAATTCTTTTCTCATATCGGCCAAACCGTCTTCAACAACTTGCTGAATATTGACCTTTGATGTACATGCAAACTCACAAAGCGCAAAGTCTTCAGGAAGCACTTCATATATACCGAGCTTTTCCATAGCATCAATATCATTAACCATTATTGACTTGATAAGTTGCATTGGATAGATGTCAAAAGGAAAGACTTTTTCCAGCTCACCCGTCACTACAAATGCTCTTTCTTCACCATTGAGATTGGTGTCGAGACGGTATCTCTTCCCCGGGGTTAACCAAGATGGAAATGCTTTCGAAAGACTAAAACTACTGAAGCCGGGAGCAAGCCACCCTTCTGTCAAGAAAAACTTCTTGTGATCGCCTTCGGGCAAAACCGTAATCTGAGAATTGTGGAAACCCAAATGCCCATCAGCATCAACTGCATCACCAGTCAGCGGATCACCATTGATGATTCTATTGTTATCTCCCTTTAGCTTTCCACTTACAATGGTGCCTACTTTGGCTCCTATCATGGTAGTGTAAAACTGTGGATTTTCAACTTCAGAACCAACAAGGGCCACAGTGCGCTCGGCTCTAAATTGACCGTCTTTAAGTGATCTACCGATCAGGGCTAAGTCCATTCCGTTGACTGTCCAAACTACTTCACCTTTGTTGATAGGTGAAATATGATGTATAAGCACACCTACATTTCCTGCAGGATGCGGGCCTTGAACATTATGCTTCTTCACTCCTGTGAAGCCGTCGAAGAAAGAATCGCCGGCTTCGACTCCCACATGCACATCGCCTGAAGTCAATAGCTTCAAAGCATCAAGCGCAAGTTGAACATTTTCCTTTTCGTTCTTGAGTACAAAAGCTGCCTCGGGTGCTAAAGGTGCAGAGTTGTAAAAGCTCACAAAAATGTCACGCGGGGTATCAGCAGGGTTGGCAATAACTCCATAAGGCCTCTGCTTCACAAAAGGCCAAAGCCCCATGCTTAGCATGGTATTCACCAAAGCCTCCCTATCAGAACCACCCGTCCATGGTGTAAATGTCTCGTAACGCGTTTCGGCATCAGCCAAAACCTTTACTTCCAAGATTTTTCGTTTTGCTCCACGCTTTATTTCTACTACCTCTCCGCTAACGGGAGATGTAAACTTTACGCTTTCTCTGGCTTTATCATAAAACAGAGGGGAACCTGCTTTCACCTCGGCTCCTTCTTTCACTGATAATTTTGGAATTGTTCCAAAAAAATCATCTGGTTTTAGAGCGAAAACTGTCGATCTTTCGGCTGCAGAAATTGTTTTGTCGGCTACACCGATCAACTTAATATCCGCACCTTTCTTTATTTTTATGGCCTTAGACATACACTTAGAGGTCCTTTAAATTTGCCGGCAAAATTAACAATAACTTTGATTTTTGTCTAGTGCTATTAAAAGGCTCATGACTATTTACAAACTATTTAGAAATATCTAAATAAAACCGTCGTTAACAGGCTATGCAAACTATTCCAAAGATGCTTTACAAGGGCATCTTCCTTGTTTTTTTAACTTCTCCTTTTATCCCCGCCTGCGGCGCTTCCAACTCCCTTCAATCTAAAAATGCCGCTAAAGCAAATTCACAACCTGAATATTTCGGTGATAAAGAACTTCAGTACACCGACAAAATTTACGACGAGAGCATTAGGACGGTCATTCTTCACATCAAAGGATCGGAACTTGACGCACCAATCATTCCGCTAAATGGAGATGAAAAGCTCATCTTGCGATTTGACGACTTGGATGAAAACACTCGGGAGATGCACTATTCATTCATTCATTGCACTTGGGACTGGAAACCTTCGGATCTGCAGGAAATGGACTACCAGAAAGGATACAACAGCGATATCATCACTGATTTCGACTTTTCCTTTAATACGGTGAACAATTATGCCAATTACAAACTCGAGTTCCCCAATGACAGAATTGACTTGATCAGGAGTGGAAATTACCTTATTAAGGTTTATGCGAATGGCGACCCCGAAGAATTGATCCTCACCAGCAGGTTTATGGTGGTTGAGCCGAGGGTGACCATAGGGGTAGACATTCACCCTTCGAATATTGTATCAGATCGTGAGTATAAACAAGAAGTTGACATTGAAGTGAATCTGGGCTCGATTCAAACCATGAATCCTTACAGGGATATAGAGCTTGTAGTCATGCAAAACCTAAGGCATGATAACGCCATTAAAGGTGTCAAGCCCAACTTCATCAAAAATGAACAGCTTACTTACAACTACCAAGGCGAATTGGATTTTGACGGTGGAAATGAATTCCGCTTTTTTGATGGCAAGAGCTTACGCTACCGAAGTGAAGAGGTAGAAGAAATAAGATTGGAAGATGATGGATACCACATCTATTTGGCACCTGATTGGGGCAAAGCATTCAAACAGTACACATTTGAAAATGATATCAATGGAAAATACTTGGTGAAAAATGACGATATGATTGATCCACACCTTGAATCAGATTATGTTACAGTTCATTTTAATTTTCCGGTAGATGCCATGTTGGGAAATGGAGACCTCTTTGTCATGGGACAGCTTTCCAATTGGAGGTTAAAAAAGACCCATCGAATGACGTACAATCCTGATAATCTGAGTTATGAGCTAGCACTGCTGTTGAAGCAGGGTTATTACAATTACACCTACATCTGGAAGTACCCAAAGAAAGATCAAGGTTCATCAGAATTGACAGATGGCAATCATTCTGAGACAGAAAATGACTATTTAATTTTGGTTTATTTCAAAGACCAAAGTTTCTTCTCGGATCGTTTGATTGGTGTGGAAAGAGCAAATAGTTTGGGCAGGTAACTTTAATTGACCTGTATCTTTTGAAAATATCTTGTTTTTTTTCACCTTGCGAAAACCTTCAGGCACCAAGCATGACTACAGCTTTAAGTTCAGGCATTAAGATATCAGTAAAGTGTAATTTTGAAGATCGCTTTTCAAAGCCGGAAAACGGACTTTTTCTTTTTTCTTACAATATAGTTATCGAGAATCTCAATAGTTTCTCTATTCAACTGATGAAGAGGCATTGGTACATATACGATAGTTCGACGAAACGGAGGGAAGTGGAAGGCGAAGGAGTAATTGGAGTTCAACCGGTGATCAATGCAGGGGAGACATATTCGTACAATTCATCTTGCGATTTCACAACTGATACCGGGAAGATGTATGGGTATTACGTAATGAAATTCAGGGTTAACATACCTTCATTTATGATGATGGTTCCTCACAGACTGAATTAAATCAGTGATCACTGCCTACATCTTCGAAATCGAGCTGATAGAAAGCTCCTTTTAAATCATCTCTGACTATCAACGTTCCATTGAGCTGCTCAGTCAAGGCTTCAATAAGCTCACTTCCGAAAGAGTCTTTTTCCTCCTCAAAATCATCTGGAAAGCCGACTCCATTGTCTCCGATAATCAATCGAAATTTTCCGGGTGCAATCTGATGAAGAGAAACGGTAATGGTTCCTTCTTCGCCATTTGGAAAGGCATATTTCAGCGAGTTTGAAAAGATCTCATTGATAATTAATCCCAAAGGTGTGAGCGTGTCAGCACTGAAATTATCGACGGAAATATCGACCGATAAATTCACACTCTGACCGACTCGATAGGTATCCAATAAGTTTTGAGCCAAATCGTCCAGGTACTCTTTCAAGTTGACTGAAGCCAGGTTTTTGGTCTTATACATCTTTTGGTGAATCAGCGACATGGATCTGACTCTGTTCTGGATCTCTGAAAAGACGTCGAGCATGCTTTTGTCTTTGATGTAGTTTGACTGCAGGCTGAGCAGACTCACAATTATCTGCAGATTGTTTTTTACCCTGTGATGCACTTCACGGAGAAGGACCACATTCGTATCTCTTTCCTTTGCGATTTCTTTTGTTCGGATGTATACGGAATGCTCCAATACCTTTCTTCTGGCTTTTTCAGATTCAATCTGGTAGCGGTTGATCAAGAACAGAATTGCAAAAACCACGAATACCATGGCTATTTTAAACCAAGTCGTTTCCCAAATGGAAGCTTCTACAATAAGCGTCACTTTCGCAGGTTCTTTGCTCCATAAGCCATCATTATTGGAGCCTATAACCTCAAACGTATATGTCCCGGGAGTTACGGTAGAAAAACTAACATAGCGCCTGGTACCGATGTATTGCCATTCGTCGAAAACCCCCAACAACCGGAAAGCATATTGATTTTTTTCAGGCTGTTTGAAACTTAGTGCAGAGAATGTGAAAGATACACCTGTATAGTTGTAGTCAATTGTCAATGTATCATTTACGCTGTAAATCATCTTTTGGAGTGTATCACCACCCTCACTCGTGTACAGATTATAACCGACTATTGAAACAGATGGACTAAAGTCATTCTCTTGCAAGCCAATTGAATTGAAAAAGTCAAACCCGTTGGCACCGCCAAAATAGATTGCTCCCTCGCCATCTCTGAAAAAGCTTCCTTGCAAGAAGGTGTTCTTTCCTAATACGACTTCTTCAGTATAGTTTCTGAAGGTTCTTGTATCCTGATTGAAAGCAGTAAGTCCTGCATTTGTGCTGAGCCAAATAATGCCAAACACATCCTTTGTAATCCCATGTACGACTTGATTGGCCAAGCCGTCCACCCTATTGTAGACTGCCACAGAATCTTTCTCTCGATCTATTCGCACCAAGCCTTCACCATTTGTGCCTAACCACAAAATCCCGTCATTGTCGAGCATTATAGAATTAATGGAATTATCAGGAATCTGATGATCAATTGATTTAGCGTGATATCTGACAATAAACTGTTTACTCTTTGTATCGAGAATGTAGAGACCGGCATTGCCTGTACCTGCATAAAGCAAGCCGTTTTTATCTAAAGCCAGACTGATCACGTTATTGTCACGAATAGAGTTTGGATCTCCTCCATCAAATTTGAATGACTCAAACGTCTCCGTCATTACATCAAAGTAGATCAAACCACCCCCAGCCGAACCAAGCCAAAGGTTACCTGTTTGATCATTTGCAATTTTGGTTATCTTATTTGAAGTTAAACTCAGAGAATCTTCAGAGTCTATATTAAAAATTTTGAGCTGATCCTTAACCGTATTATACTGCCAAAGTCCCTTTTCAGCAGTGCCTACATACAGCATGGAGTCATTTAATTCTTTTACTGCAAGTGCTTTAAAATCATCTCGATTGATCGGATGATTCTTACCCTTCAAACTGAAAACACTTTTTTCAGCGTAAATGTCATAGAGGTTAATTCCTTGCCCTGTAGCCACCCATACCGAGGTGTCTCCGGCTCCTGAAAATCCGTAGATTCTATTCTGTTCGGGTTCGTATCCTTTGAGATTTGAATAGGTTA
>CAZKXG010000158.1:6973-8529 GCA_964556465.1 uncultured Cryomorphaceae bacterium | reverse complement strand
CAATCATTAATTGAGGAATACGATGCTATTATCGAATCAATCCACGCGCTTGATGAGCTGATCGATAATGATCTAAAAAATTAACGTTCAACACACTTTGAGTAAGAAAATTTCAAGAATATCGATCCAATTCCGAGATCTAGCATGCAATCTAGGAGGTTTGTGCTGGGGGAGCGCGAGGGAATAAACAAGTAATAGCATGATCAAATTCTTCCGAAAAATCCGCCAAAGACTTATGTCAGAAAAGAAATTCAGTTCCTATTTATTATACGCAGTAGGCGAAATAATTCTGGTAGCCATTGGAATTCTCATTGCCGTAAACGTCAACGATTGGAATAAAGAAAAGGAGCAAGAGAAATTAAAGACCGAGTTGACTCGAGAAATGATTGCGGAGTTGGAATATAATATTGCTCGAATAAAGCTTCTGGATACGGATACCTCGAAAATGGCATACCCCATTCGTATTGCCGACTCGCTATTCATGGAGCGTAGGAATTATTTCGAGGGTGGTCTGGACACCAACGAAATTCGTAAATTATTTGTTGGGCCAATTTTTCGATACAATGAGTTCAATATGGAATATGATGTGTTCGAACAAATGAAACAGACCAATGTAATCAATCGGTTCGATAAAAAAGTCAAGACGGCCATTAAGAACTATTACAAGCTTTTGGAACGCGAAGAAGGATACAATCGCATAACCCTTGAACCCATCCAAAATGCTTATGCCAAAACGCTCTATGGTTACCAGCGTTTGGAGAGGGATTATTACATCGATTCCTTAACGTATCTCCGTAAAAACGCCTGGGTGTTTGATCCTGATTCAAGGGATTATTTAGACCTTGAATCTTATGTTAGCGTAATTGCAGGAAATGTTCATAGGTCAAGGGCAAGGATGCTTAATATTCTTGAAAATTCTGAAGAGTTGAAGCTGATTCTCCAAGCGGAATTGGACGGTGAGGATGTGGATGAATAGAGTTTTCAGAAAAACTGGCCAGAAATTGTTCTTCCGTGCACATGAGGAGTGCGCGCAAATTAAAAAACTGAAATGATCAAATTCTTCCGCCATATCCGCCAACGCATGATTAAAGAAAACCGAGTTTCAAAGTACCTGCTTTACGCTGTTGGCGAAATCGTTCTCGTTGTGATCGGAATATTGATCGCCTTGCAAATTAATAATTGGAATGAAGGTCGAAAAGAACGAGTCCGAGAGGTAGAATTTCTTAAAGGATTAAAGACCGACCTGTTGGCCGATAAAGTTAGCTTGGAGGATGTAATTGAGAATAGAGCGGCAAAAATAGAAGGTAGCATCGCATTGCTAGGTAACGTCGAATTGGATACATACGCTCAAGTGTTTTCAGCTGATTCGATGATCACAACCGTTCATGGTTGGGTGGAATATGTACCGCAGACCAATACCTTCGATGAATTGGTGAGTTCAGGTAACCTGAGCATCATTAAAAACGACAGCATAAAAAGTAGCTTGCTCAAGCTTAAACAACTTAGAGAAGCTGATCACACCTACACCGAACACATGCGCAGGGAATACGATCACT
>CAZKXG010000158.1:2257-6963 GCA_964556465.1 uncultured Cryomorphaceae bacterium | reverse complement strand
TGCCGAGCTTGCCTCGGTGTGGCCGTTTGCACATCTTGAAAAGACCATAGAACAAGGCGTATTCGTCTACCAAGACCTACCTGACGAGGAGGTCAGATTTGTGGCCAATGGAATCAAAGCCTATCTGAATGATCAACGGGTGCGAAACGGATTGCGCCTTTCTGTTGGTAACAATGTTGGGTTGCGAATGGGCTGTGAAAAAATGTACGAAGAAGGAAATTCGCTTATCCAATTGATTGATGAAGAAATAAAAAGATGATCAAATTCTTCCGCCATATCCGCCAGCGAATGATAAATGAAAACAGAGTATCGAAATATCTCCTTTACGCCATTGGCGAAATCATTCTCGTGGTGATAGGTATTCTCATTGCCCTTCAGGTCAACAACTACAACAATGAGTTGAAGCTTCATAAAGAAGAAATTGCTTTGCTCCAAGATCTGAAAGTTGACCTGGAAATGGCAGACGAAAAGATCGGGAAACAAATAGAGTGGTTTCGTAAAAGCCAAGATATTCATTACCGGATTTACAATGAATCCATTGGCAAGGATTCATTCGACTCTACCATGCGTTACCACGATTTGATATGGACTGCGACGGTGAGGAATTTTATCGGTGAGAGTTACACGTCGAAAATCGGCGAAATTAGGGATGAACGCATGATGAGAATTTTACGAGATTATCTCTGGAGGGAGGATTTGGCCTTGGAGGCAATTGGTGAATGGAATGACGTCAAGTTAAACAAGGTTCGACCATTTCTCGATAAGAATGGACTATACGACAACGAAGTAGCCTTTAACGATGAACCCTATGAGTTTATGACCATGGGTAAAGATGGAATTGTAATAGACTATCAGAAGCTATCGGAGTTGTATGGAACCCAGGAGCTTGACCAACTTCTTTACTATCTCCGCCATTCAGCCTCTTGGTGCCTTCATTGCATGGGGAAGCTCGAAGATGCAAGCGTTAACCTGAATTTGGCAATAGATTACTATGTCGATGGCGATTTTGAAAAATTGGAAGAGATCCAGCCGTTGGAAGGGTATTATTGATTAGAAGCCGGATGGACATTTTTTCGGCCAACCTTCCCAATAATTCCAGTAGATTTTTTGTTCTTTGCGAGCAAATACAGAGTTACGAGGAATGTGGGCGGAACCTATAGCTTCTATGAGTTCTACTGAGGCAGCACCATTGGCGGAAAGCCACATGAAACTTATCTCAAACGAAAACAAAACGATATGATCATACAAGTAAACACCGATAACAACATCAAAGGCTCTCAAAATATGGAAGCCTATTTCACAGAGAAAATAGAAAGCGGATTAAAACACTTTGCCGACCACATTACCCGCGTGGAAGTGCATCTATCAGATCAAAATGGAGAAAAAGGTGGAGTTGACGATATTCAGTGCCGCCTAGAAGCAAGAATAGAAGGGCAGCAGCCCATATTGGCAGAGAGCAAGGAAGAAAACCATGAAAAGGCGCTGAGTAAAGCCATTAGTAAAATGCAAGCAGCACTCCGTACGAAGATCGGAAAGATGCAAAACAATAGATAAGGTTGCAGAAGGACTGTTAAGCTCTAGTTGCACTTCAAGTGTACCGGCAATCCCGACATTACCTAATGTTGGGATTTTCTTTTGGACGTAAACCACCACTTATGATGTTAGTGAAGAGCTTTCTAGTCCTGTTTTACTCGCTACCTGAAAATCTCCTTCATGGATTCCCCAAGAAATCAGATATTAGCAATTCCAATTATTAATTGTCAGTTTAACACTAAAAGGAATTTCATGTCGATTACCATTGAAGAGATAAACGAAGAGTCATGGTTCAAGATACCCAATCACGATTCGTTGAGGCCGTTTTTTATGAGCATCGTTAGTGATTCCAATCACTGGTTGTTCATTTCCAGCAATGGAGGCCTCACTGCGGGAAGAAAAGACGCGGAACATGCTCTGTTCCCATACTATTCTGACGATAAGATCACAGAGTTGGAACACAATACGGGCAGTCGAACCGTAATCGAAGTGCTCATTGGGGGATCCCCAAAGATGTGGGAGCCTTTTTCAGATGCTCTCTCAACGGATTACAACCTAACGCGCAATCTTTACAAGAATCGCCATGGGAATAAGGTCATGTTCGAAGAGGTGAACCACGACTTGGAGTTGACCTTTCGGTACGAATGGTGTTCAAGCAATATGTACGGATTTGTGCGGAATGCAGCCATTATCAATCACTCGGAAGAAGAGCGATATGTGAATGTATTGGATGGACTCCAAAATATTCTGCCCTACGGAGTAGACAGCGATTTGCAAAAGCGCCAGAGTAATCTCGTTGATGCTTACAAGCGCAGCGAGTTGGTCAAAGAATCAGGCATCGGTATTTTCGCCTTGAGCGCCATTATAGTAGATAGAGCCGAGCCTAGCGAAGCCTTAAAGGCTAATGTCGTATGGTCTCTTGGGTTCGACAATCCCAAGCACTTACTATCGTCTCACCAGTTAGATCGTTACCGCAATGGATACGATGTAGATGAAGAAACAGATATGAAGGGCGAGAAAGGAGCCTATTTTGTCCAATCGAATGTGAAAATTCCCGCTCAGGGAAAGCAAGACTGGACGATGGTGGCCAATGTCAATCAAACCCAAGCCGATGTCATTCAACTGAGCCGTGAAATACAGACCAATCCCAATTTGCGTCGGCAAGTGTGGGACAATGTGGAAGAAGGGACTGCCAACTTGAAAGCCCTGGTAGGCGCTGCCGACGGACTTGAATTGACCACCGATAGCCTTAAAGATACCCGCCACTTTGCCAACGTACTCTTCAACTTGATGCGTGGGGGTATTTTCGATCACAACTACCAAATTGAGAAAAGAGATTTTAGCAAATACCTTCACAATGCAAGCCGTCAGGTATTCGACAAGCACAGCGCTTTTCTGGATGGATTGAATGACACGTTTACCAAAACGGATTTGACAATTGCCGTCTCCGATAGTGATGATGACGACTTGATGCGACTTTGTGAAGAGTACCTTCCGTTGCGGTTCAGTCGTCGGCATGGTGACCCGAGCCGCCCGTGGAACAAGTTTTCGATCAATACCACCAGCGAGGTAGATGGTTCCAAGATCCTCGATTACGAAGGAAACTGGCGCGACATCTTCCAGAACTGGGAGGCACTCGTTCACTCATACCCCGATTTTATTGAGAGCATGATCTCTAAGTTTCTCAATGCTTCAACTTTCGATGGGTACAACCCTTACCGAGTGACCAAAGGAGGATTTGATTGGGAAATCAGCGAGCCCGATGACCCGTGGTCGTACATCGGCTACTGGGGCGATCACCAGATTATTTACCTCTTGAAATTCCTTGAGTTCCACCGCGATTACTTACCAACGGGATTCAATGATTTGTTTGCGAAAAACTGCTTCGTCTACGCCAACGTTCCGTACCGAATCAAGGCCTACGCTGATATCGTTAAGGACCCGAAAGACACCATCGAATTTGACGAGGAGTCTGATAAGGCCATTCGCGAAAGCGTGGTAGAACTCGGTGCCGACGGTGCCTTGCGAAGAAGTCAGAAGTCGTCTATTCATCGCGTGAATTTCATGGAGAAGATTTTGGCCACTGTTTTGGCGAAAGTCTCCAACTTCATTCCCGAAGCGGGCATTTGGCTCAACACGCAACGCCCCGAGTGGAACGATGCCAACAATGCGTTGGTGGGAAACGGCGTATCGATGGTAACGCTGTATTACCTCCGCCGATTCCTCAAGTTTATGGAGACGGCACTCGATACCGTAGAAGCCGAGCAGGTCGAGGTTTCTGAGGAAATGGGAGAGATGTTCGCCCAAATCCATAAGGTGCTTAAAACTCATGAAGAAACGCTGGAGTCGCCGATGACAGACGCCTTGCGTAAGATCATTACCGATGGGCTAGGGCAAGCCGGTAGCGACTTTAGAGAGAAAATATACGACAATGACTTCTCGGGAGTGAAGTCGGCAATGAAAGTGAGCGACATCAAAGACTTCGTTCAAACCGCCCTGGTGTATATGGAGCATTCTATCCAAGCCAATCAGCGCGAAGACAAGCTTTACCACGCCTACAACCTGATGAGTATGGATGAATCGGGTGTTTCGGTGTCTTACCTCGATGAGATGCTGGAAGGCCAAGTAGCCGCATTGAGCTCCGGTAGCCTGAGTCCAAAAGAAGCGCTGGAGGTGCTCAATGCACTCCGAAATAGTGCCTTGTATCGCCACGATCAGAACAGCTACATCCTCTACCCAAACAAGCAGTTGCCAGGATTTTTGGAGAAGAACAACGTTCCTGAATCATCCGTTCAGCGCTCGCGACTCCTGCAAAAAATGGTAGAAGATGAAAATTCGCAAATCATTGTAAAAGATGTAGATGGAGGTTTTCACTTCAATGGAAACTTCAGAAACGCAAACGACCTTCAAGAAGGCTTGAGCGAACTTCATTCTACCGAATACGCTTCGCTGGCACAGCAAGAGGAAAAGTTGATTTCCGAGATATTTGAAGAGGTCTTCAACCACAAAGCCTTCACCGGTCGATCGGGAACTTTCTTCGGTTATGAAGGGTTGGGATCAATTTACTGGCACATGGTTTCAAAGCTACATTTGGCTGTTTTTGAGATTTGCGAGCAAGCTTACAAGCAGGGTGCGGATGAATCTACTCGGAATGCCTTGGCTCATCATTTTGA
>CAZKXG010000158.1:0-2247 GCA_964556465.1 uncultured Cryomorphaceae bacterium | reverse complement strand
TGACGAAATCGGAAAGGGGATAGGTCTCTACAAAGATCCAAAGGTATACGGTGCTTTCCCGACCGACCCATATTCGCACACGCCGTGGCACCGCGGAGCGCAGCAGCCCGGTATGACCGGTCAGGTAAAAGAAGACGTGCTGGTGCGCAAAGGCGAATTGGGAGTCTCGATCAGCGAAGGGAAACTTCGATTCGATCCGTTTCTCCTGCGCAAGGAGGAGTTTATTGCTGAGGCATCGAACTTTGAATACAGCACGCTTGGTCAGAAATTGGTCGGTATGGAATTGACGCCAAACTCGATTGGCTTTACCTGTTGCCAAGTTCCCGTAAAGCTGAGCATCAGAGAGGAAGAAGCGCTAAAAGTGGAATTTGAAGATGGTAGTTCGATGAAGATCAAAGGCAAAGAACTCGATTCCGAAAACTCCAAGGAAGTCTTTGACCGCACGGGAAAGGTAAAGTCGATTTCGGTTTCGTTGCTCGAATCACAATTGCGATAGGCTTTTTGAGTTTGAGATAGGTATGCCGTCGTTTAGAGCGCTCATTTTCCTATTTTTCTGTGTCGTAACTACTTTCGCGAAAGCCGAATACGATGGATACCACATCGAGTTTGATCTTTATCTTAAGTCGGGTGATACCATTCACGGTTATCAATACCTGACTGGTTACATTTCTCCGCCCGATGACATGTCGCTGGCCGAGTACGTGGAGAGCAGAAAAGACCTCCTCTTGAACAATCACTTTGAAGATGGATTGGGCGACTATGCTTATCATCAGAATCGCATCAAATACACATGGGGCAACAACCCTGGCGATAAGCATTTTATCTTCACGTTGGTGGATAAGTGGAGCATAGATACGGCTGATGTGAAAGAGGTGGTTGTCTCGGAGATTATTCCCTACTCGTACATCTCAGGAGTGGTGAGCTCCCACCAGATGGCGGATACGGTATGGATGAATGATGAACATGTGGAATACCGCTCGTTCGGGGGGTACCTATGTGCATACGATGTGTTCTTTCACGAGTGGAATGAGGATATCGAAAAGGCCGTTCGTCACGCTGAAGAGCAAATAAATAGCGTAGAGGAAGAGATAGCTCGACTCGAAGAAGAGCTGGAGTACGTTGATGGAGCCGAGTACTATGAAACAGAACTTAAGATCGAAGAACTAGCTGATTCTCTTGATCAAATTGCCTCTGATGTTCTTGCGCCCTTTTTTGATTACAAAGTGGTTGTTATCGCGGAGTGCACCTGTTAGGTAATTAGCTCCCTCAATCCACAAATGTTGTTCTGACTTGTCTCCCTCTGGCGGGTAATGTCCTACAAAAAGGCAAAACGACTTTTTATGTCATCCATAAGCCTCCTTTTTCAAATTGCGCTTCACAGTATTTACCTTAATCATCCCGCCAGGCGCACTTCAGGAAGGAAGAGTTATCATTGATGGAATATTGGTTTGATTCCAGGATATAAAAGTGCGCGAGCCTGAACCGAAACGCGGGCGTGTGACAGCTGTGAACTGAGAATTGCGTAAAAATCTATCGAAGGGGCTTGTCCTTTCGGTTGCAAACCGACTACTTCGATTAGATTTTAGCCATTCTAAGAAGCGGGAGGAAGCATTTTTCGGTTCTTGATCTTTTGTTCCTTTTACATCAAGGTAAAAGGAAATAAAAATCTGATTCTCTTTTTAATTACGAGTGGATTCGGTGTAGCTCTGCGGAACTGAAGACGAGGGAGGATTCCAAGCTGTTTTATCATTTTTAGAATGGATTGTCTAAGTATCTAAAAGCCCTGAAATTGAAAGCATCTTAGGTTTTGGCGTGATTTTCTCCTTTGGGAGGAAAATCATGACAAAACCGACAAACGTGAAATGATTGGCCAATCTTTTATTTCTTTGATCTTATTCTTTTGCCATGCAATCAATCCAACCCATCATATCATCCACTGATCTACTATCCATTTTCAACGAGGATAATCTAATCATCATCAACGCAGGCGGTGGTGCTCCAGCGAGAGAGGCCTACAAGAAAAACCACCTCCACAGAGCCATTTACGTCGATTTAAACGACGATCTCTCCGATATCGGCCCAGATGCCGCCAAGGGTGGAAGACACCCCTTACCGAGCCCTCAAGCCTTCGGGAAGTTACTCGGGCGATTGGGTATCCATCCCGAATCACGCGTGGTGGTCTACGACAACAAAGGCGGCGCCAACGCGGCTGCCCGATTCTGGTGGATGCTGCGCTCCATTGGTCAC
>CAZKXG010000157.1:0-8567 GCA_964556465.1 uncultured Cryomorphaceae bacterium | reverse complement strand
TGAGGATGACATCTTTTGGTGCAGTCCAGCCGTTTAGTTTTCCGGTGAGTTTTACTCCGATCAATTTCGGGAATTTAAGCTCCCAAGGCATTCCCGCCATTACATCTACAGCATCTGCTCCACCTACTCCTACTGCTACCATTCCCAAACCTCCTGCGTTTACCGTATGTGAGTCGGTTCCGATCATCATTCCTCCGGGGAAAGCGTAATTCTCAAGGACTACTTGGTGAATGATACCTGCTCCGGGCTTCCAAAAGCCAATACCGTATTTGCTCGACACTGAGTCGAGGAAATTAAAGACCTCAGAACTGGTGTTAATGGCATTTTGAAGATCGGCGTCAGCGCCAACTTTGGCTTGGATTAAGTGGTCGCAATGAACCGTAGAGGGAACGGCGGTTTGTTTTTTACCGGCCTGCATGAATTGCAAAAGAGCCATCTGGGCAGTGGCATCTTGCATCGCTACTCGGTCGGGTGCAAAATCTACGTATGACTTACCTCGTTCGAATGCCGTTTTGGCTTCGCCTTCTGAAAGGTGAGTGTAAAGAATTTTTTCACTTAATGTGAGCGGTTTGTTAAGTAATTTTCGAGCAGCTGCTACACGCTCGGGGTACTTCTGATATACCGCTTTAATCATATCTAAATCAAAGACCATAGGTGGGTATTTTTGAGTTTTCTTTTCAAGAGTCGCGAAAATATCAAATTATGATGAGCGGTTGAAGCTTTGATGGCTCGATTTGTACTTTTATCGCATCTATTTAGCCCGATTCTGCAAAAGTTGAAAGATTTACATTTTGAGAACATAAAAGTTGCCTTGCGCTCCATTCGAGGACAAGCACTTCGTACCACCCTCACTGCTCTGATTATAGCTGTCGGGATCATGGCCTTGGTGGGCATACTTACTGCTATCGATGCGTTACAAGCAAAGATTGAGAGCGATTTTTCACGAATGGGCTCCAATACATTCAATATTCGTTCGAATGCCGGCAATATATCGGGAAGGAGAAGGGGTGAACGTAAAATAAGGAACGAGATTATTACCTATGATCAAGCTAGTAGTTTTTTAGAGCGGTATGAATTTCCCGCAACGGTATCGCTCTCTTCGATGGTGAGTTTCACTGCTACCATCAAGCATCGGTCAGAAGAAACAAATCCGAATGTACAAGTTATAGCTGCGACGGAAAATTACCTCAGTACAGCTGGCTATCAATTGGAATTAGGCAGAAATTTCACCGAGACAGAAGCCATTGATGGTGCTAATGTTGCCATAATAGGTAAGGATGTAGAAACAAAACTGTTTAATGACGGATTGGTGTTTCCATTGGATCAAAGCATTTTTGTTGGCTCCAAAAGATTTACCGTCGTAGGTGTATTGAGAAGCAAAGGGAACAGTATAGGTTTCAGCGGGGACAATCAAGTCATCATTCCGCTCAACAATGCCAAATTGAATTTTAGCGGCTCCAATACCAATTATGTCATCAATGTACAGACCGGTCGGGCAGAAGAACTTCCCGCAGCAACAGTTGCCGCAACAGGTTTGATGAGAAGCATCAGAGGCGACCGACCCGGTGAAGACAGTACTTTCGGAACGACACAGAGCGATAGCCTGGCCAATCTTGTCCTCGAACAAATTGGGATTATTGCATTGATTGCAACCTTGATCGGTGGTATAACCTTGCTTGGTGCGGCAATCGGTTTGATGAATATCATGCTGGTTTCGGTCACGGAACGAACCCGAGAAATTGGTGTGCGAAAAGCCATTGGAGCCGGATCAAGCACTATTCGAAATCAGTTTTTGGTCGAAGCTATTGTCATTGGGCAAATAGGAGGAATCCTAGGGATAATCTTGGGGATCTCCGTTGGAAATATCATCTCCTATTTTATTGGGAGTAGTTTCATTATTCCTTGGGTGTGGATCATTAGCGGAGTGGTACTTTGCTTTTTCGTCGGTTTGGTAAGTGGTTATTATCCGGCAAAGAAAGCTGCTGCGCTTGACCCAATAGATGCGCTGCGCTACGAATAATTTTCAGTCTGAGCTTCGCCGATTTTAAAGAGTGCCCTCCAATCCTCAGAGTGGCTTATTTCTCGGGATTATTGGTCAGTTTAATCTGGTTATCTATCTTTCCAGTCCATTCTAAAAACTCCATCAAATGCGACATTTAACTCTTGTTGTTTCTTTCCTCCTCGTTACGTTTACTGCCATTGGGCAAAATAAAGCTATGGATGTCATCACCATGTTATCAGGAGATCAAAAAAGTGGTAACATCATCAATTTAGATGAAACGAACGTTTACTTCCAGAATGAAGGGGATACAGCGACTATGGTCATATTGCGATCAGATGTGAACAAGGTTGTCTATGCCAATGGGAAAACACAGATTTTTAATACCGGTAAAACTAGTCCCAAGGTTGCGACAACGCCCGAAGAACGAAAGGGCAAAATCGCCATTTTACCTTTTGAAATTAAGAATAAGGATTTTGAAGGGTTTGATCCGGAAATGAGTATCACAGTTCAGAATGACTGCATTGAATTATTTGAAAAAATGGCCTCTGGTTACGAGATTCAAAAAGGAGATAGCACTTTGGTGCGACTGAGGAGAGGTGGCGTCACAGTTGGAAATGTAACGGATATACTTCCCGCTGATATGGCGAGAATGTTAGGGGTTGAATTCGTTGCTTACGGGAGTGTTTGGGTTGCAGATAATGCCGAGAATAAAGGAGATAATGAATATTTCAAATCGAAGACAGCTACTACCGAAGATCCGCAAGCAGCCCGTTCTGATGCTGGTTTAACTGAAAAGAAGTTTGAGACTATTGTTGATTTGAATGTGTATACCGACCTCGGTGAAGTGGCTTTCACCAAAGTGCAGCAGTCTTTCTGGGCGGTGAGTGACGCTTATAAGGTAAACTTGGAGACCATTATTTCGCTATCTCCGTTTGTACCTAAACCAAAAAAGACTGAATAACACAAGTCACCTCATTTTTCCAACATGAGTTTTCTCTTGGGTTTAGTGTGGTTGTCAGAAATCAGTGCTGAATGCTATCATTTGTCAAATGAATGCCCTGAACTGCCTTACATAGCGAGTTCACTTTTGATTTACGCTGATGAATTTCACAAAAGCAGCATTTCACTTAATAAACGTAGACCCGTCATTTTCCCCCATTATTGAAGAAGCAGGAAAGCTTTCGCTGGATACACCGCGTCAGAATTTTGAAGCTCTCGTAAATAGTATCGTTTCGCAGCAACTTTCAGTTAAGGCCGCTGCTACTATTTTTAAACGGGTATGCTTGGTTTTGGAGAATGAGGTCACACCAACTAAGGTTCTCGCATTATCAACCAAACAACTGCGAAGTGCAGGTCTTTCAGGGCAAAAGACGACCTATTTATTTGCACTTGCCGAAGCCTTCTCTGAAAATCCTGAGAAGTATCGAAGCCTTCATAATCTATCGGATAAAGAAGTGATTGAAGCACTTACCGCTATTAAAGGGATCGGTGTATGGACGGCCCAAATGTTTCTCATTTTTACGCTATTGCGAGAGGATGTATTTCCAATTGGAGATTTAGGAATCCGTCGTGGAATGGAAATTTTTCTCTTTAATGGCGAAAAGCAATCCCATGAAATATTGATCGAAAGAGCCCGGATATGGTCACCCTACCGAAGTGTAGCTAGTTTGGCCTTGTGGAAAGCGCAGGATTAGACAAAACAGTTTTGTGAAGAGAGGGTCGTAAAACTTCCTGTAATCTAATCGATAGAAAATCGCTTAATTCGAAGCCAGCTTTACCCGTTCACTCACCATGGCACCGTCGCTGGTGATTGAGAGCAAATAAAAGCCGGCTGCCACATCGGGAATATCAACCTTAAACGTGTGCTGCCCTGTTCCAAGTTTACCTAGCGTTTTGGAAAATACGATGTCTCCTTTCGGGCTGGTTAACTGCATTTTTGTGGTTCCTGGTTTTGCTAGTTCAAAACTGATATTGATGGTCTCAGTAGCTGGGTTTGGGAAAACTTCTATGCCCGTGAATACCGATTCGATTTCATCCAATCCCAAGATAATTTGATTGACGTTTGCTCCTCCAAATACTTCAGAAAACTCACTAAAACCAACATCCAGAATAAGTTCCATATCAGCTCCATTATCATCAATTCCGTATACGTGGCAATAAGCACCTTCAAACAATCCATCACCCCAAGAGTCCACTAACCATAATTGATAGCAGCCTAGATCAGGCAGGAAATAGTCGCGCTCAATCAAGGCGTCTGCACCCAATCCACCCCAATTGCCATCACTTACGACTACATTGTCATTTTCATCCAAAATGAAAAAAGAAAAATCCTCGGGATAGGTGTCAGACTGGAGTTCAAGGTGAATGTGCGATGAACTCGTTGTAGCAAGAAAACCTGCGCTGATTGTGTCATTCACCGGATTGTCATCCACTCCATTGATATAAAAAATCAACTCTTCTCCTGGGTTTGGCGCAATCACACCAAAGTTGATAGACTCAGATTCAAAAGTTGCAAGGCTGCCCGCCCACTGCAGGTCAATAGTGGGGGAACCACCTTCGGAAAGGATATGGGCCGAAGTCAACGTATCAGTGCCAATGTTCACCAGATCTACCACGATTTCTTCTATTTCGCAGTTGAACGTATTTCCACTGCCATAACTTAAGGCCGCATCGCTCGACACCATTTCGGGACACGTATAATTCTCAATAAATGACCAATGATTTTCGGCAGTTAAGCGTCCCGTTTCCGTTACAGAACCATTTGGGCAAATGGTCATGACGGCAGGGAAATCGCTTATTTCAAATAGGTCTGCCACCTCGCTGCTTTCAATAACTGCAAATGGTGTGTCCTGCGTCCAGTTTCCGTATGTGGTGAAGTTGCAAGCAGGATCAGCAGTCAAGCAATAGACATTGGTACTTGGGTCTCCTTCAACCATTAGCACTACCACATTTCCGCCATTTTCAACACCGTGTTCTTCATGCAAGGCAATGAGCGCACCTTGGCCATCGGTGCCATTGTAAGCACCGTTGTGGTAACTCCAAGAAGTCTCGCTCCATGTGGCCATGAAATAAATCACCACGTAATGGTCTGCCGCCAAGTATTCGTAAAGTTCATGCGACTCACCATTTACATCTACTACCTCAAAGTTTGGCGCCATAGTGCCATCGGGGATTTGCGCTTGAACCAATCCGGGTAGGAGCAAAATGAATATGTAAAACCAATGTTTCAACTTTTCAAGGCTTTGTGAATTCTACTGTATTATCGGGCGTACATAAGTTTGACCGTGCTTGGACTGCCGTTGTTTACCATTTGGATGAAGTACATCCCCGAACTCAAACTATTCTTTTCAAAATCAACTTTTAGAGTAAATGATCCGGGAGCATGATTGGCAATGTTTACCAATTCAGCGATGTGGACTCCATTTTCCCCAAACAAATTTAAAGTGACCTGACTGCTCTCAATTACTGAATAGTGAATGGTGGTGTAATCATTGAAAACACTTGGTTGGGCTTTCATTTCGTGACGATCCGATTGGGCTTCTTCAATATCAAGCGTGAAATTGAAATGCGCAGTCACGGTATTTTCAGCATCGACTTGAATGCTTGTGGAATCAGCGGTAGGAGTGGAGAAGATATCTTCAATAGTTGAAGTCCATTGCTCAAATTCGTATTCTTCAGAGATTGAATTGGCAGCGACCAATATATCGATTCCTCCGAAATATTCACCCGTGTAGGGGAGTTCGTCAATAGTCAAAGAATTGATATTGAGGATGGCTGCTTCTGTGGGATCAGCCGTAAACGTGATGTCATAGGGGCCTGTGAGGTCATAGCAATCAACCATCCCTTCCGAGAAGGCATCGCATCGCTGGATAATAAATTGACGCATGTCGTCAACGTTCTCGAGCCACTCTTCCATTGAGCCACCCCACCTCTCGATGTGTCGAGGCATTTCAGGCTCTATTGAACCAACTACTTCATCTAGGTATGACAGCATATTGTCGCAACTAAATACCGTATTGCGCAGGTCGACATATCTCGAAATGTAATATTGATCGGCGATTGGATTTTGCCTGAGGTGATTCAAAATTTCGACATGTCCGTTTACATCGGGATCATCGTTTCCCCATGGGTCTAAAATATTGGGTAAATCATCAACCTGGCAAGGAGGAGCATCGGGTTCGTCAAAGAGAATTCCCGTGTAGTTGTAGTGATATCCCCAGGTGGCGTCGTTGTCCCAAAGGATGAATCGATAGGCAGGTGCCAGCGTTTCCGGGTTTGTACCTCGCCACCATCCGCAATTCCAATTTAGCCAGTCGACGCAGACACTCACTGAATTGGCTATCACATAATCTACGAGGCTCGTCCAGTCATAAACCGAAGTCGCATATTCGAAATTGGCCTGATCGGTCATGTCGTTTGCCAATACCCAATCGTGGAATTCTTGCCAATCACTTAAAGCTTGATTGCCTCCGTATTGAGCCCAGGTATTTCCCCAGGTTAAGAGGTACTGAATGTCGTATTTCCCACTGTTATAGTATTCTTTGGTGAAATCGCTATCGGCTGGTTTTTCTCTTAAATCGTAGACGCCCCAGTACTGCCCGTTGAGGTAGAGAATGTACTTTTCAGTGATTCGGGTGTCGACGTTCATCCCTCCGATAATGCACATATTGTCTAAGTAGGCATCTCTTATATTCGCACCTCCGCCGGGCCAATTGCTCCCATCGGGGTAATTGTCATCACCCGCAGCACGCAAAATAAGTCGTTGGAACCGATCGCGATCGGACAGTTCAAATAGTTGCTCCCGCAGCTTGCCGCGAACGCCCATTTCATCTCGGCAAACGATATCCAGACTTCTTTGATTATTCGCCCACGAAGCTTGTCCGTGCTTGTTAAACTCCCCGGTAGCTCGAGCGACTCTTTCTCCATCCAAAGAAAAAATCTCTATACTTCCTTTCGGTTCCAAATAGAGGTTTCCATTCGCGAGTACATCCAGCGCCGTTACGGCAATCGAAATGACAGGTAGGCTATGCTCTTCGTTTATCAGGTATGTATTGAAAACCCCAAAACTGGCAAGAACATCGGGGTCCTCCGATACTGCATACGCTTTGATCACAGTCGTTTCACTCACTGTGATCGGGCCATTGTAAACTTGAGAAAGAATGCTTGGCCTTGTACCATCTGTGGTGTAATACACCGTGGAGTTCGGTTCATTGTTGATAATCGAAACAGTTACAGCTCCTGAATAGTGCCCTGCATCTACATCCATATCGGGTCGATCAGCATATCGGATATAAGGAGTATTGGTATTGTTGCTCTCTCCCGGGCTATCATTGGTGTAAATTCGCCATTCCCCAATCCCGTCGATTTCTCTTCCTATTGTGTGGGAAAGTTGTGTTTTAATCAATTCTATACCGTCCAAAATATTCAATGACGGATCACTCAATACAATGGTTTCTGCGTTATTCTTGGTCTGGGTCAGTTTGAAATTACAGTGATTGGCTACCCCGCGTCCGTCCGGATAGAACAGCTGAAAACCGCCTGGTTCGATAGTGATTCCAGAAGGAATTTGATACTTCGCCAGATTTTCGGGATTATCCGTCAGGTGATAACCATCGAGGTTAACCGATTCAGATCCTGCATTGTACAATTCAATCCAGTCTTCGTAGTTGCCGTATTCATCCAAATGTAAATTGAGATTTGAACAGGTGTATTCATTAATGACAACTTGGGCTTGCCCGAATGCAGGCAGAATTAGGAAAAACAAGAAAACACACCTCAACACAAAAACGCTCATCTCAAATTGATAAATGACAGGATAGTTGTAATACAACCGCGTTAAATATACAAAACGCAGTAAACTTATTTCGAGCTTTCAGCTACCGGGAATTGGCCACAGGCTCAGGCTAAAAGGAGGACTTGTGGGCTATGTAGACGATCTACTATCGACCATCTACTAAACCTACATATTCCTCCTGTACTGTCCGCCCACCTCAAACAAGGCATTGGTAATCTGACCCAGCGAACAAACCTTCGTTGCTTCCATTAAGGCTTCAAAAAGGTTTTCGTTTTTCAAGGCAGCATCTTGAACGGATTTGAGAACAGCGGGGCCGTTCTCCTTAGTTCTGTCGTGAAGCATATCTCGCGTTTCTATCTGCGCACCTTTCTCTTCCTCGGTTGCGCGAATCACTTCGCCCGGCGTAAGAGTAGGGGAACCGTCTTTGCTCAAGAATGTGTTCACTCCGATTAGCGGGAGCTCTCCCGTGTGCTTGAGCGTTTCGTAGTACATGCTCTCCTCTTGAATTTGGCTGCGCTGGTACATGGTCTCCATCGCGCCGAGTACTCCACCTCTTTCCGTTATGCGATCAAACTCTGTCAGCACCGCTTCCTCAACCAACTCGGTCAATTCTTCGATGATAAAGGAACCTTGGATCGGGTTTTCGTTTTTCGTCAAGCCCAATTCTTTGTTGATGATGAGTTGGATGGCGATGGCACGTCTCACCGATTCTTCGGTGGGTGTTGTGATCGCTTCATCGTAAGCGTTGGTGTGCAGTGAGTTGCAGTTATC
>CAZKXG010000156.1:473-8600 GCA_964556465.1 uncultured Cryomorphaceae bacterium | reverse complement strand
AAGCGCTTCAGTAGTACTGGTTTGATCAAGATCAGTATTTGCCAAGATCTGTTTATCATTCACCAACTCCAATTCAGCCTGCTGTAATATCTTCGCTACCTCTCCCAATAGTGATTGCTGGTGCTCATGTTCACGTTCAGCGCGGTCAAGCTCGTCTTCAACTGTTTGCAGGCGTTGCTCCAACACTTGCTGCGAGCTGGCCCAGTCCGGCTTTGCGATCCGTTCAAAGTCCAAGGACCATCCCATTAGCAGCTTTTTCTCCGTAGCCGCATCATGGAACTCTGGCGACAAATCCTTACGTTCTAATAGGTCGAGGCGTAGCAGCCGCCCCAAATTATCGTGCCAATTTGGCTCCCGCTCTCGAAGAGCTGATAAAAATGAACCAGGCTTAGGATTACACAACGCCACAAGCTCCCGATGAGTATCCTGCTGGGCTTGTAAACGCTTAGCAGCCCTACGTTCTTCTGTAGTCTGCGCCCTATGTTTCGCAGCTGCGTTATCACGTTTAAGCCGCGATTCTTCAACTGAGGCTAATGCCTGATTACGCTTTTCTCCCGCTTGCTCCCGAGCAACCTCTGCTTCAGCCAGCGCTAGTTTTTCACTATCTGATGCCACCACCTGTTTGGCTCCCTGCCGGGCCTGAGAAACCTTCTCAGCCATTTCATCAATTTCAAGCTGACGCTCCTTTCTAAGCTGTTCTTTTTCCCGACTCGAAGCCTTTTCAATCACAAGTCGTTCTTCCAGCAATGAATTTTGAACCGCAGACAACTCTTCCTTCAACCCTCCCAGACGCTCTTCCAGTTTCTGGAGGGCCTCAACGTGACGATCCTTTTCTTGATAACGACGCTCATCAAAGCTACGCCTCAAGTCTTGAACATCCTCCTCAAGTGCTAGCAAACGCTCCTTCGCGGACTGCAATAATTGTCGAAAATTACCCAGTTGTTGGTATTCCGTAGCTTTGTGATCTATCTCCTGTTGCTCCCAATCTTCATTCTCAGCAAGGAGAGCATCCAATTGACATTCAGCCTGCTCTTTAGCCGCCTGCCACTCGGCAACTTCACCAGACAATTCCAATTCTCGTTCGCTCCAATCACTGGCCATTACTTTCTGTTTGCCATTGATCGCTTTCAACTGCTCATCCACATCTTGAAGAGACTCACCAATGTTAGCCTGGCAAAAGCTGAGCTCACTGTGGAGAGCATCCAATTGAGTGGAGACCTCCAGGTAACGATTACCCTCGTTCACCACTGCGGTCAATTTTTCCCGTTGCTTATCAAGGTTGCGCAGTATCGCCACCTCATCCAGCATATTTCTAACGTCTTTCTTTAGCCTGACTGACGGCAATACCACTCCGTCTTCATTCATAATATCGGCCAGCATTTCCTTGATACGCCCCATATCACCAACTCGACCTAGAATAGCGACGGCCATCTTGTCGAGATAACGCATGGTGCCAATTCGGCCGCTTATGCAATAGCGACTGACCAAAGCCAACAATTCACGACTATCACCTGACCGGTTAATCAAGGTTCTATCACCCTGAATGACCGCTCGATAATCCAAAACAGATTCTAGTTGCTTGCTATGATCAAGTTGCCGAAAACTCCAAAGCTTTCCAAGTGATCGACCTTCAGCAAAAACATGCTTTCCATCGCGTAATTCACTGAAATATTCCACTGAAAAACCTTCGTCCAGAAAACGATAGGCTGGTTTTTCTCCTGTACTGTGTCGGTAGACTACAGCACACGCAAGGCCTCTAGGCGTACGATACTCGAAGATGATTAGACTGGTTGGGCGAGGAAGATAGTAATCGACGAAGCGCTTTCGCTTACCCACTGTTTGGACAACTTGATTGGGTTCTGCACCATAGAAAAATGGTAGTAACTTAAGTAACGTTGTCTTACCTGCGCCATTGGTGCCGCTTAGGTTGGCATGCCTCCCCACCTTGATTTCCATTCGCTTACCCTGAATATGGGCATCAAGGCATATTATTCGAACCAATCCGTATGTTTCATCTATAGACATTTTCTCAACCTAAAAATAAAGGGTTATATAGCTTTTGTTCCTGTTTGTAAGACTCTCATTATTAACTGTACTTTATGCACCCATATATTAAGCGATGGGCAAATTAGTTCAGCGAATACTATTAGGCTTCAATCTGATGCGTCCAGTTGGGCACACCGCAATTAGATAGATAGTCCACTAGATTTTTATTCCCAAAAAACCGAACTCGTCCGCCTTGACTGTATGCCAGTGCGGATTGGTCGACTTTCAACCCTGATGCACGAGCCTTGACTGTAAGCTGATGCAACAAAGAGTCATTGGCAGAATTTGTCCCAGAGGTTGATTTCGCATCGAAAACAGCAAAGTCGATCCAACCAGCAGATGTTGAACGCTCCCTTAAATGTGCGAGATTAATTTTCATGACTTAATCCTCATATTGAAGGCCCAAATAATTTGCAAACAGACTGAATCTATTTGCAGGCTTCATCGACAATTTTGACTTACCCCTAGCAGGGATCAGCCAACTATGACGCTTGAATCTATTCTACACACGTATCATATGATACGGTAGACGATATTAATACAGCATATTATAATAACCACAATCACATTGATGATCCTATTCTAATGACCAGAACTCCCACTCACTCCGATAGGCGACTGGCCATCATTGACCTGTACTTAGCCTTTACCGGGCGGGTCCAGCGATCAGACCTTATTCGTCACTTTGATATTGGTATTGCCACTGCTAGCCGGTCTTTAAAGGAATACCGGTCACTACACCCCGATAACATTGACTATTCAGTATCTGATAGAGCTTACGTATCAAGCCCAGGGTTCGCTCCGGCTTACCCGCATGACACCGACGCAGCGTTGCGACTCATAGCGTTTGGTCAAGAAATAACACAAATCAACAGCCCTAGTTACGGAGCCCCCTCTCCGACCAGCCTCACTGCATCTATTGATATGGATTGCGCACGGACCATTACATGCGCCATCGTCTCTGGTGGTTTAGTAAACATGGCCTATTCATCAGGCTCATCGGGAAATAGAGAAAGGATGGTTGCTCCGCACGCCCTATTCCTGTCCGGTGGCACCTGGTACTTTCGCTGCCACAACTTGGAAAAAGGTGACTTCCGGACATTTCGATTTAGCCGAGTCAAATCAGCAGAGATCGTAGATGCATCTGAGCACAAGGGCTTATCAGGCCAAAGCAATGATAAAGAATGGAGTTCAGTAGTTACTCTTACTGTAGGCCCTCACCCCAACAGGGATAACCAAGATGCCCTACGGGAAGATTTAGGCCTAGTAGATAAACCTGTTAAAAATATTCGAGTAAATGAGGCAATGGCGGGCTTTGTCTTGATAGACCTTAGAGTCGACTGTAGTAAAGATGGTGATCTAAACCCTTATGAATACCATTTGCGCCTACTTAATCGCCATGAGCTGACTTCAGTCGGAAGCTTAGCTATTGCGCCGGGATTTAATGAGCGCAAGAAAACCTAAGTAATAAAAGTCATTGGCTAGTGTTCTTAACTCGTGAACCTACCAGCTTTGCCAAACCCAAGCCTTTGCAAGGAGGCATAAATGCTTGATATAGAAAGCCTGTCAAATATTACGACTCAAACTGAAGGGGAACATGCTTTTCACATCATGGTTCTTCGCCCAGAGGAGTTTGAAGGCCTTGTATCCTCTGTTTCTGGTCTTTTACCAGAACATTATATTTCTCCAGATTCGATTGCAGATATTTTAGAGAGACTGGGTAAAACTGCTTCTGCCCAAAAACTAAAGGACAAAATACCTGAGGCAACAAAAACACGATCCGGTGATGTCGGAGAGGTTGTCACAACCGATTACATCGAAGGTTCTACTGCATATTCAGTACCCATTCGAAAATTACGTTGGCGAGACCACCGTGACATGGCGATGCGGGGGGACGATGTTATTGGCATTCATATTAATCCGTACGATCAATCCATACGCTTTCTTAAAGCTGAGGCTAAGGCAAATAAGTCGTTAAGCCGCGCGGTACTTCGAAAAGCAAGAGAAGAACTTGATAATGATGGCGGGTTACCAGCTCCTCATGCACTTGGTTTTGTTATTGATCGATTAAAAGACATCGGAAACCATGACCTTGCTCACAAGATTGAAAAAGCCCAACTTGTCGACGGCATAAGGGCAGAACAAACCGAACACCTACTTTTTACATTTACAGCTTCAGATCCGTCGACACTTCAGAAAGAAGCTTTTGAAAGTTACAAGGGCAATATAAAGCAGACCTCTGTAGGCTTCAGAATATCTGCTCATCAAGAGTTCATCGAAAGCGTATACCAGGGAGTAATTGATGGCCTCGACAATTGAAGAAATAGAAGCCGCGATCCAACAGGCGATTTCTACCGGGTTTCGAGGTCGGCTGCTCGATCGAGGCTTAGCTAGATCAATGATCTGGTCAGATGGCATTTTGCCAAACGGTTCACCAAATTTCGCCGATGAACTAAGTTATGACCTTCTTTCTTTTGGTTACTCTCTATTGTCACTGGGGCTACGATTGAGAGAACTAAACGGTGATGCTGATCTTTGTCGTGCAGCGTTTGAAAAGGCTGCAACTGCAATTACAGATGTAGTCCACAATGGAAATCCGAACGACCCTGAAAAAGGATTTCATAAAGTCTTGTCTGCATCCGCCTTCCACCTTGGTCGCTTCTCAGCTAAAGCCTTTTCGGTTATTCATGATGGAATTGCAAATGAAAACTTGAGCCGTATGGAGAGGATGCTTTCACTTCTGATACTGAGGCAATTCGAAAACCTAGAAACCTCTATTTTAGAATGGAAGAAATCCGCCCTCGGTTCTGATGAAGTGCTGGCTAACAAGCTCGAAGCAGATATCGCTCAGTTTTTCGTACCTGACGCTCAAGCGGCAGAGTACGATATGGAAACCATTGAGTTACCTGTAGTGAATTTGGCAATAGAAGACAACTATTTTTCCTCGATATTTGAGTTTCTTTTTGCTCTGGAAACGGGGAGCCCCGTTTTACAAGAAGGCGCTATACGCAGGATAGATGATAGTTTGTCAATTAGCGCAGAGCTTGGTCTACTTCCACAGTGGTGGGTATTGAGGTTAACCAAGCACTTACTAAATGACTTATGGGAATCTAGTTTCCATACTGTGATTCCAGTAACCCCTGATCATGAGCACGGTGCTGACTGGGCATTGCTGCGCTGGTTGTATATAGCTTCTTTATTCAAACGGGATAAATCAGAGATCGATCTGTGGCCATCTCAGCTGGATGGTGCAACGCGGGCTGTCTCCGATCTAGATGATTTGGTGGTATCACTACCTACCAGTGCGGGAAAAACGCGTGTCGCAGAATTGTGTATCTTGCGCTGCTTAGCAATCGGGAAGCGAGTGCTATTCATTACCCCCCTCCGTGCTTTATCGGCCCAAACAGAGACTTCACTACGCAAAACATTTTTGCCACTCGGTAAGTCTGTATCCTCTCTTTACGGAAGTATGGGAACAAGTGACTTTGAGCAAGATGTACTAAAAACTCAGGACATCGTTGTTGGCACGCCTGAGAAATTGGATTTTGCGCTAAGAAATGAGCCTTCCCTAATAGATGATGTCGGCCTAGTGGTATTAGACGAAGGCCACATGATTGGTTTGAATGAGAGAGAAATAAGCTACGAGGTGCAAATACAGCGATTGCTTCGCCGGGAAGATGCCGATTCTAGACGAATTGTATGCTTATCAGCCATTTTGCCTGATGGCGAGCAATTAGAAGACTTTGTTAGCTGGCTAAGGAGAGACAAAGATGGCGACGCCATCCAGTCGAATTGGCGGCCTACAGATTTAAGGTTTGGCGAGGTTATCTGGCAGACAAATTCCGGTCGATTAAATTTCATTGTTGGCGAAGAAGGGTCATTCATCCCTGGATATATCCAACCCATGGTGCCTCCGTTGCCTAATCCAGGGTATAGAAGGAAGGAATTCCCTTGCAATTCACAGGAGTTGACATTAGCAACAGCTTGGAAATTAACTCAAGACGATCACACAGTTTTAATATATTGCCCTTTGAAGGTATCAGTTAATGCATTTGCAAAGGCAATTATAGATTTGCATAAGCGTGGAGCATTAGATTCAGTTTTGTCAGTCCCTGAAGAGAAAATTGAGCTAGCAAGGATTTTAGGAAAAGAGTGGCTAGGAAATGAACACCCCATTATTGAGTGTCTGTCTATAGGTGTTGCAATACACCATGGAGGCCTTCCCACGCCATTTAGAAAAGAGATGGAGAGCTTATTGCGAGAAGGGATTTTGAAGATAACGGTCTCATCACCAACGTTAGCTCAAGGCCTAAATTTGACTGCTACGGCTGTCATTGTTTATTCATTGTCACGCAACAGGAAGTTAATCGAAGCGTCGGAATTTAAAAACGTCGTTGGTAGGGCTGGAAGGGCCTTTGTAGATACGCATGGCCTGGTACTTCATCCTATATATGATGATATCGAAAGAAACAAAGGAAAGTGGCATGAGCTGGTAAACGATGTCAATGCTCGAAATATGGAAAGTGGTTTAGTCAGACTCATTCTAACTCTATTACAGAGAATGGCGGAAAAGCTCGGAACAAATGATTCTAGCCTGATACTCAATTATGTACTTAACAATGCTGCTGCTTGGGAGTTTCCAGAGGTTGATGGAGAAAATGAAAACCGGCGTGAAGAAACTCTCGGGGCATGGAATAGACATATAGTAAGCTTGGATACGGCACTACTTAGCCTGATCGGGGAAGAGGATATTTCAATAGATGAGTTATCAGTCGCGTTAGATACTGTTCTCCAATCATCCTTATGGCAGCGACGATTGGCTCGCCATGAGGAAGGCATAAGTGCTCTATTTAATTCCGCGTTAGTTTCCCGAGCACGGTATATCTGGGGTGAAACTACTGCTCTTCAGCGCAAAGGGTACTATCTGGCCGGGCTGGGACTAACTTCTGGTATGCAGCTTGATGCAATATCCAATCAAGCCAATGCTCTGTTAATTAATGCCAATGCATATATAGCCGCCAATGATAGGCAATCAGCAATAAATGCAATAACTCAGCTGGCGGAATTGCTATTTACTATACCTCCCTTCATCCCTAGCAACATGCCTGAAGACTGGAAGGAAATACTAGAAGCATGGTTGGATGGTGAAACTCTCACAGACAATAATTTTTCTGATATTGATGCTGCGCTAGCGTTTGTTGAAGACGGTCTGATTTACAGATTACCTTGGGGCATGGAAGCAATAAGAGTTCGTGCTCAGGCCAATGAAGACATAATTCAAGATGACTCAACAATAGATGATTATGAGATTGGTCTAGTCGTCCCAGCAGTAGAGAACGGTACTTTGAATCGAAGTGCCGCCTTACTGATGCAAGCAGGTTTCAATTCGAGGCAAGCTGCCATACAGGCGGTGCAATCAACGAATGCTACTTTTACTAATAGCCGTCAATTGAAAAGCTGGATAAACTCTAATGATGTTTTCAATCTCGCTATCGGTTTTGATTGGCCAACTCCTGAAACTTCTGACCTTTGGTGGAAATTTGTTAATGAATTTCAGCCCGCATCAGAATCCACGTGGGGATCGACAGCTGGGCAATTATTTGTTGAATGGATTCCCCCTTATACCCCTGTACCAGGTGAGTTCGTAAAGCTGCGGAACTCTGACGAAGGTAACACGCAAGTTCTTGGATCAAGTGGAGAGTGTGTAGGATCTCTAGATGCACGTTATCGAATATTGAATGATGGCATATACTACTCATCCATCTCCCAAAAAACAGGCTGTCTCAGTGTTACTTTCTGGGGGGTTAGTGAAGAACCATTTCAGATAGAAGCTGAGGCGTAATATCCATTACAAGTGACCTCACCAGAAAATTTTCAGCCTACGCCTATAATTTAGGGGAGCATATTAAGAATACTTCTTCAGCCGCTCAAACCCAATACGAACAGCTAACCCTGGAAGAAATGCAAATGGCAGAATGATTACCGGATTGATACTGAGCGGCAGGCTGAAATAGACAAATCTTGCCCTCCCGCGTCAAGTCAAGCAACCATCAGCTACTACCTGACTAGATCAATCAAAAA
>CAZKXG010000156.1:0-365 GCA_964556465.1 uncultured Cryomorphaceae bacterium | reverse complement strand
TCCTGAACTTCAAGCTCCTTGTAATCGAGATGAGGACAAACAACCGGCAGCACCTTTTTTATGGATGTAGAACCGTCAAACCGCGCGTCGACGTAATCAGTCTTGAAGACATCCTCCAGGTCTACCATCCGGTCATTGAGACTATTCAGAAATTCCGCATTGCCAGGATAACGTTCGTTCATTTCTCGATTGCGCGTTTTCTCAAAAGAAGCGTGCCAGGAAACGACACTACCAGTCGGGCCAAAATCTTCCTTCATACGCTCAACTAAACGATCCGGCAATCGCGGTTCACGCTCCAGATACTCCTTGTGGTCCAGCGACCCATCGGCATTCAATATGTGAAGTGAATACTGCACTGAAAAATG
>CAZKXG010000155.1:7527-8703 GCA_964556465.1 uncultured Cryomorphaceae bacterium | reverse complement strand
AATGAAAGGTTGTTACTACTGCATTACCACTGGTGAAATTTGAACTACCGGGAAGGTCAAGTAACAAATAGTTAAGTCAGGAGACCTGCCAAATTCAAACAACTATTGTTAAACTTTCGGGATAAAAGTTTACATGTACCATACATGCATACGCTCGATTTTGATCTTTTTTAAATGCGTAAAAGGATTTTGACCTTTTTTCTTCTGTTAATGGGCTGCCTCGCTGGTAGCGCGCAAGTACAACGGAAAGATTCTTTAGCTACCCAATTACTTGATGAGGTCGTAATCAGTGATTCGCGTTTCGCCTTAAAACGTGAGAATTCCGGAAAGACGGTAATCAAAATAACTGGAAAGGAAATCGAACGAAACCAAGGCCGGACTCTAGCTGAAATCATAAATACCAAAAGTGGTATCGAGGTAAACGGAAGCCGTAGCTATGCAGGGCAGAACGTTTCCGTTTTTGCTCGTGGAGGCAACAATCGACAAGTGCTAGTAATCATTGATGGTATTCAGGTTTCAGATCCGTCGAATGTCAATGCGGAGTATGATCTGCGTCTTTTGAATTTGTCACAAATTGGAAGTGTTGAGCTTATCAAGGGGGGGGCGAGTACGCTTTATGGTAATTCAGCGGCAACGGTTGTTATCAATATTACTACCAAAAAAGCTTCTACGGATGCTATTTCAATTGAATTAGCTTCGAGTTTAGGTACTAATCAGGCCCAAGATGAGCAGGACAACGATATTTCAGATTTCTCGAACTCTTTTCTGATTCAAAGTAATAACGGAAAGTTTTCCGCTATGGTTTCCGGGGGACATCAATATACCGATGGTCTTTCTGAGGGAATACGCATGGCCGGAGAGCAATTGAAGGCTCATTTTCCCGTGGCGAGTGACGATATCGATGAATTGAGCAACGAAATTTCCTTTGGAAAAGACAATTGATGAGAAAACTCCTAACCCTATTACTTCTTTTTTCTGCCTTTGCAGTATTTGCACAAGGTGATGATTGTTATCCTAAAAAGCCTCGAGGCTTGGTAGCCGATCAGGAAGATATTTTCTCCCCACAGCAGGAGCAAGCATTGGAAGGTCAGCTTCAGCGGTTCAGCAATGAGACGAGCAACCAAATTGTGGTTGTTTCAATAGCTCGACTCTGCGAAGGAGACGCAGCTTTGACTG
>CAZKXG010000155.1:5395-7470 GCA_964556465.1 uncultured Cryomorphaceae bacterium | reverse complement strand
TTATACTCATCAATTCTTCAGGGCGCAAAACATTCATTGCCACGGGTTACGGTTTGGAAGGGGCGATACCTGATGCGACCACTAAATTGATTGTAGATCAAGAAATGATCCCTTCTTTTAAGAGTGGGGATTATTACGGTGGAACGACGAAAGCAATTGCAGTCATTTCAGATTTAGCCAAAGGTGAATACAATTACCAGACTTATCAAAAGCAGAGTCGAGGCAATCCATTGGGAGTCATTCTACCATTTTTATTCGTGATTGGGATATGGTTCTTTTTGATGTATCGAAAGACCAGTCTTTACGCGCGAAGAAATGATATGGGTTTTTGGGCAGCGCTGATGCTTATGAATGCCGCGAGTAGAAGTCACAGAGGCTCATATGGTAATTTTTCCAGCGGATCGGGAGGATTCGGTGGCGGTTTTGGCGGTGGTGGAGGCGGCTTTGGCGGCTTCGGCGGAGGAAGCTTCGGAGGTGGTGGTGCCGGCGGGAGTTGGTAGATGGTAGTGCGTAGATCGTAGCGCGTAGATCGTAGTGGGTAGATCGCAGTGGGTAGAGGAAGATGAGTGGGAAATTTGGGAAGAAAATAGGAAATGAATAGGAGTAGGTTAGGGATAGGTTAGGAATAGGTTAGGGATTAGTATAGTTGAGGAGGCTTGTTGGCTGTTGGCTGTTGGCTGTTGGCTGAAAATATAGAATTAAAGAATGAAAAAATACGCAAGGTGGATAGGTGGTGGACTTGGATGGGCTTTTGGAGGGCCTGTCGGAGCAATCTTGGGTTTTGCCTTGGGTTCAATGATTGATCACTCTTCGGGTATTGTAACTCAGGATGGAGCAAGGTCGACCGGAAGGCGATCGAGTTATGGTTACACCACCGCGAATGATTTTATGGTTTCGCTATTGGTATTGACCGCTGCGGTGATGAAAGCCGACGGGAAAGTGCTGAAATCGGAATTGGACTATGTCAAAAACTTCTTGGAGCGTCAATTTGGAAAGGGAAAAGCGCAAGATCAAATCTTGTTGCTACGCGATATTTTGAAGCAGCCCTTGGATGTAAGGGCGGTTTGTCTTCAAATCAAGCAGAACATGCAACATCCGTTACGACTTCAATTGCTGCATTACATTTTTGGATTAGCGATGGCTGATGGAAGTTTGGATGTTTCGGAGGTAAAAGTCATTGAGAACATTGCATCGTATTTGGGCATCAGTCAGAAAGACTATCAGTCGATCAGAGCGATGTTTGGTCACGACACTGAGAGTGCATATAAGATTCTTGAGATCGACGAAAATGCCGATGAGGCGATGGTGAAAAAAGCGTATCGAAAAATGGCGGTTAAGTATCATCCCGATAAGGTGAGTCACTTGGGTGCTGAATTTCAATCGGCGGCGAAGGAGAAGTTTCAAAAGGTCCAAGAGGCTTACGAGAGCATTAAGAAACAACGGAACTTCAAGTAGTGCAGGAAAGGAGAAAACTCATCGGAGCAGTATTAATTCCTTTGCTATTTGTGATGGTTTTGTGGATTATTCACTTCACGGCGGAAGAGACGGGTTTTGATTTGACCACTTATGGGTTGTATCCGCGAAAAGCCACGGGCTTATTTGGAATAGTGACTATTCCGTTTATTCACGGTAGTTGGTCGCATTTGATCAACAATTCCATTCCGCTGCTGGTATTGGGTTGGGCTTTATTTCACTTCTACCCTACTCTATCTTGGAAAACCATTTTTTGGATATGGATTTCGAGTGGCATTTGGTTGTGGATTTCAGGACGTCCTTCTTACCACATTGGAGCCAGCGGGGTCGTTTATGGTTTGGCTTCCTTTCTCTTTTTAAGCGGATGGCTTCGCCGAGAGAAGCGCGTGGCATCGTTGTCGCTGCTTATCGCCTTTTTGTACGGAAGTATGTGGTGGGGGGTATTACCTGTAGATCCTTCTATTAGTTGGGAAGGACATTTATGGGGTGCATTGGCAGGTTTTGCTTTGGCTTGGGTTTACCGCAAGGAGGGTCCACAAAGGAAAGACTACCGATGGGAAGAGGAAGAGGATCCCGATGATTTATTGACAAAAATCGCTTTG
>CAZKXG010000155.1:0-5385 GCA_964556465.1 uncultured Cryomorphaceae bacterium | reverse complement strand
TCAAAAGCCCAAGCGAATAGTTTATATATATCGTCGAAATGATGAGACCGGAGAAGACCGGTCAGAAGACGAAAAAACTAGTTGATCTCAACGAGTTCTATCTCAAAGGTGAGCTCCTTTCCTGCGAGAGGATGGTTTGCATCAATGGTAATTTCGGCTTCGCCAATTTCGGCAACCGTTACGATAATTTGCTCTCCAGAAGGAAGCTGTGATGCGAGTTGTTGACCGACTTGCGGATTCAAATCCGGAGGAAGTTGATCTTTAGAGATTTTTTGAACCATGTCAGGTCTTACTTCACCGTATGCCTCGCTGGCAGGAATGGTTACGGATTTTTTCTCCTTAACTTGCATTCCCACAACGGCATTATCAAACCCGGGGATCATTTGACCTGCGCCAACTGTAAAAGACAAAGGTTCGCGATTTACAGATGAGTCGAACACTTCACCATCAGAAAGTGTTCCTGTGTAGTGAACGCTAACGTTGTCTTGTTCTTTAACTTTTTCCATAGTTATTGAATTTTGGCGCAAAGATAGTGAACTTAATTCCCAAGACCTGAAAGAACAATAGAAACCCTTACTTTACATCAAATAAAACACAAATGGAACCGAATCAAAGAAAACTAATAATAACAGTAGCAGTATCCGCATTTCTTCTTCTCATACTGTGGCAAACCTCAACGGTGACGATAGAATCAGGAGAGGCAGGAGTACTTTACAAGCAATTTGGCGGGGGTACTGTCACAGACATGACTTACCCTGAAGGATTTCACGTCCTTGCTCCTTGGAACAAGATGTACATCTACAATGTGCGAAACCAAGAGGAGAAGGAGAATATGACGGCCCTTTCAAAAAACGGATTGACCATTCAAATGGAAATGTCGATTCGATTCAGACCTATTGAAGATGAAATCGGTGTGATTCACAAGACGCTGGGGTTGAATTACCGCGACGTGATTGTCTTGCCTGAAGTTCGTTCTTCAGCGAGAAAGGTTATCGGTCGTTATGATCCGGAGGAGCTCTATTCTTCGAAAAGAGACTTTATTCAAGAAGAAATTTTTACAGATGTAAAAACTCGCTTAAAGGATAAGAATATCTTCTTAGATGCCATTTTGATCAGAGGTATTGAGCTACCGCAAAATATTCAAACGGCTATCGAGAAAAAACTCAAGCAAGAGCAAGAGAGTCAGGAATACGAATTCAAGATTGAGAAAGAGCAGAAAGAAGCGGAGCGAAAGCGAATTGAAGCTCAGGGGATCAAGGATTTCCAGGACATCGTCTCCGAAGGAATTTCAGATAAGCTACTACGCTGGAAAGGAATCGAGGCCACGTTGGAGCTAGCAAAGTCTCAGAATAGCAAAGTGGTTGTAATCGGTCAAGGTGATGACGGACTGCCGTTAATCCTCGGTGGCGACTCGAAGTAATGCACCGGTATTTTGCCGTTTACAAGCCATTCGGCATGTTAAGTCAATTTTCACCTGAGGGCGATCGCCAAACCTTGGCCGCTCTCGGTGATTTTGAAAAGGATGTTTACCCGGTAGGTCGGCTGGATGCCGACAGCGAAGGGCTACTTATATTGACGAATGACAAGCGCTTGAACGCTGCTTTGCTCGATCCCACCGAGAGGCATTTCAAGACCTATTACGTTCAAGTTGAGGGCGAGATAGATCACGATGCCATCGAAAAATTAGAGCGAGGAGTAGAAATAAAGATCAAGGGCAAATCACATTTTACGGCTGGGGCGGAAGCATTAAAAATGGTGGACCCTACTCTACCCTTGCGGGACCCACCCATTCGATTTCGAAAAAATGTACCAACTTCGTGGCTCGAACTGAGGATAACGGAGGGCAAGAACAGGCAAGTAAGAAGAATGACAGCGACGGTAGGATTTCCAACGCTTCGTTTAGTTCGCTGGGCAATTGAAGATTTGACCTTAGCTTCATTTGAGGTTGGTGAAGTCAGAGAGTTCGGAAAGCACGAAATGCTAAATTTGTTTAAACTCTAGTTGATTTGGAGACGGTCATTCGTTGGATACGCACTGTTTTAATTTGTTTGATCACCGCGGTATCGGGAACGCTAAGCGTCCTCTTTGGTTGGTGGAGGCCGGCGTATTACGCGATTAGTCGATTTTTTTGGTCACCGGGACTATTATCCGTGAGTAATATCCGAGTGAGAAAAGACTTTGGGTTGAAGGTGAAAGATTTGCCTCCGTGCATTTTTTACGCCAATCATCGATCGCATTTCGACATTCCCGTAATGATGTACTCGTTGCCTCGCCCCTTGTATTTTTTAGCGAAAAAAGAACTGAAGAGCGTTCCATTTTTGGGCTGGGGTATGGCGGCCATCGGAATGGTATTTATCGACAGAAAAGACAGGGCATCAGCGCTAAATTCGATGGAGAAGGCGGGAAAGCAGATCAGGAAAGGCAAGAGTATAGTGACCTTCCCCGAAGGTACGAGGTCATCTACCAAGGAGATGATAATTTTTAAAAGAGGAGCTTTTCACTTGGCGAAATCACAAGGTATCCCTTTGGTTCCCGTAGCCATTTCGGGTACGGAGAATATATTGCCCAAACACGGTAAGTTAAAGTCGGGAAAGGTAATCATCAGGGTTGGTGAACCCATTAAGCCCGACGAGCTAAATGGGATGAGCATAGAAGAGATTAGAGAAGAGGCGAAGCAGCGATTAACACATTTGCTTGAAAAAGTCGAAAGCACCTGAGGGGATTCGCACGAGCAAACTGTTTAACTTCGCAGAAATTTAGATTTTTCATGGGAAGAGCATTTGAATTCAGGAAGGAGCGCAAGATGAAGCGCTGGGCCAAGATGAGTAAGGTTTTTACTCGTTTAGGGAAGGATATCGTGATCGCGGTAAAAGAGGGAGGCCCGGACCCCGATACCAATTCAAAGTTGCGTGCCGTGATTCAGAATGCGAAGTCTGAGAATATGCCCAAGGACAATATTGAAAGGGCAATCAAGCGAGCGAGCAGCAAGGATCAGGAAGATTATAAGGAGGTTATTTTTGAAGGTTATGCTCCGCATGGGATAGCTATTTTGATAGAGACTGCGACCGACAATAATACCCGCACGGTAGCCAATGTGCGAAGTCATTTCAATAAATGCAATGGAAGTCTGAGTACTTCCGGGTCGGTTGACTTTATGTTTGAGCACAAGTGTTTTTTCAGGATTGCCAAGGGCGATAATGATCTGGAGGAATTGGAGCTTGAGCTGATCGACTATGGCGCCGACGAAATTTTCGAAGAGGACGACTCCATCATGATATACGCTCCATTTACTGATTTCGGAGGATTACAGAAAGCCATCGAAGAAATGGGGTTAGAAGTTATGAATTCGGGATTTGAGCGAATTCCGATGGACACCAAGAAACTCAGCGAAGAAGAAGAGGCTGAGGTAGATAAGCTCCTCGAGAGGTTAGAAGAGGACGACGACGTACAAAACGTCTTTCACAATATGGCCTAAGGCAACTCTTGCCGAACAAAACGTCATCTTATCGGTTCAAATTATGAATTAATCGATAAATTTAGTAAATTAGACGAAGGTTAACCTTAAAGGGCGTTTTTGCGTAAGTACCACGTATTAAGTTAGGTGTTTTGGTTTGATACTTGTATTGAACCCAAAGCCAAAGCCCTTTTAAACTGAATTAAAATGAACGCAAGTAAAGTTCAACTATTATCATTCTTTATTCTTTCACTGTTATTTACGGCTCTTCAAACCTCTGCACAGCGGGGACCGGGAGGGGTGAGTGTGGAGACGGGAACAATTGGAGCATGCGGGAGTGGTGCAGAGAGCACCTGTGGAGTATGGTTAGACGCGAGCACCTTGTCCCTTGCAGACGGTGATGATGTAAACGTATGGACGGATGTCAGTTTTTCTGAGGATTGCGACAATGGGACTGTTCCAAACAATATCCTACCTCCCATTTTCCGGAATGACCCTGCCTTTACCATCAACGGATTGCCTACTCTAACTTTTGAGGACAACCGGTATTTTATTATGGCCTCATCTGATGACCTTAATACGGAGAGGGTTACTTATGACAAGATGGTCTTTTTGGCTTTCAGGACATCTGAAGAGACTACTGTGAAGCAAATGATCTATGAGGAGGGAGGTACAGTCAGGGGTTTTAATATTATGATCCATCAAGGGCTTTTAATCATAGGGTCTTATGATAAAAATGTAGACAACGATGGAGGAGTTAGTGGTTCTTCTGACAACACTCCTGCTTGGGGTTATTCTTACGTTTCAACACCTATTCAACCGAATACGACTTATATTCTTTGTGCTCAATATAAAGCAACCACACCAGGAGTATTGGGTAATGATGCCAATAATTTTTTGAGAGGTTGGTTGAATGGAACCTCATTTGGGGGTCCTGGACAATTAATAGGTGGAAATAATTTCAATGGGTTTAATGGCAATGCACTACTAGGAACTTTGTTCGATCACCCCAACCCCTGTGGATTGGGAGCTGTAAACGATGACACCGTAGACCGAGAGCAGGTAATTAATGGTAATGCAAACACGGTAGGGACCTGGTCTTTCAAAGGAAAGCTGGCAGAAATGTGCTATTACAAAGATGTAATTTCTGAGACACAACGATTAATCGTACAAAATTATTTAGCATCTAAGTATCTGGCTGTTCTCAGTACTCAAGATTGGTACGAGTATGAATTTGCCCATGGAAAGGATTTAATCGGTCTGGGCCAGCGCACGAATGGATCGGATTTACACGACCTCAGTCAAGGGCCGAAACCCCTTCAGAATAAGCGCTGCTAGCGGAGTCAGTAGTTCACCCAACCAGTATTACTTCACGGGTCACAATGGATTGAATCTAACGTGGACAGATGTAGGGGTGCCCAATAATTCTGCAAATATTGAGCGACTGAATCGAGTGTGGAGGGTTGATCGTACTAATTATGTTTACGATATTTTGCACGAAATTCAAGAGGATATGCTTCCTACACGTCCTTCGGGATATACGGCGGCGAATTCCAAGCTCGTGATGCTGATAGATGAGACGAGTGCGAATATTCCCGATTTCACTTTGAATACTACCAGGGTGCTTGAGCTTGAACCGAATGGGACGGCTCCTTTTGATTACACTATTGAAGCGAACGTTCCAGATGGAGGATTCTTCACCTTTGCTTGGCTGAGGCCTGAGGTGAACTTTGTTCTTGAGACAGATTTAGGGTTAGAAGCAGATCCAGCGCCTGATTTTTTTCTTGCCAATGTCGAATTGACTTTAAACTATACTCCTATTTCGGGTTCAGGAGCTTATGACGTTGATTTTACGTTAATTCCCGGAACGGCTGTTTTGGGCCTTGGACCTGCAAATGGAGATGACTTCTACTACAACTCTCCTACACCAG
>CAZKXG010000154.1:4753-8762 GCA_964556465.1 uncultured Cryomorphaceae bacterium | reverse complement strand
TTAATGCACTTTCCTTCGCTTGGTCATAACCTAAGTCAAATGCTTTGTCAAAGCATTTGCAAGCTTTGCTTTTTTCTCCTTCCATAGCGAGAAGAATTTCACCTTTACACTTGTATGCTAATGGATTAGTTCTATCGCTTCGGATGGACTGATTGATGTCCTCAAGAGCTCTATCGGTCTCTCCTAACTGAAAATATGCCAATGCTCTGTTGCTCCTCGCGAGTGGCTCAGACGGATCGAAAGTCAATGCCATATTGCAATATTCAACAGATTGACGATAATATTCGAGATTATTATAGGTATAAGCCAGGTTAATTAGAATTTCCAGATCTCTTGAATCATTAGCCAGCCCTTTTAATAAGAGAGCTTCAGCTTGTTCAAAATCCTGTTGTCTCATGGCTATCAGAGCCGCTTTTTTATATCCTCTATTGTTTGTTGTGTCCAATTGGAGGCTTTCGGAAAAGTATTCGAATGCTTTGATTTCTTGATGCTTACTCAAAAACACCTCCCCGAGTAGAGAGCCAGCTCGCGCTTGTTCATATTGACTTTCTGCCAAAATATAGGCAATGTGCGCAACCATTAAGGCAGAATCCAATTCTTCATTATACATATGGCAAAGACTCGTTCCAATCCAAGGCTCTACGTCCATTGAATCAATCTGCATAGCCGCCTCAAAATCTTCATATGCTTTTTTGTTTTTCTCTAAACCAAGGTAGATATGCCCTCGTTCTATGTAATAGTCGCATTCATCGGGCGCTAGCTCTATGGCTTTATTCATCATTTTGACAGCACTGTGATAATCTAGCTGCTGCTTCGATAGCTTCGCCATCTGATGAAAATCGAAATGCGTTTGACTTTGGATATTTGAATAAATCAGAAGAAGTATAAAGAGAAGAATTGATCGGGGTGACAACATTTGGGCGACTTATTTTATTCTATTGATGCAATTTTTACGAAATTCAAAAGCTAATCAAGGCTAATGAAGTTTAAATCAATCTTTATCGGTGCCTCTGGAAGGCCATCAACTTTTGACATGACTTATTCTCCTATACGGAATAATCAAGATTTGGTTATCTTCTGCCATGGTTATAAGGGATTTAAGGATTGGGGGCCTTGGAATTTACTGGCTCAGTATTTTGCTTCTTCGGGCTTCGACTTTTTAAAATTCAACTTTTCACACAATGGGGGAACCATTGAAAACCCGATTGATTTTCCTGATACGGAAGCTTTCGCAAAAAACACCTATTCAAAAGAATTAGAAGATATCGGAATCATCCTTAATCTGGCAGATGAAGGTTTTAAAATTGATGGTGAGTTGAGAAAGTACAAGCGGATCAACTTAATCGGTCATAGCAGAGGAGGAGGTATGGCGATTCTTGCTTCCGATAAGTATGTGCAAATTGATAAGCTAATCACTTGGGCAGCAGTCTCAGATTTTAGCGAACGTTTTAATTTCAACTTGGAAAAGTGGAAATCTGACGGAGTTGTTCACATTAAAAATAGCCGCACAGGACAGATGCTTCCTCACAACTTCTCCTTTTATGCGGATTTTGTCCAAAACCAAAGTGAATTGGATATTCCTGTTTCGGCAAAAAAGATTGACATTCCTTGGCTTATTGCACACGGTCAATCTGACGAGGCTGTTTGTTTATCAAATGCGGATTACCTCAAGTCTTTGAGTCAGGATGCACAACTTCTGATTATAAAGAAAACGGGGCATACATTCGGAGGGAGTCATCCATGGGAAAAAGAAACACTTCCTCCAAAGTTGAAAGCACTTGCAGATCATACGATTGATTTTATATCGGGCTAGTCCATTTTCCAGCGAGCAGTCGCAGCTAAATCCATCTGCCCTGTTTCACCTGCCACAAGCTTGTAGTATCCCGCAATTGCGATCATGGCACCATTGTCGGTGCAGTATTCCATCCTTGGCACATAAGTGGTCCAACCGAATTTGACGGCATTCTCTTCCAGTGCCCTTCTCAATCCTTGGTTTGCCGATACTCCTCCTGCCAGAGCAATGTGTTTGAGATCTTGTTCTTCAGATACTTCTACAAGTTCTTTCATCAAAATTTCAATAATGGTATACCGCACGGAAGCGCACAAGTCTTGCAAATTTTTCTCAACAAAATCGGGGTCTCGTCTTCGGTTCTTTTCAAGATAGTTGAGTATGTTCGTTTTCAATCCGCTGAAGCTGAAATTGTGCCCATCAACCTTTGGCCGTGAAAATGTGTGAGACAAGGGATCGCCTTTCTCAGCGAGACGATCAACCTCAGGCCCTCCCGGATAAGGCAACCCCATCATTTTAGCCGCTTTGTCAAATGCTTCTCCCGCTGCATCGTCCATGGTCTCACCCAGAATGATGAACGACTTGGTACTTTCAACTTTAAGGAGCTGAGTATGCCCGCCACTAACCGTAAGACATAAGAAAGGAAAAGGAGGAGTAGGGCTGCCATCATCAATAAAATGAGCCAATACATGGGCTTTCATATGGTGAATCGGAAGGGCAGGAATGTCCAATGACTGAGCCATACTTTTGGCAAATGAGCTTCCTACTAAGAGCGACCCTAATAGACCCGGACCCCGAGTGTATGCGATGGCTGACAACTCTTTGGTATGGATGCCTGCTTCCTTCAAAGCAGCGTCAACAACGGGAATAATACTCTTCTGGTGAGCCCTTGATGCGAGCTCGGGAACGACGCCCCCATAAGATTCGTGAATGGTTTGAGTAGCAATCACGTTGGCAAGAATTTTGTCATTCTTAATTACTGCAGCCGAGGTGTCGTCGCAAGAAGATTCAATTCCCAATACAATAAAAGGCTCTCTCTCGTTCAAAGGTGGGTGCGTTGTGTTAATTTCGCAAAATTACAAGGTTACGACAATTAAGAAACTCAAAAAAATAGCAATTGGATTAGGGATCATGATTCTCTTGGTCACGCTTTTTATAGCCTTGGCTTTAAAATCAAGCTTTGTCCAAACCAGACTCGCTCGTGGAGCCGCCATCTATCTTTCGGGGCAGCTCAACGCTGAGGTTCAAGTAGACAAGTTGGACTTCAGGCCATTCAATGGTTTTACCTTAAAAGGGTTTCTGGTAAGGGACCAAAGATCGGATACCCTACTCTTTGCGGAAACGCTTGAAACAGAAATTAAGAGACTGGATTTCAAAGAAGGTATTTTTTCGTTTGAGGAATTGAATCTTACCAATGCCAAATTTTTCCTCTACAAGATTGATTCGGCAGGTACTACCAATTTGGATTTCCTGACGGATTACTTCAGCACTGAAGAACCGAAAGAGGATAGGAGCGGATCAGTTCTCTATTCGCTGAATCAGTCAATATTGAAGGCTCTCAATTTGTTTATGAAAATCTCTTCGGGCAAAACACCGAGGATGGCATTGACTTCAACAATCTAAAAATATTCTCAATTGCCGCTCAATTCAATGCTTTCAGAGCAGAAGGAGATTCGCTGAAAGTTGATATTGATCAATTGATTTTCGAAGAGCAGTCAGGCTTTGGAATCAAAGATTTTCAATCGAAGTTGAAAATAAACTCTACCGGGATCTTCGGCGATGAATTGTCGTTGAAAACAGCCAACAGCAATATTCAAGGTAGAATAGGTCTACTTCACGATTCACTCCCTGACTATTCTCAGTTCATGTCATCCATTGAATGGGACGCTGAATTTTCGGCAAGCCAAGTCGACCTGCAGGATATTGGCTATTTCACAAGCGGTTTATACGGAGTTGATTTAGATTTAATTGTTCATGGATTGATTAGTGGTCCCATCTCCAATCTCAATGGAAGGCGCATGCTGATCATAGCGGGGGATCGAACAGTTCTACGAGGAGATATTGATCTAACCGGATTACCCGATTTCGAGAATACCTTCATTGACTTTAGAATCGGAGAGCTCAGAACAGATTATCAAGATCTTCTGAAGATAGGGAGGGCTCTACCTATAGAGGAGTCATTGGCAGAGGTTTTACCTATCGAAGTTGACCGAGCCGGAG
>CAZKXG010000154.1:0-4743 GCA_964556465.1 uncultured Cryomorphaceae bacterium | reverse complement strand
GATGTACAACGGGTTTTTTACCGGTTTCCCACAGGATTTCGTGACATTCGGCACCCTGCAGACTGAGGCGGGCTCTTTTGGGCTTGATCTGAACTTAGAGCGTGATACCATAAAAGATGGGCTCGTATATGCCGGAGCGCTCCAAGCGAATGCGGTTAATGCCGGTTATTTATTTGATGCAGACAGCCTCGGAACAATATCTGGAGATTTTACGTTGGATGCCTTTTCGCAGGAGACATTTGAATTTGCAGATATACAGGGAACCATTACGCAACTTAGCTATCGAGACTACAATTACCAAAATATCACCTTGGATGGTAAATTATCGAAACAGCGATTCTCAGGTTCGATCAGTTCTGATGATCCCAATGTAGCACTCAACTTTAAAGGGTTGGTGGATTTTTCTCAAACAGTTCCCTATTATGACTTCGATGCAGAGATTTTCAATCTGAATCTCACTGCTCTCAATTTGGTCAATTTAAAGCAAGAGCTAAGCCTTATGAGCAATCTCTCCCTTGATGGCCGTGGAAGTAATATTGATAATGCAGCGGGTAAACTTCTAGCCACCGAGAGTCTCCTTTGTTATGGCGATAGCTCTGTAACAATGAATGATTTGGTTTTCACCATATATGGCGATTCGACCAACCGAAAAGTTAGCTTCGACAGCGATATAGTGGATGTCTCAGTTACCGGTGTTTTTAATCCATTGGAACTTCCTGATGCCTTCAGAAATATGGTTTCAGAAGTAATGCCTTCATTGGCTGAACCAATCTCGATTGAAGCTAAAGAAGTCTTTCAGTTCAGTATCAATTATGCTACTGATAATTCCATCACTTCGTTATTGATTCCGGGCTTGAAAATCGATGCAAATACCTCTCTATACGGAAGTTTCGATTCTGAGCAGAGAAAGCTTGAGATATCCTTTTTAAGTCCCGGAGTTGACTACGGAAAGTTTTCGGTTAAAAATATTTCAGCGGATATGGGCAAGAATGGTGAAATCTTTAAAGGCAGAATCTTCGCCAATAATTTTTTCATTGACAGTCTCAACTTTGGAAATCCCGACGTTGACATAGAAGCCTATAATGATTTTGTAGAACTTAAAACAGGCTGGTTTGCAGCTACAGGAAACAACTCTGCAAAGCTTGAATTACATGCGGACTTCTTCAGTAAGGACCACTTTATTGTAGAGCTTGAACCCGGATACTTCAATATCAGAGATTTAAGGTGGGATATAGATGAAAGGGCAATTTTTGAGAAAGACAGCACCTCATTATTTTTCGATTCTTTTTTAATTCACTCAGGAGAGCAAACGGTAGTCTTGGACGGAAAAATAGGTCTGAGCAGCTCAGACACCGTTCGTTTTAATATTGAAAACTTTGATTTGGCCTCACTTGACTCAATGGGCATTGGAGTGCAAAAGAACATAGCCGGACTCGTTAATCTTAAGGGAGCTGTGTCCAATTTCTACGAGTCAACGGCTATTGAAGCGGTTGGAGATGTAGAAAATTTTGTTCTCGGAGAACGGGGTATTGGTAATTTGATACTCTCGAGTGCTTATCAAGGAGACTCGAAAGATTTGAAGATTAACGCTACGCTTGTTAATGAAGGAAGAGAGCTCGTAACTTTTGATGGCGTGTACAACACGAAAGGAGACGACAAGATGAATGGCGACTTAATTCTCGATGAATTTGATTTGGATATTTTGAATGAGCTTGGAATCCCCCAAGTTTCTGATTTTTCAGGAAGTGCAGATGGTCAGATCCAAGTAGAGGGGGTACTCACAAAACCTCAATTAAAAGGCCATATTGATTTTGATAAGGCCATGTTTAAGATTGATTATCTCAACACATATTTTGTCTTTGATGATCGTGTCAGGGTTGAACCGGATTTCTTTGGTATAGACTATAAGCCGCTTTTGGATTCAAAGGGAAACAAAGGTTTTGTGGTAGCTTCTGCCTTTCATGAGGACTTTGCAAATTGGTCCTACGATATCAGCGCTGATGTCGATAATTTCTATATCCTGAATACCACTCGAGAAGAAAACAAACTTTATTTCGGGCAGGCTTTTGCCACAGGTTCTGTGCAATTGGGTGGGTATGAAGGTAAGCTGGAAGTCAATATTGACGCATCAACTGAAAAAGGTACAACGATCAATTTACCACTGGATGAAGATGAAGAAGTGGCTCTCGAGAATTTCGTTCACTTTGTAAATGAAGACAGAGAAATAGATTCAGATCGTGAAATCGACCTTTCGGGAGTTAGTATGCGTCTGAATGTAGATGCTACTCCTGATGCCTTGTTCAGAATTATTTTTGATGAAAAGTCAGGAGATATCCTTCAAGGAAGGGGTGCAGGGAAAATTTCTTTAGAAACTACAGAGGCAGGCGAGTTTAATATGTTTGGACGGTATGAGATTTTCAGCGGAAACTACAACTTTACCTTGCGAAGTCTGATCAGCAAACAGTTTGACTTGAGGCCGGGCGGAACCATCGGATGGTATGGTGATCCCTATAACGCTGATTTAGATTTGTCTGCAGTTTATTCTGTTCGCACACCACTTTACCCCATTATGATTGAAAATCGAGAGCTTTATCGTTCTCGAGAACTGGTAAACGTGATTATGGCCCTTACGGGTAAACTTCAAACACCTGCCATTGGGTTTGACATCGAACTGCCTCAAGCCACAGAAAACGAAAGAATACAGCTAGCAAGCGCGGTGAGTAGTGTCAATCAGCTCAATCAACAGGTGTTTGCCCTTTTGATCCTCAATAAGTTTATTGCCATAGCCGCTCCTGAGCAAGCCGGTACGGGAGTCGTATCAGGTGTTGCTGCTTTTACTAATACCAGTACTTCAGAGTTTATAAGCAATCAACTAAGCGGGTGGTTGAGTGAAATCAGCAATGAGTTTGATATTGGTTTGAACTACCGTCCAGGAGATCAAATTACCAATCAGGAAATTGCTGTGGCTTTGAGCACTCAGCTTTTTGACGAACGACTTCTGGTGAGCGGAAGCTTTGGGGTTACAAACACTACGGAAGCTCAGTTTACTCAGGGTCAAAGCGGGATATTGGGAGATTTCCTGTTAGAATATATGCTCACTAAGGATGGAAAAATCAGATTGAAGGTATTCAACGAAACCAATCCATACGAAGTTTTTTCAACATCTACCTCAATGTACACGCAAGGTGTTGGATTAATTTACCAAGAGGATTTTAATACAATTGATGAATTCTTCAGAAAAGTAGGGGAGTTGTTTAGGGACGACAAGGTCGAAGAAGTTCCTTAACCAAATTAATTAAAGGAAGCCGCCTTCCTGTAGAAAAGTTTTAAGTTCGGCTTCTTTTTGGGTTCCGATGACAAATTTTCGGCCATTTTTTGTTGTTATGGCCAATCCCTTCCTGCCACCTGTTGCGTAAACTGTTCCATGTTCGGAACTTTGGTATATCCCCCAGCCACCGACAAAACCATAATCCAATACAATTGCAGACTTCACTTCGGACCACTCAACGGATTTGGACAAAAAAGGAACAAAATTAAATTTGATTTTCTCCCGATTTATCTCGGTTTTCAAATGGATCCATAAGAAAAGAAGCGGCAGGGCGTACATGCATAGAGCAAAGATGATCAGACCACTATCTGACATAGGATTGTCTCCAAAGGGCTGCTCCTTGATGATTTGTTGGTATACCCCTAAACTACCAACAAAAACCAGTGACAACAGTATGGCCCATAGCCACCACTGTGAAAATCGTTGTTTTTCTTTAAAGGTCATTGCAATGAGATGCTTTTCTTTGAGACTAAGTTAAAAACTTCAATGACCGCCTCAACTTCATCAGGTTTTACGCGTATCCTCGTCCAAGTTAAGAGAATGACCCATTTTGTCTCTCTTCGTTTCCAAGTACCTGCGGTTGTGCTTGTTTGCCTTAATTTCCAAAGGGCATATTTCGGTTATCTCCAAACCATAACCGACTAAGCCCGTGCGCTTCTTTGGATTATTGGTCATCAATCTCATCTTTTTAACCCCTAAGTCGCGTAGAATTTGTGCACCTACTCCATAGTCCCGTTCATCCATTTTGAAGCCTAATTTCAAATTGGCTTCAACGGTGTCAAATCCTTGCTCTTGAAGCTTGTAAGCCTTCAACTTGTTTAATAGTCCGATTCCTCGACCTTCTTGATTCATGTAGACGACTATTCCTTTTCCTTCTTCCTCCACCTTCTGCATGGCACTAGTCAGTTGAGGTCCGCAATCGCAACGGCAAGAGCCGAAAATATCTCCCGTTACACAGCTGCTATGCACACGAACCAACACCGGTTCACTCTCATCCCATTCTCCCTTTACCAGAGCAATATGCTTCTCTCCCGTAGTTTTCTGGGTGTAAAGGTGTAATTGGAAATCGCCCCACTCAGTTGGCATTTCAACTGCAATATCTTTTGAAATCAAAGACTCGTGCTTCAGTCGATACGAAATTAGGTCTTGGATAGAAACCAACTTCAATTTGAAGCGATCAGCAATTTTACGCAACTCGGGAAGTCGCGCCATGGTGCCATCTTCATTCATGATTTCAACAATGACACCTGCAGGCTCAAAGCCTGCCAGCCTTGCAAGGTCGATAGCAGCTTCAGTGTGACCAGCTCGTCTAAGCACTCCACCACTTCTAGCTTTAAGAGGAAAAATATGCCCTGGCTTTCCTAAATCATTCGGATCAACGTCAGGATCTATCAACGCCTGAACGGTCTTAGCTC
>CAZKXG010000153.1:0-8800 GCA_964556465.1 uncultured Cryomorphaceae bacterium | reverse complement strand
ATCAGCTTCGAAACAGCGACTGATGGTATGGCCGTTGTCGAAGTATTCGACATGACTGGTCGAAGGGTTGACGAACTCTACAGCGGTTTCGTAAAAGGAGAGTTGACCTATAAAGTTGAAATGAACAGATCGGATTTACCGAATGGAGTCTATCTATTCAGACTGACTAAAGAAGGTGAAGTGATGATGGGCAAATTCATCATTTCAAAATAAGAACAGAGAGACCCTCCCTGTTTCAAATGACAGGGAGGGTTCATTCCTTCCATCAATTCGAATAAAATGAACCAATATTAAAAAATAGAAAAGCACTGCAACCCAATCTAAACGACCAAAAAAAGACCTGTAAAAGGGTCTTTTTTTAGTTTCTACATTTCGTTCAAACGAAAACCTTATTGAGAAAAAAACCCATTCCACCTACTATAAATATTAATTGATGTTTATTTTTTGATAGTTCATCGAAGAATACTATCTTCAGCTCGAATTATGGATTTACTCTTCCGAGCGAGATGAAAAAGCTTTTGAATCTGTTCGGATAACCAATCATTTTAACCAATGAAGGCCCTGATTTATCGGGGCCTTTTTTTTGATCAAAGGAGAACCCCGTTCTGCATTCTCGATAAAATCAGACTCATCTATTCTCATCACAATAATGATGAATACATTTCGTCATCTTTGTGCAATTACATCCATGAAGAAAGTCACAGCTATAGTCGGGATTACTATCTCCAGCATATATCTGCTCAACTTTACCGTTGGTATATGGGAGCTGCCCGACAATCTTCCAATTATTGGCAACCTTGATGAATTTGCAGCTGCTACCCTTCTCATTGCATCCTTGAGGTATTTCAATATCGACTTGACAAGCTTTTTGACTTGGAATAAAAAAGAAGAGGAGAACGATCAAGTCCGAAAGGATAATTGATCTGATTGGTCCTTGATCCACTTACCAGGATCTGATCCCGTTTTCAACGTTCAATTCCAATGTGAGGCCTCAATTAAAGATGGCTCATTTAACACACTATTTTTCCAAATAGAAATCTCTTTCGTAAACACCTGAAAGCAAGCATCAAAAACCCGTAAAAAGGAAAATACCTTGAAAAAGGTATTGTCCAAACTACGCACCGCTTCTACATTTGTCGCCGTTATTAAGAATCAGTTTAAATAAAAATAAGCAGTGATAAAACGTATTCTCCCTATCTTAATCTTTGGTGGTTTGACATTGACATCTTGCAACGATGATGATGAAGATGACAACAAACCCGGATTTCAATTAACAATACCTTCAGAGTATTTATCATCAAACTACGATGCCAACGTAGCAACTGAAAATACGGTAATGAATGAATTATCGGATTTGGCTTCAGCTATGAATGAAGCAGAAGGAAATGCACAAAGCGGTACGCCAATTGAAGCGATTCCTTATCCTATTAACCTTGAAGCGGTAACTCTTCCAAGATACAGCGACCTGGTAGATGAATGGTTGATGGAGCTGGTTAATGGGGCCAATTCGCCTACTCCATTTCAAAATCCGGGCACAATGGACCCGCCGACTCCTGGCGAACAAGGTGGCCTGCTGGGAACAAGACTGCTCGATGAAAACGGATTGGAACTGGAGCAGATGATTGAAAAGGGTTCATTCGGTGCAGCACTGTACCACCATGCCCTTAACATTCTTACCGCCGATACCATTAACGCAAGCGATATAGACAGGCTGGTAGAAATCTATGGAACTGAGGTTTCCTTTGATCCTGCCTCGACCACTGCTGCAGCATTGTACGCAGCCAGAAGGTCCAACCACGAGGCGCAAACAGGGTTCTATTATGACATACGCACGAACTTGATCACGGCCAAAACCGCGATCGAAGCAGGAAGTGCTTTTAATAGCATTCGCGATCAAGCTTTGACTGACTTCCTCCTCAACTGGGAGAAATCAAACTTTGCTACGGTAATTTTCTACTGCGAAGCCACTAAAAATCTATTGCAAGAGGCCTCTCAACTGAGCGGTGCAGAAAGAGAGAATAAGCTAGGAGATGCTCTTCATGCTTATGCCGAAGGCGTCGGGTTTACACATGGATTCAGGGGTTTAGGCCAAAAACAAATCACGGATGAAGAAATAGATCAAATATTGGTAGATCTATTGGCTCCTGAAAACGAAATACCTGAGAGCTATCGTTTCTTAAACGAAGTCTCTCTCATTGCAAATTTGGATAAAATTCAAAATGACATTCAATCTATTTACGGATTCACAAATGAAGAAGTATCGGGATTTCATGTCAACAACAATCCATAATTGAAGAAACTCTTTGTCGATAAAATAGACTTCGCACTGCAGTCGATTATTTAGAAGAAAAGAATGAATACGACTATTGAATTCAAAATAATGAGAACGTTCAGAAACATTGCCATGGGACTTCTGGTATCGGTAGTGCTGGTATCTTGTGATGATGGCGATGACGACGAAAATATTCCCGGCTCTAATTTCAATCGGAAGTCCATGCTGGAAAGTGTCGGGACTAATTTAATCATTCCCAATTTCGAATCATTGCAGTCAAGCGTCACTGCTCTTTCAGAGGCGGCGATCGAATTCACCGAAAACACGAATGAGGAAAATCTGATCACAATGCGGTCGGCATGGAAAGAAGCTGTTATCGACCATCAGCACTGCTCGGCATTTGGATTCGGCCCGGGCGAATTACTACTTGGGTCTTATGCCAGTGTTTTGGGAGTTTTTCCAGTAAGTGAAGAAAAAATAGAAGCCAACGTGATAAACCCCAACTTCGATCTTCCAAACAGTTTTGATCGAGATGTAAGAGGGTTTTATGCAGTCGAGTACCTCATCTTTGGAAATGGGCAGACCGATGCAGAAATCGTAGCGGGCTTTGATCAGAACCGAAAAGATTACTTGCTCCTAATCATAAACGAATTGAAGTTTTCATTCGATGCAATCGTAGACGATTGGAATGAATCGTATTTACAGTCGTTTATCAATAATGACGGCACTTCAGCGGGAAGCTCCATTTCGCTCTACTACAATGCCTTCATTAAGGATTACGAAAACATTAAAAACTTCAAAGTCGAGCTGCCTGCAGGTCTTTCGGCGGGTCAACCTGCGGCCGATGGAAGTTTGGTTGAAGCTTACTACAGCGGGATTTCGTCTGAATTAATTGCCGAGCACTTCGAAAATTCTAAAAACATTTGGTTTGGCAGATCGCGCAGCGGTATGGAGCTAATCGGATTTGAAGAGTATTTGGAATCGGTAATCGGAGGCCCTACTCTAGTTCAGTCTACCACAGAGGCTATTTTCGAAATCGATGCAGCAATAGCCGACTTGCCCGAAGGGTCCCTCTCAGAAAACATCTCAAGTGAAGAGGTAGAAACCCTGAGAAACGAGCTCCAGTCGAACACGTCAAACTTCAAAAGTTCCATGAGTTCTTTACTCGGGATCAGCATTACTTTCAACTCAGGCGATGGAGATTAAAGTCTGTCTCTTCACAGAGTCCAATATCTGCGTTATGCTTGCTCTGAAAACAGTCATTTACGAAATGTAAACTCCTTAATTTTCACAGCTTCGCAAGCCTTGATCTTGAACCCTTTGGAACAGACATACTACAAAATGAAAAGACTTTAACCACCTGGCTTGACCGAAAAGAGAAACGCATATTCTAAGCTTACAGCTTATTTGGAGCAATCGGTATCGATTGCTCCTTTAGTTTCATTCCGAATGGCCTTTGGGCTACTTATGCTTTTTAGCACCATACGCTACATGGCAATGGGCTGGGTTGATACACAGCTCATCGACCCTATACTCCACTTTAGCTATTTCGGGTTTGAATGGGTAAAGCCTTTGCCTGGTATTGGAATGTACGTAGTATTCGGCACCATGGCGATCGCCTGTGTGGCTATTGTCCTCGGCTGGTATTACCGCCTTTTCACAGTGCTCTTCTTTTTTTGTTTCACTTACGTGGAATTGATCGATATCACCTACTATCTGAACCATTACTACTTCGTCAGCATCGTCTCCTTCCTGATGATTCTGGTCCCTGCCAATCGCTATTTTTCTTTGGATGCAAAACGCAATCCGTCGATAAAACAAAAGACGGTCGGGAGGTGGTGCATTCTTGTTTTCAAGATTCAGATTGCCATAGTTTACATCTACGCGGGCTTGGCCAAAATCAATGCCGATTGGCTCTTTGAAGCCTTGCCTCTTGCCATCTGGCTACCTGCCAAATCGAGTATCCCCGTGATCGGAGTATTCTTTGAGTACGAATTCACCGCCTACGTTTTCAGCTGGATCGGTATGCTCTTCGACACCTTCATTATTCTCGGGCTGCTCTTCAAAAAAACGAGATGGCTAGCTTACATCGCCGTGGTGATCTTCCATACGTTGACGGGAATACTGTTTCAAATAGGAGTCTTCCCCATCGTCATGATCTTTGCCGTTACCATTTTCTTTTCCGATTCTTTTCACGAGCGAATTATTCTAGGGCTCTCCAAACTATTCGGGAACTCAAAACAAGAAACATCAATAGCACAAAACTCATTGCCAAAGACAAAAAAATCAACCCTCCTCCTCCCCTTTTTGATGATCTTCTTTGTATTTCAATTTCTCTTTCCTTGGAGGTATATGCTCTACCCTGGAAATCTATTCTGGACAGAAGAAGGGTACCGACGTTTTATGTAAAAGACCGTGAAACAGGCAGAGAAGGATCGGTGGTGAATCACGAGTTTCTCAACTCCCATCAAGAGAAACAAATGGCTATGCAGCCCGATCTCATTCTTCAATACGCTCATTTGCTCAAAGAACACTATGAAAACAAAGGGGTGAAAGATCCCGAAGTGCGAGCTGAAGTATGGGTGACGCTTAATGCGCGGCCTGCTCAACTCTTGATCGATCCAACTGTTGACTTGACTACAAAAACCGATGGGTGGGCTCACAAAGACTGGATTAACCCATTTGAAGACGAGCAACTGAGGTGAGCAGATTGGCGATTTTCATATGGAGCATCATGATGTCTGCAATTGTTTTAGGACAAACTGCAGAAATATCAGGAACGGTATTCGACCAGAGTAAAGAGCGAACCATTAGCGATGCGATGGTCTTTGTGCGTGCCCTGAATCTACAAACCAGTGTTGACAAGTACGGACGCTACTCGATGGCTCTGCCTCTTGGCAAACACAACATTGAGGCTTTTAGCTTGGGGATGAAATCACAATCGATCGAAATCTCGCTCACAAAAGATACTTTGATCGACTTCTCTCTCGTAGTGCTATCTACAGAACTCGCAGAATTCGAAATTGAATCGGAAGTCGATCCGACCAACGGTATGACCCGAATGCGCTCTATCGATGGGATGGGAATATACGAAGCCAAGAAAAACGAAGTGATCATCCTCGATGACTTTGCCGCCAACCGCGTTTCGAACAATGCCAGACAAGTCTTCGCGAAAGTTCCGGGCTTGAACATTTGGGAAAGCGACTTTGCGGGCCTTCAATTGGATATTGCCGCCAGAGGACTTGGCCCAAGCCGTACCGCCAATTTCAATACGCGCCAGAATGGCTACGATATGAGTGCCGATGCTTTGGGTTACCCCGAAAGCTATTACATGCCGGCTCTCCAAGCAGTCGATCGAATTGAAATAGTGAGAGGCGCCGCCTCACTCCAATACGGAACTCAGTTTGGCGGAATGCTCAATTTCAAACTCAAGGACGCACCTAAGAAACCTTTCGAACTCAATGTGGAACAAGCCGCGGGTTCCTTCGGCCTTTGGAATTCCTTCGTGAGCGTGGGTGGAACAAAAGATAAACTGGACTACTACGGCTATTACCAATACCGCCGAGGTGACGGTTGGCGCGAGAGTTCCAGGTTCGAAGCACACACCGCCTTTGCACGAATAGGTTACCAAGTAACCGACCGCCTGAAGCTGGGTTTCGAATACTCTTACATGGCGTATGAAGCGCAACAGCCCGGTGGTTTGACAGACGAGCAGTTCTTTTCGGGAAACTTGGAACAATCCAACCGAGATCGAAATTGGTTCAACGTCAATTGGAACTTGTTTGCCCAAACAATCGACTACCAGTTCTCGAGCATGACACAACTGAACATCCGAACGTTTGGTTTGATCTCTTCGAGAAATGCGCTAGGCAATTTGGATCAAATCGGAGTACCGGATAACCCGAATGAAAACAGAACGCTGATTCGAGATGAGTTCAGAAATTTTGGCTCAGAGGCCAGACTGCTCCACCGGTACAAGCTCGGCACAAAGCATTCGGCAATGGTGGTAGGCGCTCGCTACTACAATGGAATGACGGACCGTATGCAAGGAGACGCAAACAATGCCGACACGCCGGACTTCGAATTTCTCAATCCTAATGATCCGGAAGAGTTTGACTATGAGTTCCCGAGCCAGAACTATGCGTTTTTTGTGGAGAACCTCCTTCATATCACATCCAAGCTCAGCCTGACGGCAGGATTGAGGGTGGAGCACATTCGAACGGATTCCGAGGGGACTTGGAAGCTCAATCGCTTTGATTTTGCGGGCAACCTTATCTCTTCGACAGTCAATGAAGACGCCTCCTCCACCACACGAACTTTTCCTCTTTTTGGTATTGGCGTCAGCTACGACCTCAAAGAGAATTTGAATCTCTATGGAAATATTTCTCAGAATTTCCGCTCCATCACCTTCAGCGACCTGAGGGTGGTCAATCCAAATTTTCAATTGGACAGCCTCATCACCGACGAGAACGGATACAATGCCGACATCGGTATTCGCGGTGAAATTGGAGATTGGCTTAGCCTTGACGTGAGTATGTTCCTCATGCGGTACAATGACCGAATAGGGTTATTTGAACTACCCGGAAGCACTACCCTCTTCCGAACCAACATCGGCAACTCACGGCACATCGGAATCGAGTCTTTCGCCGAAATCGACATTTGGAACCTGTTCCATACCAACTGTGAAAATTCAAATCTTTCTCTTTTTGTCAACTTCTCTTTGACCGATGCCACTTACATCGAGTCGGACATAACGGCCATAAAAGGCCGGCAAGTAGAGTACGTGCCTAGTGTGATGCTGCGCACGGGGCTTAACTATAAGTGGAAAATGCTCAAAGCGACCTATCAGTTTTCCTATTTGGGAGAGCAGTTCTCGGATGCTACCAATTCGACGTTCAACCCCAATGCGTTGACAGGGATTGTTCCATCCTATTATGTCATGGATTTTTCGGTTGAATACAAACCGAATCGCTTCAAGTTTTCGGCGGGAGTGAATAATCTCACGAACGATTCTTACTTCACCCGCAGGGCCGAAAGCTACCCGGGCCCTGGAATTATTCCGGCTACGATCCGAAGCTTCTATGGGTCCGTCGGCTTTACCTTCTAAGGCGCACAGCGGACATGCAAAAATTGAAGTCCAAGATGATTTTAGCTTACATTTGAATCAAACCCAAATCGACCATGCGCATCAAACCGCTTATTGAATGGGAAGATTTCGAGAAGTTGGACATTCGCACAGGCACCATTGTAGATGCCATTCCATTTGAAAAGGCGCACAAGCCCGCTTACAAGATTCATATTGACTTCGGCAATTTAGGTATTCGAAAAACGAGTGCTCAAATCACCGAGCTTTATGATACTGATGACTTAATTGGAAATCAAGTGATTTGCGTGGTCAATTTTCCTCCCAAGCAAATAGCAGACTTTAAAAGCGAATGCCTGATATTGGGGGTTTACACCGATGAGGGTGTGGTGACGCTGACTACACAAACCAGAACAGGTGACGGTTCACCCATCGGATGAAAATCTAGGATCGGGGTTTAAATCAAGTAAGACTTATTTAGATGTAGAGAATTAGAAGAAGCCGAAAAGCCCGAGCTGATCTTAATACTCAATACCTAATACAGTTTAAATCTACGCATTCAACATCACCGGCATCACCAACATCAGGATGTCTTCTCCTTCGTTGTCTGATCCCATCGGAACTAGAATTCCCGCGCGGTTTGGTGCACTCAGTTGAAGCTGAACATCAGCCGTATCCAAGTTATTGAGCATATCAATCAGGAATCGACTGTTGAAACCGATCTCCATATCGTCACCTTCGTAGCTGCACGTCAATCGCTCATTTGCCTCATTGGCAAAATCGAGATCTTCGGCAGAAACAGATAGCTCGCTACCGCTGATGCGAAGTCGAACTTGGTGGGTCGTTTTGTTTGAGAAAATAGAAACACGTCGAATAGATCCGAGAAGGGCAGTGCGCTCCACCAACATCTTGTTCGGGTTGTCCTTTGGTATCACCGCCTCATAATTAGGGTATTTTCCATCGATCAATCGAGCGATCATCACCGTATCGTCAAAAGAAATTTTCACGTTGGTGTCGTTGAAATCCATTTGAATATCAGAAGCTGTATTTCCCAAAGCACCTTTCAGCAAGTTCAATGGCTTCTTTGGAATGATGAACGTTGAGTTCTTATCGGCTTTTGAATCGGTGCGCGTGTAGCGAACCAATTTATGCGCGTCAGTAGCAACGAATCGCAGACCATCTTTCGAAAACTCGCAGAAGATACCTGACATCACCGGTCTGAGGTCATCATTTCCAGTAGCGAAGATGGTTTTGTGAATTGCTTCAGAAATCACATCTGAGGGAATGGTGACACCGGAAGCATCATCCATCTCCGGATTTCTCGGAAATTCATCGGCTGAGAAGCCTGCTACTTTACTTTTACCATAGCTACTGGAAATCTCGATTCCCAAGCTAGCTTCGTCGATTGTAAAAGTCAATGGCTGCTCAGGCAGTGTTTTCAAATA
>CAZKXG010000152.1:0-8850 GCA_964556465.1 uncultured Cryomorphaceae bacterium | reverse complement strand
ATCCTGAAGGATCGGTTGGTTTGGACGATAGTTATTTATTGGCAAGTGGCAGAAATTGCGAAACCAGTAAGGCAGTCGGCTTAAGGTTCAGTGGACTCAGCCCTACAACGGGTTATTTTGATTTCAACGATACGCTTTTGGCCGATTCGAGTTTCCCTATTTATGCCCAGGCCCTGACATTCTATGATCGGCTTCAATCAGGCTATATAGAGATTACCGAATTTTCTCCTAGGGATGGTGGTCAAGGAGAATTCGGCACTTTTGAAGGAACTTTCGAATTTACTGTCAAGCACGATACTATTGATACTGTTATAAACATCACGGAAGGACAATTCAGGTTCTCAGTACCCAATATTTGGTAAGAAAACATTTTACTCCCTAGCATCTATCTACAAACCCTAACCTTAAATTACTATGAAACACAGAATGCTCGTCTTGGCGCTACTTTGCCTTAACCAAACCTTTGCCCAAGTCACCAATCCGTTGGATTCGCAAATGACAGCGTTGACCCAAAATCTTGACTTTACGGAAGTAACCTCGGGGATACTCTTTGACCGTGGTGCCCAAACTGCCCGCCCGGACGGATATGATGGAAGTACCAGTGCTGATACCATCTTTAGTTTTGACGATTGGTGGCTGCAATACGCAGCCATGTACACAGGAAATGTAGCTGCTGCCAATACGCTGGCCGCTCTGAGCACTTGGAAGCCTCAGACTTTGGCTGCTTGCGTTACGGACAAGAAAACATCTTAATCATTTCATAATACCCAATCCCACTGAATTCACTATCTTTAGTAAAAACTACGAGCTATGAAACAGCTACACGCATTTTTACTAAGCCTTTTCCTAATTGCCTTTGCAACGTCCTGTAATAAGGATGGTGACAACGATTGGACTCCACCTCGCTCAGGCGACTATTTTACCTGTTTGGTAAACGGCGAACGTTTTGAAACGGAAGGAAGCTTTAATTGCAGCAGCAAAACATTCTATTATTATCCTGAAGGATCGGTTGGTTTGGACGATAGTTACCTCGTCGCAGGTGGGACTAATTGCGAAACAAGTGAGGCTGTAAATCTAAGATTTGAAGGAATTACTCCAATAACAGGATACTTCGACTTGACTGACACACTTGTGGCTGATTCATGTTTTCCAATCTATACTCGTGTTCTTTCATTAAATGGCTTCTATGACCAGCTTCAATCAGGATATATTGATATCGCAGAGTTCAGTCCTCGAAATGATGGACAAGGAGAATTTGGAAATTTTGAAGGAAGATTTGCCTTTACTGTAGGCCATGATTCGCTAGAAACAATTTATGAAATTACTGAAGGCCAATTCCGGTTTGCGGTTCCTAATATTTGGTAATGAACTATTTTAACTTTCAACTCTAACCTTTAAACTACTATGAAAATCAGAATACTATGCCTGGCACTCCTATGCCTTAGCCAAACCTTTGCCCAAGTCACCAATCCGTTGGATTCGCAAATGGTGGCATTGACACAAAACTTAGACTTTACGGAAGTAACTTCAGGTATACTCTTTGACCGTGGTGCCCAAACTGCCCGCCCAGACACTTACAATGGAACTGTCAACGCCGATACTATTTTTAGCTTTGACGACTGGTGGCTGCAATACGCAGCCATGTACACAGGAAATGTAGCTGCTGCCAATACGCTGGCCGCTCTGAGCACTTGGAAGCCTCAGACTTTGGCTGCTTGCGTTACGGACAAGAAAACATCTTAATCATTTCATAATACCCAATCCCACTGAATTCACTATCTTTAGTAAAAACTACGAGCTATGAAACAGCTACACGCATTTTTACTAAGCCTTTTCCTAATTGCCTTTGCAACGTCCTGTAATAAGGATGGTGACAACGATTGGACTCCACCTCGCTCAGGCGACTATTTTACCTGTTTGGTAAACGGCGAACGTTTTGAAACGGAAGGAAGCTTTAATTGCAGCAGCAAAACATTCTATTATTATCCTGAAGGATCGGTTGGTTTGGACGATAGTTACCTCGTCGCAGGTGGGACTAATTGCGAAACAAGTGAGGCTGTAAATCTAAGATTTGAAGGAATTACTCCAATAACAGGATACTTCGACTTGACTGACACACTTGTGGCTGATTCATGTTTTCCAATCTATACTCGTGTTCTTTCATTAAATGGCTTCTATGACCAGCTTCAATCAGGATATATTGATATCGCAGAGTTCAGTCCTCGAAATGATGGACAAGGAGAATTTGGAAATTTTGAAGGAAGATTTGCCTTTACTGTAGGCCATGATTCGCTAGAAACAATTTATGAAATTACTGAAGGCCAATTCCGGTTTGCGGTTCCTAATATTTGGTAATGAACTATTTTAACTTTCAACTCTAACCTTTAAACTACTATGAAAATCAGAATACTATGCCTGGCACTCCTATGCCTTAGCCAAACCTTTGCCCAAGTCACCAATCCGTTGGATTCGCAAATGGTGGCATTGACACAAAACTTAGACTTTACGGAAGTAACTTCAGGTATACTCTTTGACCGTGGTGCCCAAACTGCCCGCCCAGACACTTACAATGGAACTGTCAACGCCGATACTATTTTTAGCTTTGACGACTGGTGGCTGCAATACGCAGCCATGTACACAGGAAATGTAGCTACTGCCAATACACTGGCCGCTTTGAGCACTTGGAAGCCCCAGGCTTTGGCCTTGGTCGATTCAGGCATCGTGCCATTGATGGTGATGGATGTAAACTACCACAGATTGATTAAAGATTCTGTTCTTTTCTTCAACTCCTTCAATTTGGTGAATGATCAACTATATGATGTTTCAGGCCGCACCCAGACTCCATACGAAGCCCATCAGCTTGTGTCTTTTTAGCCCGCGAAAGAGTAGCTGGCAGGACGATCTTTCGGTCGATTTTCAAATGAATTCGGAATTCATTATCAGCAATACTTCCAAGACTTTATCGAACGTGGAAGTGGATTTTGGAAGGGGTTCAGGATTTCAAACGGTGGCGTTAAATACGAAGATTAAAGTAACCTATTCCCAATACGGGGTGAAATGGCTGAAGCTTAAGCTCACTTACACCGACGGTAGTTTCAATTATGCTACCTCTAAATTTACCTTAAACAGTGACGGTAGCGATCAACCGAAATCTATTGATGGCGTACCCGACTCAGTATATATAGCACATCCCTCAATTTCAGAACACGGTTCGTGGATTAAAATAGACTATGGCTGCAACAATGAAGGTGAAATACGGAAACCTTACATCTACGTGGAAGGGTTTAATCCATCCGAATTTGGGGATTTGAACTATAATCGGCTTTACAATAATTCTTCACTTACTGATAGGGATGATCTCTATCCATCATGGTTAGAATATCAATTTGAAACATTTCCAACTACTGGTTATCTTATTTTAGACGAGGTTCAAGCCAATAATTACGACATCATTTATGTCGATTTCGAGCAAGGAGCGGGCAATATCGTGTACAATGCCCAAACCTTGATGGAAGTAATCAAGTGGGTAAATGGACAAAAAGCGGCCAATTGCAGTTCATATCCCAATACTCTTGTAGGCTACAGCATGGGCGGAATCGTGGCCCGTCTAGCCTTAACGTATATGGAAGATGATGAAGATGCAGGTACCGGGCCTCCTCATGATGTAAGCTACTACGTGAGTGTAGACTCACCGCATCTTGGTGCAAATATCCCGAGGGGGCTTACCGCAAGTGTACTGGACGCTGAATCATACGATTTTTTGGGTTTTGATGTAACTGATGGTATCGATGCTATTCAGGAAGCACACGATGTTTTGTTCAGTCCTGCCGCAAGGCAAATGCTTTACTATAGCGGTGAGGGCTACGAACCTCTAGTCTATGGTCATGGTCCTACTTACCTAGCGTTTCAAGATATTTTAGCAGCTCAGGGAATGCCACAAAGAACGGTTAAGAATATCGCCATAGCTAAAGGTAACAGTTCAGGAAACGATCAGGGCTTTGGTAGTCAAGTGGAACTGCTCGATATTGACCTCAATTCTTTCAATGCTACCGGGTGTTTGGTCAATGTTGATAACAACCTGGGGGATGCTGCTATAAATGGCGCGGGTTTTCTTGCGGGGGCTTTTTTATTCGCGAAGCTTGGTCTGTTTGCCCAAGTTGAGATGGATATTGATGCTATGCCGGGATATACCACACAAGAATTTAGAATTTACAGAAGGTGGGCCAGAGTCTTCTTTTTATTTATTCCCTTGCAATGGGAAAAATATGAAACAAAAGCTAAGACAGTTTATTCGTATGATGGAGAACAAGGCGGGAAGTATCCATACGCCTCTTTTGGCAGTGGTGGCTTCTTAGCAGATGCCGTAACCAACGCCTATGCACCATGCGTCGAGTTCTTTCATCCCTCCTTTAATTTTATACCTACCGCTAGTGCACTTAACATTACCGAACTTAAACACTCGCCATCCACGGCTTTTGATCCAAACACTTATTTGAATGGAGATAGTCAAGACTTTGACAAGGCCTTTGTACTTGATGCGACCAAATATCCTACTTTGGCAGATGCTCCCTCAAACGAAAGTCATCTTGATTTAACACCTAGTAATATTTTCCCTTTTTCTGAATTCATTACCCCCGATTATAATGTCAACATATACAGTACAATAAATGACTTTACGTTCAATTTTGGTCTGGGAGATGCAAACAATGAGCAACTAGAAACAGGAGATCGGATAACAAGGCTCATAACAATAGGTTCAACATCAACGGAAGATGGTGGAATTTGTATTAATTGCAGCGGAAGAGTCAATGTCATTGATGATACCTCCTATCCTACAAATCAAGCCAATAATTTGGCGATTGAATTAACGGGCAATTGTGGTAGTGGAATTGGGAGATTGAGAATAAATGACAATGGTAGTTTGAGAATAGGAGAAAATGAGACAAAATTTGCGATACTCACCGCCCGCGATAACTCATGGATAGAGTTAAATAGCGGAACAATCGAAGTTAGGAAAGGCTCCCAACTCATAATCGACTCAGGCGCTGAACTCCGCCTCAACGGTGGTACCCTCCGCGTAATGGACGGCGGTAAAGTCACCATCAAAGACGGTGGTCTGCTTCGCTTTGAAGAGAATGCCTCTATCGAACTCAATGGAAATGATGCCGAGCTGGCACTTAGTGGACTCACCTATGTGGGAGACGACGCCATCTTTGGTTTTACCTATCAAGGTACAGAGAGCGGGTACATTCGCTTACTAAAAGAAGGCTATTGGGGAGAGCGCTTCGCCGCGGGAACCAATGCCGAAATCTATTTAAGAGGAGAAGACCACAATGATCTGGTTTTGCTCATGGAAGAGAGTGCTGACCTGTGGGAGTGGAACGGCGATGTAGAAAACGGAGACTATTCCATTACAAGTTCAGTTCCTTTTGATAAAATCACTTTTCGAGATGGTAAAATTGAGATGGAACATGACGCGAGAATAAACGCACTGGATCGAGCCTACTTTTACGATTGTAAGCTACATCCTATAGGCGGCGGTACACCTCGCGGAGTGGTACCATTTAATATTTGCCTTTTTCAAGATTGCCAAGTTTCAGTTCCAATTGATGCGAAACTTCATTTTTTAAACACCGGCAAGTTATATATCAGAAGTAGTGAAATTCTGAGTAGCGTTACCGTTTGGGGGCAGGGTTACCAGATTTTAGACTCCAGCCTTGACGGAGGCTCTTGGGGCAGCGGTTTAGAAAGTGTGTCCGGCTCTTTGTCCAACGTGATTTTGAATTCGACCTTTGACAATTATCGAGTCAGGGACTACTCTTTTACAAATCTCAATATCACCAATTCTACTTTTATAAACAGCGATGGCGCGCTGGTGGAAGGAGCTGTGGAAAAAGAGTATGGCAGTTTAAACCTCAGGTGTTCAAACTTTACTGATAACAAGGCAGGTGTCATCTCATCTAAGCTAAATACGGTAATGATGGCCTCGGGTCAAAACCTGGGATACAATTTCTTTCATGAATTTTGAAGGTACGCTTGATAAGGATTTTTATACTCCTACAGGTGCATCTGTTCCAAACTGTCCGGGTCCTGTCAATGCCTCAAAAAATATATGGACTCCTTATTCAGGAGGCCCACCTTTTCCTACTCCCGGCTCACCTGACCCTGCATTATTTGATGTGCGTATAGAGTCTCTGAATCAAGGCGGGAATATTATCCATTGTCAAATTTCGTTTGTAGCGAGTGATATTGGTACAATTGTCCCATGTGGTGAATTTGATCGAACGGATGGCCCGAAATCAAATAATAATTCTGCCAAAAACGGCAATGTGTCAATGCCATTGGTTAGTTCTGATACCTATTTCACAGACGTTCCTTTTGATGAGGCACTCGCTGATGCATCTGCCACAACAAGAGCAGCAGACTCTCTCAATGGTGATGATGCTTTGGCAAGTTCGAAATTCTACGAACTGCTCACGGCCGATCTGGCATCTGTAAATGATTCGATTGATTCCCTGGTCACTTTTTTAAGATGGACATCACTTGATCAGTTCAAGACCATAATAGAGGGAATGGTTACAGACAGTCTGATTTCTAGAGCAGATAACTCGACATCATTCGATCCTTCTATTCAAGAGTACGTAAATACGCTAATGCATTTTACTGATAGCGTCAAAACCGAAGAGAATTACAAGAGACAGTTTTCATTGGAAGTAAAAAAATTGGCACTTTTCAGATTACTGGGCCAAGATGAATCTGCTCTTCAAATTGCGGTTAATTTGAGTTATTGTGATCATGACTCCTTACAGCAATTTTTAATTGAAGAAGTAATCGATGTAATTTCCTACGGAATAAATGCAAAGGAACAAGGGTATCTCTCATTTCTGTACGACAGCATATCTTATGAAGTCGATTCGGCCATTTTTAATATTCCCGTAGAGAGCTTTGTTGACTCGTCAGGTTTCGGGACATACATCAATGGGCCGTCTGATTTGTCATTTTCATCTTGTGCTCTGGCATTCAGCAATAAGGCACTCGACCCTTCTGCGAGTCGCTCAACAGTTATGCTCTATCCCAATCCTGCATCCAATGAGGTGAATGTTTTAATAAGCGTGCCGAAGACTGTAAAAGAGAAAATAATCTACACCTTAGATCTGATGAATCTAAGTGGCCGCAGGGTCATGACCACTCAGGTTTCTGCAAATCTGAAAACAATTGACGTTTCAAATCTGGCCTCCGGCATGTATATTTATCGAGTTACGGGCAGTGAATCGGATTTTTCTGAAGAAGGGAAATTGATCATCAGCAGGTAGAGACCGAACCAATCAATTAAAAAACAAAAAAGGCATCCGATTGATACGGATGCCTTTTTCTATTTCATGAGATGAAAACCTAAACCGGCTTAATCTTGAAGTCCTCCAAAAACTTCGTGGTGAAGTTCCCTTTCTTGAAATTCTCGTCTTCGAAAAGCTGAATGTGGAAAGGTATCGTTGTTTTCACCCCTTCAATAATGTATTCGCTCAATGCGCGGTGCATTTTCTTGATGGCCTCTTCACGCGTTTGCGCCACTACGATCAGCTTTGAAACCATTGAGTCGTAATTCGGCGGAATCGTATACCCCGAATACACATGCGTGTCAATTCGTACTCCATGACCGCCCGGTGAATGGTAATCTGCTACTCTTCCCGGGTGAGGTCTGAAATCGTTAAATGGGTCTTCCGCGTTGATTCGGCACTGGAATGAGTGCATCTTGGGCTCGTAGTTTTGACCACTTATAGGTACACCGGCGGCAATTTTGATTTGCTCTTTAATCAAGTCAAAATTTATCACTTCTTCCGTAATGGTATGCTCCACCTGAATACGGGTGTTCATCTCCATAAAGTAGAAGTTGCGGTGCTTGTCCACCAAGAATTCTACCGTACCTACCCCTTCATAATTTACAGCTGCCGCCGCTTTAATAGCCGCTTCACCCATCTTTTTACGAAGGGCTTTCGTCATAAACGGTGAAGGAGTTTCTTCTACCAGCTTTTGGTGCCTACGCTGAATCGAGCAGTCACGCTCGCTCATGTGGCAGAAGGTGCCAAACTGGTCACCTGCCACTTGAATCTCGATATGGCGTGGCTCTTCGATGAATTTCTCCATGTAGATGCCATCGTTACCAAATGCAGCTGAGGCCTCTCTTTGAATATCTTCGAAATGCTTTTGAATTTCTTCTTCTTTCCAAACCACTCGCATTCCTTTTCCACCACCACCGGCAGTGGCTTTCATCATAACAGGAAGGCCGATTTCTTTGGCCATTTTACGGGCATGGTTTCCATCCTTAAGGAGGCCTTCAGAACCGGGAACACAAGGGACACCTGCCGCCAACATCGTGGATTTGGCTGTTGCTTTGTCTCCCATTCCTTCGATTTGCTCAGGACTGGCACCAATGAATTTGATGCCGTTTTCTCCACAAATCCGTGAGAATTTAGCGTTTTCAGAAAGGAATCCATACCCTGGATGGATGGCATCGGCGTTGGTAATTTCTGCAGCAGCGATGATATTCGGGATCTTCAAATAAGATTCGGAACTCGGAGCGGGGCCTATACAAACGGCCTCATCGGCAAATCTCACCGGAAGGCTATCGGCATCGGCTTTGCTGTAAACAGCTACCGTTTTAATGCCCATTTCTTTACAGGTACGAATGACCCTCAAGGCTATCTCACCTCGATTGGCAATCAGGATCTTCTTAAACATAAGTTTCGGTTTGATTAAGACGGATCGATCAAGAATAGAGGTTGATCGTATTCAACAGGAGTGGCATCGTCTACTAATACTTTAACCACTTTACCTTCTACTTCGGCCTCAATT
>CAZKXG010000151.1:1045-8945 GCA_964556465.1 uncultured Cryomorphaceae bacterium | reverse complement strand
CAGGAGTCAATAGAAACTGAGGAAGATAAACCCGAAGATCTTGTGCCGCGTGCTCCGATCGTTACCGTAATGGGACACGTTGACCATGGTAAAACTTCGCTGCTTGACCACATTCGTAAAGAGAATGTAATAGCAGGTGAAGCCGGGGGAATAACACAGCACATTGGCGCATATAGCGTTGAGGTAAATGATGGTAAAAAGATCACTTTCTTAGATACTCCCGGTCACGAGGCCTTCACCGCGATGCGTGCGCGTGGGGCTCAAGTTACGGACTTAGCGATTATCGTTATTGCCGCTGATGATGACGTGATGCCTCAAACAAAAGAGGCTATCAATCATGCACAAGCCGCAGGGATTCCGATGATTTTCGCTTTTAACAAAATTGATAAGCCCGATTCGAATCCTGAAAAACTTAAAGAGCAGCTTGCTCAAATGAATATTCTGGTTGAAGATTGGGGAGGTAAGTATCAAAGCCAAGATATTTCTGCCAAAAAAGGAACAAATATTGACGAGCTTCTGGATAAAGTACTTCTGGAAGCCGAATTACTAGAATTAAAAGCAAATCCGAAGAAACGAGCCATTGGAACAGTAATCGAATCCACCTTGGACAAAGGTAGAGGGTATGTTACTACTCTTCTTGTCGAAGCAGGAACAATGCGAGTTGGGGATGTGGTATTGGCAGGTCAGCATACCGGCCGTGTTAAAGCCATGATGAATGAACGTCATCAGAATATCAAAGAAGCTGGCCCTTCAGTGCCCGTTTCAATGCTCGGTCTCAGTGGTGCCCCTAATGCGGGTGATCGTTTCCACGTGATGGAGGATGAGCGTGAAGCGCGAAATATTGCTACTAAGCGCGAACAGTTATGGCGTGAGCAAGGTGTTCGAACTCAGAAGCATATTACGCTTGATGAGATCGGTCGTCGAATTGCAATTGGAGACTTTAAGGAATTGAACGTAATCATCAAAGGTGATGTGGATGGTTCTGTGGAAGCATTGAGTGATTCACTTCAAAAGCTCTCTACCGACAAGATTCAGGTAAATGTTATTCACAAGGCCGTAGGTCAGATTACCGAAAGCGATGTTCTTTTAGCAACAGCTTCTGATGCGATTATCGTTGGTTTCCAAGTACGCCCATCGGGTGGTGCTCGAAGAATAGCAGAGAAAGAAGAGATTCAAATCAAAATCTACTCGGTTATCTATGCAGCCATCGAAGAAATCAAGGATGCTATGGAAGGTATGCTTTCTGCGAAAATTGAAGAAAAGATCGTTGGAAACGCCGAGATTCGAGAGACATTCCGAATTTCAAAAGTGGGAACGGTTGCGGGTTGTTTCGTGACCGATGGAAAGCTGAACCGAAACAATATGATCCGTGTTATCCGCGATGGTATTGTAGTCTACAGTGGCGAGCTGGGAAGCTTGAAGCGATTCAAGGATGACGTGAAGGAAGTGTCCAAAGGCTACGAATGTGGTTTGAACGTGAATAAATTCAACGACATTAAAGTAGGAGATATTATCGAAGCATACGAGGAAGTAGAAGTGAAACAAACATTGGACGACTAGTCCTTTTTAGAATCTTCCTCTTCTTTTGCATCATCCTTAATTAAGGATGGAAGCTCGATTTTATCTTTAACCAAGTAACATCCGGGAAACTCTGATTCAATTTCTTGTTTGAGTTTTTCTCCTTCTGTTCTGCTTCGGAAATCGCCCACGCGCAGACGAAAATTTGGTGCCAAGTAAGAAATGTATGCAGGTAGCTCAGGATATATTTTGGTAAACTTGGCTTTCTGTTCTAGTGCTTCTTTTCTTTTGCCAAAGAAAATCTGAACGCGATAACCGTCTTGCAGTCCCGGGTATTCTTTTTTTAGCTTGTCCAATTCAGTTATTCGCTCATCTTCAATCACCGTAATTTTACCCGGTAGGTTCTTCTGCTCCAACGAATCTTTGCTCGTTCGGTAATCTCTGGAATAGATCCGCTCTTTCAATTGAGCATCTTCATCTTGCCCATGAGATGTTGAAATACAAGCTATTGAAATGAGGATTGAGAGTAAAATAGTCTTTGACATACATTTGATTCTTTGGCAAATTTAAGACCAATATTTTCCTCTCAGTCCAAGCCAACGGAATTCGACACATCATTTGTATAAAATTGACCTACATTCAGCCCTCTTTCTTTAATACGATTGGTTATTTAGAATCATTTTAAATTATTTCAGACCATGACAATTTTATGACATAAAGGGGGCATCGAAACTCCTTTCTCTTATTTTTGCCGAAAAATTTGCGGCTATTTATCTAAGCTCAATTGTAGATATGATGCAGTTTTCAGAAAAGATGAAAAGGTCTTTTAATATATTTTTAGCAGCCCTACTTGTAGCGGCTTTTGCAGGTGTTGGTGAGGTTTCTGCCCAGGACGGCGAGAAACTATTTAAGGCAAACTGTTCTTCTTGTCATAAAGTAGATCAGAATATGACAGGGCCCGCTCTGAAAGGAGTTGAGGAGCGCTGGGCCGGGAAAGAAGAGTTGCTTTATTTATGGATTAAGAATCCAAATGCAGCCCTTGAAACAGGAGATTCGTACGTAAAGAATCTCTACAATGAGTGGTTTCCGAAAGGTGGGTTGATGCCCGGGCAAGCAGTCAATGATGAAGAGATTGCCGCCATCCTGGACTATGTAAAAAACTGGGAGCCACCCGTAAGAGAGACCCCTAAAGGGCCTGAGCTTGCTCCTGTAACTGTGGATCGCGGTCTCGATACCACATGGTTACTCATTGTGTTGTTTATTCTCCTCATTTTAATTTTCTCACTTTGGAGCGTTCGTTCTTCATTGAACAAGCTTCAAAATTCAATGCTTGCCGCAGAAGGAATGGAGATTCAGCCGGAGATGTCCTTTGGTGATAAAGTCAAAATCTGGCTATGGCAAAACAAAGTTTTTGTTTCTATAGTGAGTATTCTAGTTGTAGTTTACTTGGCCGTGAGTGGTTATGAGGCATTAATGGGTGTTGGGGTCTACCAGGGATATACACCTGAGCAGCCAATCGCATTTAATCATACCCTTCATGCCGGTGAAAATGGAGTGGCCTGTGTATACTGCCATACCAGTGCTTTAAAGAGTAAGCACGCAGGTATTCCTTCAGCTAACATTTGTATGAACTGCCACAAGGGTATTAACCAAGGTAGAAGTGACGAGGGAACAGCCGAAATCATGAAAATCTACGAAGCTGTGGGTTGGGACATGGACAATCAAGAATATACGGGCGAAGAGAAGCCGATCAAATGGGTAAAGGTTCACAACCTTCCTGATCACGCTTATTTTAACCACGCTCAGCATTACGTCGTAGGAGAAATTGAATGTCAGGAATGTCATGGAGAAATTCAAGCTGAATACACAGTTGCAGGCCAGCACGCGCCGCTCACAATGGGATGGTGTATCAATTGCCATTTAGAGACTGAGGTCAAAATGGAAGGCAATGAATATTACGATGAGATTCACGAACGTCTCAAAAAGAACGGAAAAGACGAACTAAAAAAATACTTGGAAGATGGGACCATCACCGCTAAAGAACTGGGCGGTTGGGAATGCGCCAAGTGTCACTATTAATAGTTGAGTAAAGGGATTTATGGCACAAGATAAGAAGTACTGGGTCGGGCTCGAGGAGCTTCAGGAGAACCCGGAGTTCATGCAGAATAGTCAGAACGAATTTGCCGCACAACAATCTGTTGACGAGTTTTTGTCTGATACTGAATTGTCGAAGACATCTACCAATCGACGTGACTTCCTGAAGTTTTTGGGTTTCAGTGTTACAGCTGCTACAGTAGCGGCCTGTGAGACCCCGGTTATTCACTCCATTCCATACGTGAATAAGCCGGAAGAGATTACTCCCGGTATACCAACGTATTATGCTTCGACTTACTTTGATGGGGTAGACTATGCCAGCGTGATGGTAAAGACTCGCGAAGGGCGCCCTATTCACATCAAAGGAAATAGTAAACACGGCCTCAGCAAGGGAGTCGTTAATGCACGAATCAACTCTTCGGTTCTCAGTCTGTACGATGGAGAACGGTTGAAGGCTCCGATGATAGACGGAGAAACAGCTGAATGGTCAGCAGTTGATGCGAAAGTGTCTAAAGCTTTGCAAGCTGCAAGCGATAAAGGCGGGAACATATCACTCTTGATGGGGACAATTATTAGTCCGTCTACCCAAAGAGCGATTGACAATTTTAAAGCGAAGTACGGCGAGGAAGTTGTGAATGTAGTGAACTATGATCCTCTTTCATTATATGGAATTAGAAAGGCCAACGAAATGAGTTTCGGGAAGTCCATGATTCCGGATTATGATTTCTCAAAAGCCCGTACCATCGTCAGTTTTGGTGCTGACTTTATGAATAACTGGCTGTTCCATACAGAGTACGTTGCACAGTATGCCAAGAACAGAAAGCCTACAGGCGACTGGATGAGCAAGCACTTCCACTATGAGGCAAACTTATCCTTGACCGGATCAAACGCTGATGTTCGTGTGCCTCTCAAGCCATCTGATGAGGGAAGAGCCTTAGTGGCCCTTCACAATGAGATTGCCGGGAAGGTAGGTGGTTCTTCTGTTTCAGTCAATACCGACAATCTTCCGATGAACGCCATTAAGATGACTGCTGATGAGCTTGTGTCAAACAAAGGACGCTCATTAGTGGTATCGGGAAGCAACGACCCGGATAACCAAGTAGTGGTTAATGCCATCAACACGTTATTGGGGAATTACGGCAACACCATAAGTACGTCAAAAGAGATCTTCCTTAATCAAGGAGATGATGCTGCGACTGTTGCACTTGTTGACGAGATGAACCAAGGTAGGGTTGATGTATTGATTATCGGTAGTTCGATTAACCCGGCTTACTCTTTGCCCAATGCTGCTGCTTTCAGGGAAGGCCTGGGGAAAGTAGGTACGAGTATTTCTTTTGCCTTGTGGCAAGACGAAACAGCCACTCTTTGTGATGTAATCAGTCCTGATAATCATTACCTCGAATCTTGGAACGACTTTTATCCGGTAACGGGACACTATGCGCTCGCACAGCCAACAATTGGTAAATTATACAATACTCGCCAGCACCAAGAAAGCATTTTAGCTTGGACGGATGATACAACCGAATACCGTGAGTTCATTAAAGGTGTTTGGAGAGAGTACATGACTGGTTTAGGAGCCGAAGGATTGCTTTTTGAAGACTTCTGGTTTAATGCGGTGAGAAATGGTTCTGTAGATGTGGCCCTTTCAGAAATGGTTGAGGTGCCCGAACTTAATATGGATGTGGTTTCTGCTTCAGCTAGAAAGGCAGGAAAGGGAAAGGCAGCAGATGGCTTCGAACTAATCGTTTATGCCAATACAGGTATCGGAGATGGATCTCACGCTACCAATCCCTGGCTGCAAGAGATGCCTGATCCGATTTCAAAAGTGACTTGGGACAACTATATTGCCATGAACCCTGCAGATGTTGAGTCAATGGGATTCAATATGCATTTGGGTCAAGAGCTTCCTGCTTCTACTGCCACTATAACAGTGAATGGAGTGAGCGAAACGCTTCCCGTAGTTCCTCAACCAGGCCAGAAACAAGGAACAGTTTCTATCGCAGTAGGTTACGGTAGAGGCTCGAACGGAGAAAATATTGGAAAGGCAGCCTACCGCACCAAGCAATATGGCGGGTATGACATGGATGATGATGGGAAGAAGATTCCGATCGGCACCAATGCTTACAGTTTTGTGAGCGTAGCCAATGGACACATGAACTACTTTGCCGGTGGAGCTACTATTGAGGCTGCAGGAGGAGAGTATCCGATTGCTACTACACAGGTTCAGCATACCATTATGGGGCGTGACTCTGTTTTAAAAGAGACTTCCTTGGCCGTTTTCAAAAACGAGCCGCAAGAAGCTTACAATAAGCCACACCGTCTCGTAGTGCATGAGGACGGCGAATTGACGAAAAAGGATGTAGACAAGATTGACCTTTGGGCAGACCACACTGTACAAGGTGTGGGTCACCACTGGGGGATGGTTATCGACCTATCGACTTGTATTGGTTGCAGCGCATGTGTTACCGCGTGCCATTCAGAAAACAATGTTCCTGTAGTGGGTAAGGATGAAATAAGGAGAGGAAGAGATATGCACTGGATGCGTATCGACCGCTACTACTCATCCGAAATGAGCTTGGAGAAAGGTGAAGAAATGGGAATGGGTGCCATTGACACATACCGTGAAATGGAGGAGCCTGAGTACTCAAATCCGACAACGACATTCATGCCTATGATGTGTCAGCACTGTAACCACGCTCCTTGCGAAACAGTTTGTCCGGTTGCTGCTACCACACACAGTAATGAAGGATTGAATCAAATGACCTATAACCGTTGCATCGGAACTCGATATTGTGCGAATAACTGCCCATTCAAGGTTCGTCGATTCAATTGGTTTAACTACAAAGCTTACGACAAGTTTGCCGAAGTAAATCCTTCACAAGATGCTACTTCACGATTGGTATTGAATCCTGATGTTACTGTTAGATCTCGTGGGGTAATGGAGAAATGTACCATGTGTGTTCAGCGTATTCAGGGAGGCAAGCTTGAGGCCAAAATGGCTGGAAAGCCAGTTCAAGATGAGCAGATCATTACGGCTTGTGCTGAGGCTTGTCCTACGAACGCTATCACTTTCGGAGATAGGAATGACGAAGGTACTAGAGTGCGAAAAGCACAAGATGATAAGAGACACTACTACGCTCTTGAAGAAATTGGAGTGCGACCGAGCATTAGCTACAAGGTTAAAGTCAGAAATACTGAGGTTTAAAGAAATATCTAGAATATGCACAAAGAAGCTGCCATAAGAGAACCGCTGATATTAGGTGATAAGACTTACCATGATATCACTGCGGATGTGGTTGGACCAATTGAGAATAAAGCTCCTAAAGCCTGGTACGTTTTAATTACCATTGCAGGACTTATTGCTCTCTGGGGTTTAGGATGTGTCGTTTACCTGATTAGCACGGGTATCGGTGTCTGGGGTTTGAATAAAACCGTAGGCTGGGCATGGGATATTACCAACTTCGTTTGGTGGGTTGGTATTGGTCACGCAGGTACCTTGATCTCTGCTGTATTGTTACTCTTCCGTCAGAAATGGAGAATGGCAATTAACCGCTCTGCTGAGGCAATGACAATCTTCGCCGTGATGATGGCTGCTCTCTTTCCGGGAATTCACATGGGAAGAATTTGGTTAGCGTATTGGGTATTCCCATTACCAAACATGTTCGGTTCTCTATGGGTAAACTTTAACTCACCACTTCTGTGGGATGTTTTTGCCATTTCTACCTATTTCAGTGTATCGTTGGTTTTCTGGTACATTGGTTTAATTCCTGATTTCGCCACCATTCGCGATCGTATGACGAATCCGTTGTCAAAAAAGATTTATGGATTGCTAAGTTTCGGTTGGTCGGGCAAGGCCAAGCAATGGTCACGATTTGAGGAGGTATCGCTTGTGCTGGCCGGATTAGCTACTCCGTTGGTATTCTCGGTTCACTCGATTGTATCCATGGACTTTGCAACCAGTGTGATCCCAGGATGGCATACAACAATTTTCCCACCATACTTTGTATCGGGTGCTGTATTCTCTGGTTTCGCCATGGTACTAACGTTGCTCTTGATCATGCGTAAGGTGATGAAGCTTGAAAACTACATTACTGTCAAGCACGTGGAGTACATGAACATTGTAATCATCGTTACCGGTTCGATTGTGGGTGTAGCTTATATTACTGAGCTTTTCATAGATATGCCTGGCAATAAGCTCGGCACTGGGCTCCGGTTTATCGTAGATAGGGTTCTCGTTCAGCAGGCTGTGATCCAGGCAGCGGAGACAGCCAAGCAGATGGGCAATCTG
>CAZKXG010000151.1:0-1035 GCA_964556465.1 uncultured Cryomorphaceae bacterium | reverse complement strand
CTGAGCTTTTCATCTCATGGTACTCGGGAGTTGAATACGAATCATATGCTTTCATTAACCGCTTCAGTGGCCCGTATTTCTGGGCCTATTGGGCAATGATGACATGCAATGTGGTAAGTCCACAGTTGTTTTGGTTCAAAAAGATAAGAACCAGTTTCATTGCGACATTTATATTATCGATAGTAGTAAACATCGGAATGTGGTTTGAGCGATTTGTAATTATCGTAACCTCACTTCACCGTGATTACGTTCCTTCTAGCTGGTCAATGTTCTATCCTACTTGGGTGGATATTGGAATTTTCATCGGTACAATCGGAATTTTCTTTACTCTATTCCTTTTGTTCGCAAGGTTCTTCCCGGTGTTGGCATTGAATGAATTGAAAACGATCCTGAAAGTTTCAGGTGAGAAATACAAAAAAGAAGATCACTGATAATGGCTAGCACAAACAAAACAGTGAAGGTGGTACACGCCATGTTTGACGATGACCACCGTCTTTTAGACGCTGCGAGAGATATCGTAGGTCAAGGTATTCGTGTTAAAGACGTTTACTCACCATTCCCTATTCACGGGCTTGATCCCATTATTGGTATTAAAAGAACGAGATTGGCGATTGTGTCTTTCATGTTTGGAATGACAGGTCTGAGTCTCGCACTTTTGGGAATGTGGTATTTTATGATTCAGGATTGGCCCATGAATATTGGTGGAAAACCAAGTTTCTCGCTTTTGGAGAATCTTCCTGCCTTTATTCCTGTGTCATTTGAGTTTACAGTATTATGTGCCGCTCATGGAATGGCCATAACCTACATGCTCAGAAATGGAACATTACCGGGGATGCCATCTGTTAATCCTGACCCCAGAACGACGGATGATAAATTCGTGATGGAAATTACCAGCGAAGAAAATCCTGAAATCACCTCTGAAGGATTGAGTTCCATGTTGAAGAACGCAGGAGCTATTGAAATCAACGAAAAAGAAATTGCGGTAAAATGAGAAACGCATTTGCAAAAATATCAGTAGCCGTTTTAGCAGGTTTC
>CAZKXG010000150.1:0-9084 GCA_964556465.1 uncultured Cryomorphaceae bacterium | reverse complement strand
GCTTCTTACAGATTTTTCCAAGAGCTTATCGACCTTTCGCAGTTTCGATTCCACCTCCAAGAAAAGAGCTTCTAATTTTTCGTGAGCTTCCCGCAGGTTTAACTCTTCTTCGCTAATCTCTCTAACCAATTCTTGCTCCAACTCAAAAGCTGAGTTCCTGAAAAGTTCCTCTGTCGTCAAGCCCAATTTGTCCATCAAATGGGAAGAAGCTTGATCGATCACCATCACTGAATTACGCAACATAAGAATAGGCATCGGCACCTGAAATGACTCAAAAACTCCTTTCAGCTGAAACCAGTAGTTCAATTCTCCGCCACCACCTATGTAGGCTAAATTAGGAAGCATTATCTCTTGATAAAGCGGACGTAAGACAACATTCGGACTAAAACGCTCAGGGTGCTGCTGCATCTCTTCTTTGAGCTCTTCCGCCGAAAAACGAATAGTACTATTGAGGACCTCATAGGTTCGGTCTTGGGTTTGCACTATCCGCTCGCGCAATTGATCATGGAGATAGAACAAGTTGATTTCGCGTGGAGTCACTTGAAGAGAATAATCTTCAGATAGCTCTTTATTGGTTTGAGAAACTGCTTGAAAAGAGGTTTGTTCAACCAGTTCCTTGGCGAAGGTCGGAATCATAGCTCCCTTGAGCGCGGGATCGTCGCCATCGAGGCTCACTACGCCATACGATCCAAAGAAATGGTGGACCAGATAACGAGTGGCGTCAGCTACATTCTTATGTTTGAGATAAGCTGATTTGAAGATTTCAAGAATCTCTCCCGATCGGTAGCCGATACCGAGTTTTTCTTTCATAAGCTCGATAACCTCATCCATCCCAACAAGAGTCATCCTACCAACCGCTCCGCCCTGGCCACTCTCCCACTCTATTTTTCCTCCCGACAAAAAGAAGTGGTTGGCCTCCTCAAAATCATGGTCTTCGGTAGCCATCCAAAAAATGGGAATGAAGTTGTACTCAGAATACTTTTCCTTGAGTTTCCGACATGTATTGATGGTAGAGATAATCTTGTAAAATGAATAAAGTGGCCCGGTGAAAAAACAGACCTGATGGCCGGTAGTCACCGTAAAGGTCTTATCATCTGCCAAAGCCTCAATGCCATCGGATTTAAGCTTTGCATTGGCATATTGATTCTTGAGCACGCTCACCAGCAAGTCGCGAAATCCATAACTCTGAGCCTTATCTTCGAGCTGAGCTCTAAAGGATTCAATCTCTGGCCTTCGACCGTAGAAAGGGCTGAGCTGATCAGCATTTCCGATATAATCCAAGATTGCTTTTCCAAAGTATCCTGTCTCTTGGTAGGGAACGGATTGACGATCGATAGAAGCAGTAACATGGGTCGATTCAGGCATGGTGCAAAAATAGACAATCCGGTTGGCGTTATGTTCTATGCCAAAATCAATTTTGCCAATGAGTCGAACAGTACGCAACCGGTTAAATTGTGTAAATTCAGCCTTCTAAAAATCATACAATACATGCCTAACAAATTTATTCTAGGAGCCACCGTCCTAGCCATTGCCTTGAGCGCGAGTGCGCAAGACGGAGAAACCATCAAAATAAAGCCCGAAAGCGGCTATTCATTCACTGTAGTGAAAAACATCGAAGCTACACCTGTTCAGAATCAAAATCGTACCGGAACTTGCTGGAGCTTTTCTGCTCTGGGCTTTTTCGAAAGCGAACTCATTCGTACCGGTGCGGGTGAGCATAACCTGAGCGAGATGTACGTAGTGAACAATACTTACAAGGAAAAAGCGAACCGATATGTGCGCATGCACGGCCACACAAATTTTGGTGCAGGTGGTGCTTTTGTAGACATAGCCCATGTGTGGGAAAAGTATGGAATGGTGCCTGAGGAGGTCTATGACGGACTGGAGTATGGTACGGAAACGCACAACCACTCAGAGCTGGATAATATATTGACAGCCTATGTGGAAGCAGTAGTTGAAAACAAACAAAAGAACCTTACCACCAGCTGGCAAAAAGGCTACGACGCAGTAGTAGAGGCTTACCTCGGTGAGGTTCCGTCAGAGTTTGAATACCGCGGAAAGCGCTACACTCCGAAAACCTACGCTGAAGATTTGGGACTGAACATGGACGACTATGTGTCGATCACGAGCTACACGCACCACCCATTTTACGAGAAGTTTGTTTTAGAAATTCCTGACAACTGGCTGCATGTGCAAAGCTATAACTTGCCGATAGACGAATTGATGCGTGTAATGGAAGAATCTGTTATGAATGGCTATTCATTTGCGTGGGGTGCAGATGTATCTGAAAAGGGTTTTGCCTTCCGCGAGGGATTGGCTATTCTTCCTGAAGACGAATCGACCATTGATGTAAAAGGAAAAGACAACAACCAGTTTAACGATGCGGGTGCCGACAAAATCTCTAACGCTTTTGAAACACCTGTTAAGCAATTGGATGTGGATCAAGAAATGCGTCAGGAGCAATTTGACAACTGGCAAACCACGGACGATCACGGTATGCAAATCACAGGAATAGTTGAAGACCAAAATGGTGACAAGTACTTCCTAGTGAAGAACTCATGGGGTACGAAATACAACAATCTCGACGGATACTTCTTTGCCAGCGAAGCTTATGCAAAATTGAAAACGATGAATATATACCTTCACAAAGACGCCATTCCGAAAGATATAGCGAAGAAATTAGGACTATAAAAAGAGGGCACCTTTCGGTGCCTTTTTTGTTTGAAGAAAAAAACTACTTACAAACCTCTTCAAGAGTTTCCTGAACTACTTTTCCAAAGCCCACTCGTATTTCATATACCAATCAAAATGTTCGATTAGTATTCTTTGCTTTTCGGCCCGCACAAATTCAAGATATGTGAGCGCGACAGGAGATAGCTTTTTACCTTTTAACCAAATTAATCTCCACTCCGTTGTGATGGGTAATCCCTCGGCTTCCAAAATGTGCATCTGACCATTGAGCAGTTCATTTTGTATCCCGATCAAAGGCATTATAGAATAACCCAGCCCTGCGATAACTGCTTGTTTTACGGCCTCGTTTGAAGTGAGCTCCATCTGTTTTCGTTGCTTTCCTTCACGAGAAACAAAATAAGATTCCATTGAGGCTCGAGTAGCAGAGCCCTCTTCCCTGTAAATAAGGGGTTTGTTATCCTTTCTTTCCACTTGATTTCCGATCAGATAAAGTTTGTTTTCAATCAGGATTTCTTCTTCTACATTCAACTTTTCGGGCAATACCGAAACCAAGGCAAAGTCAATCTCATTCTTTTTTAAACTGTCTACAACCTTGGTTTTGTTGGTCACATCCAGTAAAAGGTCTATTCCCTTATGCTTTTCGAGAAAGTCGGTCAAAAAGAATGGAATGACATACTTGCCCGTTGAGGCAGCAGAAATGCGCAACTTTCCTGTCACGATGCCCTGGAAGGCCTGAGTCTTGTAATTGATACTTTCCAATTCCTGCACCATACGCTCTGCTATAACGGCTATTTCCATTCCAAAATCAGTGATGTATAGTTGTCGACTGATGACCTCTGTGAGTGGAATCTCGAATTGATCCTGTAGCTTCTTGAGCTGTATAGAAACAGCTGGCTGAGTCATAAACAACTCTTCCGAAGCCTTGGTAATACTGCGTGTCTGCACAACTTTCAGAAAAATCTGAAGTTGATGAATGGTATAGTTCATATACTATCGTTTATACACATCATAATAAATATAAATGCAAATATATGGATCAACTTTCTAACCTTTGCCTCGCAAACAAAAAAATAGTCATGACAAATTCATCACCCGAATTACAACGAAACGCATTAGTTGCAAAAGCAGATTACGATCTGATTAAAGGGGACTTCACACCTGAAGAAGCCTTGGAAATTCTTAACTACTTAATCGATAAGAAAATCAACTTTCATGAATTGAAGTCTTTTAGCACCGAGATAAGATTTGGTCAAGTACATGAAAAATCAGTAAACCGCTCCGAAGAGTTGAAGCAGAGCAAATCTGCCATCAAAGAGTTCATCCAATTGGCTGAAGAAAAAGGCAAGACTTTACGCATAAAATCCAGCGTAACCATAGAATTTCTTTAGACAGAAAATTCAACCAAAACATTTAAGCAATGAATCAATCCTTATTATCTCTGTTAGCAATAGCGTCACCTGTGGTATTTGCTCTTACTGCTTTGGTTTCTTGGTTTGAGCGAGGTTTACGCCCATCCACTGTTAAAAAAATGGCAGTAGCTTCCACTTGGATCAGTGTTGTCATTGCCGCAGTCAGCGGCTTTTTTGTGTTCGAATACGGCATGCTCGAAACTACTTTTGTAGATATAGAAGGCCTTGGTCTAAGCTTGCGCTTGGACTCGGTGAGTACACTAATGTTTGGCATGATTGCCCTGATAGGATTTATCGTGGTACGTTTTAGTCTTAATTACTTAGATGGCGACGAGCGACAAGGCGCATTTATCGGCCGACTTGCGGCCACCATGGCAGCTGTTCAACTTCTGGTTCTATCGGGAAATCTTGCCATCCTATTTCTTTCTTGGGTTCTCACGAGTGTGTCGCTCCATCGACTTTTGGTTTTTTATAAGGAACGCCCGGGAGCTATCATCTCGGCGCGTAAAAAGTTTATCCTCGCGCGATTGGGTGATGCCTGTCTTTTGGCAGCGACCGTTTTACTCTACTCCATATATGGTACGGGTAATCTGGAAATCATTTTCGATTCACTACAAACAGCCATAGCCTCAGATCAAACTCCCAATGGAATTGAGACGGTTGCAGGGCTCTTAGCAGGAGCAGCATTACTAAAGTCTGCACAATTCCCCACGCACGGCTGGTTAATTGAGGTGATGGAAACACCCACACCTGTATCCGCATTGCTGCATGCAGGATTGCTCAATGCAGGACCTTTTCTAATCATCAGAATGGCTTACGTCATGGACGCGAGCACTTATGCTTCTATGGTATTGATCGGCCTTGGAGGGTTTACTGCATTGTTTGCATCAGTGGTTTTCCTCACTCAAACTTCCGTGAAAACGGCCTTGGCATATTCCAGCATCGCTCACATGGGTTTCAGCCTAATGACCTGCGGACTCGGTGCTTACGCAGCAGCCATGCTGCACTTAGTCGCCCATTCATTCTACAAAGCGCATTCATTCCTATCGTCAGGTAGTGTGATTGACTCTATTCGATCAGCCAAAGTAAAGTCGGCTACAAGGATTGGTAGCCCCGTGAGAATTGGACTTGGAATAATTCTAGGCCTGGGTGTTTACAGTGGATTTGCAATCCTCTGGGGAATAGACCCGATAAAAGAAAGATCACTTTTGGTAATTGGCGGAATAATAGCATTGGGGCTTTCCAGACTATTTACTTCTGCGCTGGATTCGAATGGAAGCATGAAGTTGATTTTGAGAGCTTCTTTTCTTTCGATCGTCGTAACGACTGCATTCTTCACCTTGGAATCAGGAATGCACTACATATTGGAAAATGAATTGCCCGTATTAGCCATTCCGGGCATAACCGAAACAAGTCTCGTGGGTGTAATTCTGCTCGCTTTCACTGTCACTGTATTTGTCCAAATCATTGCACCCCTCATTTCACCTTCGCCATTCACAAAGGCGTGGGCGATTCATTTGAGAAATGGCTTATACGTAAATACAGTTTTTGACCGAACGGTAAGGTCGCTCTATTCACATGGCACAGAGCGCAAACCTCAAGTAATAGAGAGCCTTGAGCAAATCAAGCAAAAACCGATAGAAATTAAACAACCTCAAGTAGAAACCGTCTAATCATTCCCACTACTTCAACCCAAATCTCATGAAAGACATTAGCATAGTTAACGGTCAAGAGGACATCTTGGAAAAGTTGACTAGAGACCAAGAGCAGTTGGTAAACACTTTGAGAAAAGCGTGTAAGAAAATAGCACCTGTATGGCCCTTGGAGAACTTTGTTGCCGTGAACCCTTATCTTGGATTTACTGACAAAAAATTCGAATCAGTAGCTCAAGAACTTGCAGCCGCAGGAGGTATTCAAATGACTTTACCAACTTCCTTTTACTTGCAAAAAATTAGAGAGGGTCTTATTCAAATGGATGATCTGTCTGCAGTATTGAAAAGCCGACGGATTTACACCGAAGCACAAAAATTCATCCAAGGATTAGAGAAGGATGCAAACAACAGCGAAGAAACATCCACTTTTGCGACCGTTGCTGATATTGCCACTCAAGTGACCAACAAAGATTGGAATCGTTTTATAGTTGGCAGAATTTCAACTTGGGCGGCTTCATATTTTGACAATGGACAAGCAGTCTGGTCCACTGCTGATCAAAAGGCGGGATTATTTGCGTCATGGAGGGCCGAAGCATTAATCGACCGTACACCCGAATTAAGCGGATTAAAAGGCTTTAGAAAATTTATAAAAGCATTGCCTGAACAACCCGTTGAGGCAACACACTATGCTTTAAATCAATTGGGGATTTCCGAAGACGGAATTTCGTTGTACTTACACCGCATACTTCTGAGAACGGGAGGTTGGTCGGCATACGCTGCTCGACTCGATTGGGACAGCGAACTTTACGGTGGCAAAGACGGAAAACTAATCGAATTTTTAGCAGTCCTTATTTGCTGGGAAGCCTGTTTATTTGAAAGTCTGAGAACACCTGAGTTATCATCGAAGTGGAAGAGTGCCTGCTCCATGCTGCCACACGTCAATGTAGAAAAAGATCTCAATCAAAACTTGATCAACAAGTTGATTCTGCAAGAGGCATTTGACGCGGCTGCGCAGCGCCAGCTTGTAAGCAAGTTTAAGGGAGAGCAAAAGAATGAAGAAAAGAAGACTAAACAAGCCAAAGCGCAAGCCATATTTTGTATCGATGTGCGATCTGAAGTATACCGCAGAAATCTTGAGTTGTCGGATAGCCAAATTGAAACCCTGGGATTTGCGGGGTTCTTTGCCTTCCCTATCGAGTATGTGCCGATAGGCCATGATCATGGCGAAGCACAATGTCCGGTTCTTTTAACCACAGGACCAAAAATAATGGAGCAATTGCCCGATGAGGATCAAAACAAATCCGCATTGAATAACCGTATTCTAAACAGACAAATACAACAGGTTTGGAAGTCATTCAAATCGGGAGCAGTCACTTGCTTTAGCTTCGTAAGCCCAATGGGGCTCAGTTACCTACCAAAAATTTTTACAGATGCTTTTGGATGGACAAGACCTGTACCCAACCCCAATACGGTAGGAACGAAAGGCGATTTTTCTGAAAAGAAGAGAATCAGCCTAGCAACTGATCAAAATGATCCGACAGTGGGAATTTCATTGGATCAACAAATTCAAATGGCAAAAAATGCCTTGAAGGCCATGTCGCTGGATAGTGATTTTGCAAAATTTGTACTGATTACAGGGCATGGATCTACGATGGTAAATAATCCACATGCTACAGGATACGATTGTGGCGCTTGTGGCGGACATACGGGCGAAGCCAATGCCAGAGTAGCAGCAGCCGTTTTGAATAACCCGAAGGTGAGAACTGCATTACTCGAAGCAAATATTTCGATCCCTTCGAATACAGTATTCCTCGCATGCCTTCACGATACGACTACTGATGAAGTGAGTATTTTGAATGAGGCAGATGTACCTCGCAATAGGGCTGAGGATTTAATCGATCTCAAGAAGTCTCTAGCGATTGCGGGCAAGGCGACTAGAACGGAACGCTCTCTCAGGTTAACCTCAGGAAATGCTTCTCAAAGCGATAAAGCTATGATGGCGAGAAGCAAAGATTGGGCACAATTGCGTCCTGAATGGGGACTAGCGGGATGCTCAGCTTTTGTGGTGGCACCACGTGGAAGAACCAAAGGAATCGACCTCGAAGGAAAGTCGTTCTTGCATTCATATGAATGGAGGAAGGATAACGAGTTTTCGATATTGGAACTGATCATGACTGCCCCCATGGTAGTGACCAGCTGGATCAACTTGCAGTATTACGGTTCGACTGTAGATAACAAAAATTTCGGATCGGGAAATAAAACGCTTCACAATGTAACTGCTGGAGTTGGCGTACTTGAAGGATATTCAGGTGACCTAAGAGTGGGACTCCCGTTACAGTCCATACACGATGGGGAGCAGTTCCAGCATGATCCGCTCCGTTTGAACGTCATCATAGAAGCACCGATTGATGCCATGAATTCTATCTTGAAGAAACACAATGGTGTGAAAGACTTGTGCGACAATGGTTGGATATTTCTGATGGCAATGAATGATGAGGGCAAAGTGTCACATCGCTACAGCGGAAACCTGACTTGGGAAACAGTTCTTACAAACGCTGCTTAACTCTAAGGTTAATAAAAAACCTGCGTAAGCGATTACTTTCGAGAGCCCTCCTAAGACTGTATTTGATACTGGGGCAAGTGCTTATCCCATTTTTTCACTGAAATAGGCGATTTAGCACCAGCGATGGATATCTTAAGAACATTTCGTGAAGGTATGCTGATTAGAAATATTTAATCACTTGGCTACGATTCAGGACTTCAACGCCATAACATCTGGCTAAAAATGACCTTGATCACACCTCTAAGCTTTAGGGATTGCGTATTTTTGCAGCCGCATGAAAGTGCTCAACATAATATTTATTGGATTCGTCCGATTTTATCAAGTTGCCATTTCGCCTTGGTTTGGTGCCAACTGTAGGTTTACTCCTACTTGCTCCAGCTATACGATAGAGGCCATTAATGAATGGGGGGCGTTTAAAGGAACTTGGCTGGGAATAAGGCGTATTTCAAAATGTCACCCTTGGGGATCTCATGGTTATGATCCGGTTCCCAGAAAGGAGAAAACAGAGAAAACAGAGAAAACAGAGAAAACAGAAAGTTAATATGCGTTGGATTATCATTTTAAGTTTGGGGTTGGCTGTAATGGCAAGTTGTGGAGATTCTGGTCGGGGCCAAAACAGAACCATCAAAGAGGCGGCAGCAATACATGAGGAAATTATGACGAGGCATGATTCAATCTATTCTGCTTTGACGCAGGTAAAGACTCGTGTGACCGCAGAATTGGAAAGAGGAATTTCCATTAAGGATAAAAAATCGGCTTATGATGCCAT
>CAZKXG010000149.1:694-9091 GCA_964556465.1 uncultured Cryomorphaceae bacterium | reverse complement strand
TTCTCCAATCACAAGTTCCGGTTGTGCTTGAAGTAAAAACAAAGGCCGAGCTGAATCCGGTTGTTCTCAAGAACTATTTCAAATTCATTAGATCTAAAATTGAAAAAGAGCTCAAAGAAAGTTTTCCTCAAGATTTGCAGTATTGCTATGATGAGCGATTGGGTAGGGTAGTGCGTGTACAATGCAAGGAATTTGCAGAAGCATATATCAGCAGCTCGGCGATCACGTACCATTCCAACCCCTTTCCTACGAAATCATCAATATATGTCCACACAAACTGCATAAGCAGTATGAACATCACGATGAAAAAAGTCATTATGAAAGGCCCTATGTAGGACTTAATAATAAGAAGGTGAAGCTTCTTCATATAAGAGGGCAAAGTTGACAAAAACCATGCCTTCCGGCAAGCTTATGCTCCAAGTACTCGGCGCAAGTCATCGACTTGGCTTTCCCAAAGTCCCGAAACGCTATCTTCATCATCACCGGCATCAGGAAAATCAGTCACAATCAAAGCTACCTCGCGAGTGATCGCGTCGATTTTAATCCTCAATTCGAAGTAAACGTCTTCTCCTTCATCATACTCCCACTGGAAACGAATGAATTGATCTTTGACTTTCGACAAAACCTTCGCTTTTTCTTCGGATCCATCCCAAAAAAAGGTCATTACATTGTCACGTATGTTTACATTATCTGCAAACCACTCGGATAACCCGCTAGGGGTTGATATCATTGTATATAAGATCTTCGGAGAAGTCTTTAAAAGGTATTCAAGTTCAACTTTTTGTCTCTCAGACATGGGCAATTAATCTGTTTAAATTCGGGAGGGACAATATATGAATTATAAAATCTCCGACTCATCAAAAATGCGTGATGAATCATTTTCACAAACTCTTTCATTTCAGCTTTGTGTCATCCCGCCAAAATTATATATTTGCGCCCGCATTTTCACACGGCGAGGTAGCTCAGTTGGTTAGAGCGCACGACTCATAATCGTGAGGTCTCGAGTTCAAATCTCGATCTCGCTACAATTAAAAAAGAGAGGTTTTCGCCTCTCTTTTTTTATTCCCATCTTTGACTAAACTCCTTTCCACACTTGCAATTCGCCGTAGTAGATATCGAAACCACAGGGCTATTCCATCAAGGGCATGGCATTACAGAAGTATCTGTGGTATTGGTAGAAGAGGGAAAGATCAAACCACGTTATCACAAACTTTTCAATCCGGGTAGAGATGTGCCTGCATCTGTAGAGGCAATAACCGGCATCAATACCAAAATGGTATCAGAAGCCATGCCCGTAGAAGATTCGATAGACGAGCTGGCCGAGATTCTAAGCGAGAAAGTCTTTGTCGCTCACAATGTCAATTTTGATTATCAGTTTCTGAAGTCGGTTTTTGATAAGAGTAATAAGCCGTTTCGCTACAAACGACTGTGCACCTTGAGGTATGCCAGAAAGATGTTTCCTGAATTTACCACCCACCGCCTTAGTGAGCTCTGCAAGCGCTTGGGAATCATAAATGAAGCTCAGCACCGTGCTAATGGAGATGCCATGGCCACCGCTCAGCTCTTGCTTCAATTACTCGAGAAGGATAAAGATGCCACAACACTTAAAAAGCTTTTAGGCAGAGGAGAGCATCACCTTGTTTTACCCGCCAATTTGGATGAGCAGGAAGTCCTAAACCTACCCAATAAACCGGGAGTTTATTACATGTATGGTATTGAGGCTAAACCCATATATATCGGAAAGGCCAAATCTCTAAAAAAACGGGTGATTAGTCATTTTACTTCTTCCGGATCAACGCGAAGGAAGCAGCTCTTTCAAAGGCAAGTTCATCGACTTGAGTATTGTGAGACAGATAGCGAATATCACGCTTTGCTGCTAGAGGATGCTGAGATCAAGAAGCACTGGCCTCGATACAATCGAGCTCAGAAAGAGAGAACCAAAGCTGTAGGAGTAGTGCCATATACCGATAGAGCTGGAGTTAATCGGCTTGCTTTTGTCAATAAGCCGGGAGCTGAGTCGGATGTTTTGGCTTGGTTCAACTCATTACACTCTGCCAAAAGTTGGGTCTATAAAGCGTTCATCGAATTCGGGATCAATCCACGTAGAGCCGGATTGCCTTTGTCTGAAGATTTTGAAACGTTTGATGGTCAAGATGAATCAGATGCATTCGAGGCTTTTGTCCAAAGATGTTTATGCGAGAAAAGTCGGTCCTTTGCTTTAATTGAATCTACCGCCAAGCGCTATGCTTTGATAAAAGATGGACGCTACCGAGGATTTGGGAAACTGAAGGGAAAAGCAGAGTCGAATATCGAGTATTTCGAAAACCAACTGGAAGCCGCTCCCGACAGTCCTTCAGCAAGAGCGGTTGTACGCAATATGCTTGCCGATGATCGTATTAAAAAAATTCAACTTTAAATGAGAGCATATTTACTTTTCGTTTTCGCCTTTTTGATGTGCAACGCTTGTATTATGGGACCAACTGCAGAAGAAGAAATCGTTAACGTTCTTAAAATTCAGCAAGAATCATGGAATCAAGGCGATGTGAATGGTTTCATGAATCATTACTTGAATAGTGAAGGGCTAACATTCGCCGGGTCTAGCGGAGTTACCAAAGGACATCAGCAGGTCTTAGATCGATACCTCAATAACTACGATACTCCTGAAAAAATGGGGACGCTGACCTTTACTGTTTTGGAGTTTCATGAGCTTTCCTCAAAATCGGCATATGTAATTGGGGAATGGTCGCTTCGAAGACAGTCCGACAATCCTTCAGGCTATTTCACGTTGATTTGGGAAAAGGTAAACGGAGAATGGAAAATCATACACGATCATACTAGTTAAATGGAATTATCGCTCAATACAATCATCGTTATCATAAACGTAGTGGTTTCGCTGCTTGCTTTTCAGAACCAGGAATTGATGTCGAAACTAATGTTTAATGCCTATCAGGTAAAGCATAGAAAGGAATATTATCGAGTAATCACCCACGCTTTTATTCACGGAGATTTTATGCATCTGTTTTTCAATATGTATGTGCTGTGGAGTTTTGGAGGCTTGATCGAAACCATCTTCACCAACCCCGATGCTTTTAACTTCTATTTTCCTGAGTTGGATTTTTGGGGTACCTCTACGGGCTATCTATATTACATTTTGCTCTACGTGGGCGGAATTGTCTTCGCCACGCTTCCCTCTTTGAAAAAGCACGGTGACAATCCTCATTACAATTCACTTGGTGCTTCAGGAGCAGTGTCGGCTGTGGTTCTTGCTTCTATATTGCTATTGCCTACGATGGAGATTTACATCTTTTTCATCCCGATTGGTATTCCCGCTTTTATCGTCGGGGGAGCATACTTGGGATACGAGTACTACATGAGTAAAAATAGTCAGGGTCGCATCGCACATGATGCCCATTATTTTGGGGCTGTGTATGGTTTGGCTTTACTTCTTATCATAAAACCCTATTTCGGTCTCCGATTTTTGGAATTGATAGGTTCCTTCATTGGACTCTCTTAAATTTGCCGCATTTTTTGAAAATCCATGAGCGTTACGCAACCCAAATATTTGATTAATGGCTATTTGAGCGAAGGAGCTGAAAGTGACTTTTTGAGTCGCAACAGGGCGTTTCGCTTAGGTGATGGTTTCTTTGAAACGATCCGAGTCGTAGATGGTCAGATTCCATTTTGGGATGCACATTACAAAAGGCTTTTGGCTACCTGCAAAGCCCTTCGAATGGAGATTTCGCCTGTGTTTGAATCCAAGTTTCTTCGAAAGTCATTGCAAGAATTGATTTCAGCCCAACAAATACGTGAAGGCGGCCGTCTGAGAGTTACCGTTTTCAGAGAAGGCGGAGGTGCATACACTTCTGATTCTAATCGAGCAGGGTATTTAGCGGAAGTGGTTCCATATTTCCCTAATCGCTTTGTTGTTCCTGATAGAGGAGCATCATTAGGAACCTTTACTGATCTTCAGAAGCCCCCCGGAAAACTGTCAAAATTTAAATTGATGGGAAATCACTATTCCCTTCAAGCTGCAGCTTGGGCGAAGGCGGAGAACTTCTCAGAGGCAGTCATTCTTAACGATTCGGGTCGTATTGCTGAAACAACTTCAGGGAATATTTTCACAGTGAAAGGAGGCAAAGTAAGAACTCCCGGCTTGAAAGAAGGTGGTGTGGCGGGTGTGATGCGCATGGCCCTTATCAACATTTGCCTTCAAGAAGGAATACCTGTTTACGAGTCAGACTTGGATGAAACCGATATTCTGGCTGCTGAAGAGGTTTTCTTCACAAACGCTATTGCAGGAGTTCAATGGGTTAGTAGCTTCAGGCATAAACGATTCTACCACAAACTGAGTGACTTCCTGGTTGATGCTTTGAATGAGTGGGTAAAAAGTGGGGTAGAGGTTTAATTCAAACTAGGGTCTGACGGGAAGTTGGCTAAAACAGAAAAAGATCCTCCCATCTTTTTGAATGCCAGAGACCACAAGTCGTCTCGTGATGTATCCATCAAAGGCAAATCGTTAATATCGCTTACATACCAACTCTCTTCTTTCATTTCATCAAAAAGCTGCCCTTCGCTCCAACCGCTGTATCCTACAAAAAAACGCACCTCGTTTTCACCTATCGATTTTGTGGCTAGCAAACTCCTGAGAATTTCAAAATCACCACCAAAATATAGACCCGCAGCAACTTCAGCGCTGCCAGGCAAACGCTCGCCAAGTGTGTGAAGAAAATAGAGTTGGTCGTTTTCAACGGGGCCGCCGATACTCACCCGGTTGGATATTTCAGGAACATCCTCCATAACGTCCGTTAAGTCCATCTCTATGTATTTGTTCAGGATAAATCCAAAAGTGCCTTCTTCATTGTGCTCACAGAGCAAAATAACCAAGCGATTAAAATATGGATCTCCCATAAACGGATCTGAGATCAACAACTTACCCTTTGCAGGGCTTTCGATATTTTCGGGTTTAAAATCCAAGTTTCTAGTGCAGTGCGGCTCTCCAAGGGGTTGACTCACAAATCTTACCTTCCTCGCCATTGAGGAAATTAAGACGTTCATAAACTTCGTCTTCGGGCCAATAGTTCAAAGCAAACTTAACAAAAATGTGTCCATGCTTAGCTTCGGAAGTCCAAAGCCTTTTGTAGAACTTTTTGATCTCCTCATCTTCCGCCGCGTCAGCAATTAGCTTGAATCTTTCAGCGCCTCTACACTCCAGGATAGAAGCAATGAGCAATCGATCCATCAACCGTTCTTCTACGGATGAACGACAGAGTTTGATTAACCGATCTACGTAGGTATCCTTAGGCATCCGGTCGGGGAGACGAATGCCTCGCTTTTCCATTAATTGATATACCGATTGAAAGTGCTCCAATTCTTCTAAAGCCGTGTCGATCAACTCGGGAATGATCTCAACTTTATCAGGACACTTTGCTACAAAGCTCATCGCCATTGAAGATGCCTTTCTCTCACAATCTGCGTGATCTTGCAGAAAGCTGTCAAAATCAGTCATTACTCTTTCCGCCCATTCAGGTGGAGTTTTATATGCCAAGTCTAAAGAAAGCTTCAAGTTGTTTTGTTTTGGTGCAAAAATAACATTTAACAAAGAGTTCAAGAGGCTTTGGGAACGCACTTGTGCTTTGTATTTTTGTGGCTCCAAACACTTCACCCCATGAAAGAAGAACTGCGTTCATTCGTTCAACAAGACAGAAGAGATTTTAAAAACGAAACGCTCGAAGAGTCGAATATGGCAGATAATCCATTCGACCAATTTGAAAAATGGTTTGAGCAAGCATTGAAAACGGAAATTCAGGAGCCTTATGCCTTTACACTGGCTACGGCAGATAAGGATGGTTATCCTTCCGCTCGCGTAGTCTACATGCGTGATGTCACCAAGCGCGGCATTTCCTTTTTCACCAATTACAATAGTGATAAAGGGGTTGATTTGTCAGAGAACCCAAAGTGCACGGCTAATATCTTCTGGATGGAATTGGAGCGACAGATTCGTTTTACAGGAGTTGCCGAAAAGCTCACTGCTGAAGAATCTGATGATTATTTCAACTCTCGTCCTCGCGGCAGCCAGGTAGGAGCTTGGGCGAGCGATCAGAGTTCAAAATTGGAAAATCGTCAGGAATTACTCGACAAACTAGACTCGCTAACGAAAAAGTTTGAAGGTCAAGATGTTCCTCGTCCGGAGCATTGGGGTGGCTATTTGATCAAGCCCGAGCGAGTCGAATTTTGGCAAGGCAGAGAAAGCCGACTCCACGATAGAATTCTTTATACCCGAAACAGTGACGGAGATTGGGTTAAGCAGCGCTTATCTCCCTGACATTGAAGGATTACATCGAGAAGTATTCATTTCGGCCCCGATTGATTTCAAACGACCCATCGCAAGATTTGGGAATTGTAGTGGTTATTCCGTCGTATGCCGAGCCGTCAATTAATCACGCGCTCCTCTCGCTGCAAAGCTGCTCAAGACCTCCTTGCGAAGTAGAAGTCATCGTAGTAGTGAATCAAAGTGAAGTTGAGAATGAGGAAGTTTCGGCGATCAATTTCCGGACTTTTGAGGAGGTGAAAAAATGGGAGGTACGAACCAAGGGATCGAGGGACCCCGGTTTTAGTGTTTTTGCTATTCTTGAAAAAGAACTTCCCAAAAAGCACGCAGGTGTTGGTTTTGCTAGAAAAATAGGAATGGATGAAGCGGTGAGGAGGTTTCAACTCGCAGGAAAGGAAGATGGCATCATCGCTTGCTTTGATGCCGATAGCAGTTGTCGATCTGATTATTTGACCGAACTGTTTGACCACTTTAAGAAGCACCCTGAAACCCCGGGTTGCTCCATTCGATACGAACATCCCACCTTTGGTAGCGAATATTTACCAAAAACATATCTGGCTGTAACATATTATGAGTTGCACCTGAGGTATTACAATCAAGCCATGAAAGCGACAGGTGTGCCATATGCATATCATACAGTGGGTTCATCGATGGCCGTATTATCTTCAGCTTATCAAAAACAAGGCGGAATGAATCGACGTAAGGCAGGAGAGGACTTCTATTTCCTGCACAAAATTATAGAGTTGGGTGATTTTACAGAATTAAACTCTACAATCGTTTTTCCGTCACCTCGTCCTTCAGATCGCGTGCCTTTTGGAACAGGTAAAGCCATCAATTCTTTTCTTAAAAATCCCAACACAGGATATTACACTTACAACCTTCAGGCATTCAAATATCTCTCACTGTTTTTCAAGAATATTCCCGAGTTCTATATCACAAAGCCTGAGCTGGTCACACTAGGAGGGCAAGTGCCTTATGTGCTGATAGACTTTCTCAGCAGCTATTTCTTTGATGATCGTATTCTGGAAATTGCGAAGAACAGCAAAGGACTCCACAGTTTTGAAAAGCGCTTTTTCCGATGGTTTAATGCCTTTATGGTATTGAAGTTTGTGCATTTTGTCCGAGACAATGCGCATCCCAATGTACGCGTCGAACTTGCTGCTCTAGATCTTCTCAGAAATATCGGTTATCCTGATGTGGATGATATTGGCTCTATTGACGAGCTGCTGGAGGTATTTAGAAAACTGGATAGGGGAGACTCACCTGTTTCAGTGAGATTCCTGACATAAAAAAAACCCCGACTATGCGGGGCTTTATATGGTTGCTTTTTTTGCCTCTGCTGAAAGCAAAATAAACATTTGGTATTACTCGTCTTTTTTCTCTTCGGCTTTCTCAGTTTTCTTTGTTTCCTTTTCTGCTTTGACCTCTGTTTTCGGAGCTTTTTCAGCTACTTCTTTTTTGGCCGTTGTTTTCTTTGGTGCAGCCTTTTTTGCGGGAGCTTTTTTAGCTGCTGCTTTTTTAGGAGCTGCTTTTTTTGCTTTCGGTTCCTCGGCTACTTCTTCGACAGTTTTAGCCTTCTTAGGTTTCGGCTGAGCGGGAATAAATGCGGATTGAGATCCTCGTTGTCGACGTTTGCCGTAAGACCCCATAAATCGTTTTCCTTTTTTAGATTTTCTATCTCCTTTTCCCATTGTTCTATTTAATTTAAGATGAAATCCAAATATACAAATCTAATTGTCTTGACTTCGCTTGTTGTACTCTTCAATTACTTTGTCGCCGTGTTTTATTGTATTTCGGCACCATCCGAGTAGTACTTCAAACTTTTCAGCTTCGGTCATGGATAAGTCACTTGAATCGCGAAGAAACTTACTGCGCAGTGAGTGTAAACTGACGGCCGCAGCAACACTGATATTAAAACTCTCGGTAAACCCGTACATGGGTATTTTAAGAAACTCATCAGCATTTTCCAGAGCTATATCACTCAAACCCGGCAGCTCGGAACCGAACATAAGTGCAAACTTTGACTTTTCGATATCAAAAGTATCCGGGCTGCTGTCCTGTGTATGCGG
>CAZKXG010000149.1:0-649 GCA_964556465.1 uncultured Cryomorphaceae bacterium | reverse complement strand
TTCCAGAGTATTATATTTGTTCAGACTCAGCCACTTCGAAGACCCCAAAGCTACTTCCGGGTTCAGTCGATATTCATTTCGATTTTCTATAATATGAACATCCTGTACCCCAAAGCAATCGCAGCTGCGAAGTACGGCACTGGCATTTTGCGGTTGATATATATCTTCAAGCAATACGGTGATATATTGTGTACGTTCCTCAATTACTTTTTTAAACAATTCATAGCGCTTTTCTGTTACAAATTGTTTGAAGAATTCAATCTTTTCTTTCATTAAGCTAATTTTTTTGCAAAAATAACAGATTTCACGGAAAATCATTTATTACTAATTATTGAGATACAAAAAAAGGCTGCCTGAACAGACAGCCCTGTTTTTCAAAATCAGAAAATCTTAGTTCACTTTATCAGAAAGTTCACTACCGGCTTTAAATTTCACGACTTTTTTAGCCGGAATTGTAATTTCAGCTCCGGTTTGGGGGTTTCTTCCTTTTCTTTCTTGTCTTTCTGAAACAGAGAAAGAACCGAAACCAACCAATGCTACTCGGTCTCCCTTTTTCAAGGCTTTTTCGGTAGATTCGATAAAGGCGTCAAGAGCTCTTCTTGAGTCAGCTTTTGTTAATCCTGATCCTGCTGCAATTTCGTCAATTAAT
>CAZKXG010000148.1:3127-9124 GCA_964556465.1 uncultured Cryomorphaceae bacterium | reverse complement strand
CAGGGGCAGGTCGATGCCCAGATCATCCAGCAGGGGGTACCGCAAAATGGCAACAGCAACCTCGTTACCGAAAGAATAATAGGTGCAGCCGGCGCAACAGCTACTGCAATTGCCACCAATGGTACAGTTATAAATACAGGAGCTTTTGTTGGGCTGCTCGATATATTTACTCAACGACCGGGCGTTTCTGAATATACTGAATCAAACCTAGAGTTTTTACAAGATATTTTGAACGCAGCAGCAGAGGTAACGTATGATTCAGGCAGCCTTGAATGGAGGAATACCGTAACAGGTGATACGCTAACTAAAAAAGATTGGCAAAAACTATTTTCAGGTATTGGATCATATCTAAATGCAGGAGTTGACTTTGCGAATCCGGGAAGCCAAACCGGTAAGCCAAAGACTTCAGTGGTGGGCTCAATTACCGCTACAGGAACAGCGACTCTAAGCCAAAACCCCGGTGATTTGGTTTATCTTGGTGTTCCTGGCTCTAATTGGACAAATAGTTTGGATGAGGTGATTGAATCGACTGCGAACGGGATAAATCCTGAGTATCCTATATACAATAATCCTCTTGGAACAATTGCACTACTTCAAACTCCAAAAATCTACGTTACTAATTCAGGAATAAACTACTGCGACGAATATGTCGATGATGGTGGTCCTAATGAGGAGCCATTTTGGCAAACTCTGACAAAAACCAGAGTTCGGGCATGGCTGAAAGACGATTTAAAATATTATTTAAATCCCGTCTTGAATATTGATGCTGAAAAAACAGAAATATTAGGATCCATAGTGGTAGAGCAAACTAATTTTACAAAATTTGAATTTGGCTTGTCCTGTCCTGACGAAGGAGATAGTGAATATTTAACATTATCAGAACAGATAGAATTATCCAAAAAAATAAATCTAATAGAAACCGTAGAGAAAAATAAAATGATGACTCCACCTGTTCCTATTGACTATTTAAAGGAAGTTGTTACAGAATTTCTTGTAGGAAGTCCACCTTATACTTTTTCAGCGAATGGAGAATTTATGAATTACTTTATTCGATTGACAATTAATATGGTTAGTAACGATATCGGCAAAGATGGGGAACAAGTAACAAACACGCAAATTGTTACATTTCCGTTAGAAGCAATAACTGCTTCAGGAACCTCAAGTCCCGAATTGATTGATATCGTAGATGATTTGGGAATAACAACATTTGATTCAGAAATGACTGACCTAACGAATGATAACTACTCGTATCATCCAGATTACATATGTATAACATCACCACTGGCTAGTGCGAGTTCTGGCCCTAGTCATTTTTCCATTTTGTCAGAAAGTGTTATTCACTTGAAACCAGGAGCACAATTGAATCCAAGTCTTAGGTTAGCTATTGATCTTCCATTTGAAGGACTCTATCCTCAAGAACCAGTATCTGCAAATTATGTGTCTGACTTTTGTCAAAACAATATTACTGAAAATCAATATCAAGCCAATCAGTTTTCAGCACTTGCTCCACAATTGCCACCGCCAAGTGCCGAGTTCTTAGAGCAGTATTACCAACCCGAAAAGATACTGAATAAAATTATTTTGTCGCCCAACCCCGCCCGCGACCTCCTAACCCTCCGTTCTTCCCACTTGGATATGACGTCCATCACCATCCACGACCTCTCGGGAAGACCGATCAAACAAAAAACCCTTCAAGCTCATTCCAGAGAGACACAAATCAATCTTTCGGGAATCGCCCCCGGCACCTACATTGTAAGAGTAGATTGCGGAGACGATGTGTTTTCAGAGAAGTTGCTGGTGGCGAAATAAAAGTAGACAATAGAAACGGCAGCAAAACAAATTCGAGCCAATAACAAAGGCGCTTCCATCGAAGCGCCTTTGTTATGAGTTGAACTTTTTAATTCTTCTAAAACAGACCATTAATCTCTCCATCAATCGCCGTAATGATCTCTCCCAAGTCTTCCGCATTTTCGTGGAAGGCATTGTCGTCTACATCGATGATCAATAGCTTACCTTTATCGTAAGTCGAAATCCAAGCCTCATAGCGCTCGTTCAACCGCTTGAGGTAATCCAAGCGAATCGCCTCTTCGTACTCGCGTCCTCTTTTTTGAATGTTATTTACCAATGCAGGCACTGTCGCGCGGAGATAAATCAGCAAATCAGGAGCTTGAATGTAATTCTCCATCGAGTTGAAAAGGGAGAAGTAATTCTCAAAATCGCGTGTGGTCATCAATCCCATCGAGTGGAGGTTGGGCGCAAAGATGTACGCATCCTCGTATATCGTTCGGTCTTGAATGACCTTGATGTCTTTCTGACGAATTTCTGCGATTTGATTGAATCGGCTGTTCAAGAAGTAAATCTGTAGATTGAAAGACCACCGCTGCATGTCTTTGTAAAAATCCAAGAGGTATGGATTTTCATCCACATCCTCAAAATGGGTTTCCCATTTGTAATGTTTGGCCAACAATCCTGTGAGAGTTGTCTTACCTGATCCTATATTTCCAGCTACTGCTACGTGCATAATTTTTGAATAGAGGCCAAAAATACAAATATTGACGGTGCAGAGAGGCTTAGGGGCTGATTAGCTCCCAAACTTTAATCTGATCACCACATAGACCGACTACTCTGTTCTTGAAAATCAAGGCTTGAGTACATTTTTCGGGGAGCTCAATTTCCGTTTCTGAATAGTCAATAGTATTGTAGCGGTGCAGATTGTTCTGTTTAAAATAGACCACTGTATTCTCAAATATTTGAAATCGATCCAGCCCTTTTATCGGAATGGTCTTGATGTATGTCCCGAAAATGTCAAAGACCAGAATTCCCGTCTCCGGATTGTTGATGTAAACGCGATTAGCAAATTCAACGATGTAATTGGGATTTAAGTCTATTCTCAATATCTGAGATAGATTTCCTGTTGTCGCAGCTTGTGATAGGTTTTCATTCATGCGAATGAGCGAAAAATTCATGGCGTCGTAAAACCAGAAATGGTTTTGAACAGATGAACACCCGAGGGTGCCCATGCTAATGTTTTTGCTCAAGAGGTTGATTCTACCTCGGTTGTTGCTCAAGGTATTGTCGAGCAGAATCACGTAGTTCAAGTCTGGGTACATCACCAGTGGTCGGAGAGGGTAAGTGATATCGAGCGCCCCGACTTCTCCCATTTGTTCGTCGCTAAAGCGAAAAGCAAAGGTTCCGTCAGACTTGTATTTGAAGATCTCGGTATTTCGCACACCGTATACGTTCAGAAGGTTGTCGTACTCAATAAAATCAAATTTTCCCTGAATGGTATACAATTCCATGAATTGTGCTTGAGCGAAATGCAGGCAAAAAAGAAAAAGTGTGGAAGTGAGAAAAGCCTTGATCATACGTTTTCTTGAACGAGCATTTCTCCGATATCGTCTAAGAACTTACGGTTATTGGCTAAGCGGGGCACTTTGTGTTGCCCTCCCAGCTTGCCTTGATTTTTAAGCCAGTTGTAAAAAGTCTTAGTCGGAACTTTCTTCACCAATGGAAATCTCAGGGTCAAATCTCCCGTTCTTTTGGCTTCGTAGTCGCTGTTCAGTTTTTTAAGTTCATTGTCCATTACAGCTGCAAAAGTCTCCAGATTGGCAGGAGCTCGGTCGAATTCTATCAGCCATTCGTGTCCTCCCGTGCCTTCACTGCTCATGTAGACGGGACCAGCCGTGTAGTCTACTATGGTGCAGTCACACTCCTTGCAAGCTTTGGATAGCGCTTTTTCGGCATTGTCAATGATCAATTCTTCACCAAAGGCATTGATGAAGTGCTTGGTTCTGCCCGTCACTTGAATTCGGAAGGGAAACTTTGACGTAAAACTCACGGTGTCTCCGATACGATAGCGCCACAGGCCCGCATTGGTGCTGATGACTATTTCGTAGTTCTCTCCAATCACCACTTCGCTCAAACTCACTATACGTGGATTTTGCTCATGTGATTCTGATGACGGTATAAATTCGTAGTAAATTCCGTAGTCGAGCATAAGCAGCATATCGTTGGCGTTGCTGCGGTCTTGGATGCCAAAGTACCCTTCGCTCGCGTTATAGCTGTCGTAGTAATTCATTTTGTCTGATCCGATTATTCGATCAAACTGTTCCCGATAAGGGGCAAAGTTTACCCCGCCGTGAATGTATAGTTCAAGGTTAGGCCAGACGTCGTGAATGGTATTTTTTCCCTTCATTTCGAGAACGCGCTTGAGCAGCACGAGCGTCCAAGAGGGCACTCCCGCCATATTCGTTACGTTTTCATCTTTCACGCTTTCGGCCATGCGTTCGATCTTCTCTTCCCATTTGTCCATTAAGGCAATAGAACGATCAGGGATTCGCTTCATTTCTACCCAAAGGGGGAGGTTGTTGATAATGATCGCAGAGAGGTCTCCTGAGTAAGAATCCTTTCTGAATTCATTGATCTGACTGCTGCCACCCAAAACGAGTGACTTTCCATTGTAGAGTCCGTTTTCAGGATGATTTTGATTGTACAAAGCGAGCAAGTCTTTGCCCCCTTTGTAATGACAGCCTTCCAATGCTTCTCGGCTTACCGGAATGAACTTGCTTTTGTCGCTGGTAGTTCCCGATGATTTGGCAAACCAATTAATTTCCGTTGGCCAGAGCAGGTTTTGCTCACCTTCTTTCATTCGGCTTACATAATGCTTTACGTCTTCGTAGGTTTGCAGCGGCACTCTGTCGCGATAAGTTCTTTGTGATCGAATGCCGGCGTAGTCGTATTTTCGGCCCCATTCAGTGTCTTTTGCCGTTTCGATAAGGCGCTCAAAAAGCTCATTTTGAACCTCTACAGGGTATTTCATGAAGAGCTCAATTTGATGTAAGCGCTTCTTCATGAACCAAGAGAAGACAGAGTTTAAGGCCATAGTGACAGGATAGGGAACCAAAATACTAAAAAGGAAGTTATCAAGCTGCAATATGATGAAGGCAAAAGGCACTTTAAGAAAAATGAAGGCTACCGTAAATGGCGGAGTTCATTACAATCTCAACCTCAATAAAAAAATTGGTCCTGAAGTCAATCCATGTATCAATAGCGTGTTGACTTTGAAATGGACAGGTAAAATTAATTGTACCAACTGCGGGAAAGACATCAAGAAAACCTTCGGACAAGGATTTTGCTACGATTGTTTTATGAATGCAGCTCAAGCAGCCCCTTGCATCATAAGGCCCGAGCTTTGCGAAGCGCACCTTGGAAAAGGTCGCGATGTAGAGTGGGAAGAGAAACACCACAACCAGCCTCATTTTATCTACCTGGCCCAAACATCAGGGGTAAAGGTCGGTGTAACCAGATCGACCAATATTCCGAGCCGATGGCTGGATCAAGGTGCCTGGCGAGCTATAAAAATTGCAGAGGTTCCTTATCGCAAACTGGCGGGCGATCTTGAAATTGAGCTAAAGCAGTACCTCTCTGATCGCACCGACTGGCGTAAGATGCTAAAAGACGAAAAAGGCGAAGAGGACTTGGTGGAGCTTCGCGATGCCATGATTTCTTTTTTTCCCGAAGATTTGAAGCAGTATGCCATTACCGATTCGGAAGTTCACGAATTTGACTATCCCGTCTCTGAGTATCCCGAAAAGGTAAAATCCGTTAATTTGGATAAGGAAAAGATCATCGAGGGCACGCTAACCGGCATACGTGGTCAATATCTCTATTTCGACAAGGAGAATGTGATCAACCTTAGAAAGTACAGCGGTTACGAAGTAGAATTTGAATGCGAATAAAAAAGTGCGACCAATGGCCGCACTACTGAAATTCAATCAGAGGACACAAAATCCAAGAACGAGCTATTTTCTTCCTTCAAAGCGAGATGGTTTGTACCTCAAGTTTTTTCTTGTGGCTCCGGAAAAAAATGCAAAGGTTTATCTCGAAATCATGATCTTCTCAATAACTGTTTCAGTCTCGGTGGAGAGTCTGTAAATATAAACTCCTTCAGGTAGGCCTGAACCGCTGAATGAGAAGCGGTAATCCTTTCCAGTACTG
>CAZKXG010000148.1:0-3117 GCA_964556465.1 uncultured Cryomorphaceae bacterium | reverse complement strand
GAGATTCGATGCTACGTCCGGTCATGTCATAAACTTCGAGAGTTGCATATCCCTCACTTGCCACGCTGAAGGTCACATTGGACACATTACTCGTAGGGTTTGGAAATGAAGTGATGGCTGCTCCTGCAGGAATGGCAAAGTCAGCACTTGCCCAAGGGCCTGCTATTACCGGGCTCTGTGAGCATCCGCATCGTACTTCCCAGTCATAAGTAGTACCGGGACTTAGGAATTGGCCCGGAATAAAAAACTGCGATACATTGCTGCCGCCGATAGTCTTGGTCCCCAGAATGCCGCCATTTTTGGGGCCTACACGCACTTGGCATCCAATTGATCCTTCAATCGGGTCCCATGACAGGGCAACGCCATTTGCCTGCACGGCAGATGTCAAGCCTGTGACCTCTGGGTAAGGATTCTCACATGGCGGTTCACTACTGTTTACAATGATTGTACCCACCATATTTGTGTGGATATCGCAAAGGTAAGTATAGGTGCCGGGAACCGTAAGAACTACTGATTCTGTCCATGGAGCAGAGGCTGGGCTTCCTGTTGTGAAAGATGTCGGATTTCCCGGGAATACATCCGTAGAACCGTTTGCGTTGTGGAATCCGGAAACGTTATTAAACGTCACTATGTCGCCTGACTCGATAGTAATACTGGCAGGTGTAAATTGGAAATTACTGACTTCGACGATGTGAGTAGTCTGAGCAATAGATATACTGTTTAGAAAAAAAGCCAGACCAATGCACACGGCAATAGCAAGATTGTTGAAGTTTTTCATAATGGGATTAGATTGGTTTAGATAATATGTGGTTAAATATAACAGGCATCAAGATGCGCATAAAAAAACCCGATATCAAGCGACATCGGGTTTTAATGAAATAGTTGAAGGGCTGTGGATCAATCTACTTTCACCATAAACGGCATTCTTGCCTGGATGCCTTTCATCTCTTTAATGTCTTGAATGGTTTTGTACTGCTCGATCAGTTCTGAGTTTTCTACATCAAATCCCAAGGCTGTTTTAACCATGGCCATATTCAAGTCCTCTAGTAGCTGCTGAACAGGGTCTTTCCTTTTCGGAAGCTCCTTGATCGTGTAGTCCTCGAGCTCTGCCATTTCCGCAGCAGCGGCAATCGCATCTTCCAATCCGCCGAGCTCATCTATCAAGCCCAGCTCTAGTGCATCCACTCCTGTCCAGACTCTTCCCTGACCAATCGAGTCAATAAATTCCGGTCTCAGATCGCGACCTTCAGATACGATGTTCACAAAATTGCCATAAGTGCGGTCTACTGATTTTTGCAAAATGGCCATTTCCGCATCATTCAGCGGTCTGCTTATTCCACCGAAGTCAGCGAAATCATTGGTTTCCACATTGTCAAAGGTCAATCCGATCTTATCGTTGAAGAAGCCCTTCATGTTCGGGATAATGCCAAATACCCCGATTGATCCGGTGATGGTAGTGGGCATAGCGAAAATCTTATCGGCCGGAGCGCTGATGTAGTATCCCGCAGAAGCGGCCACATCTCCCATAGATACCACAAGTGGCTTGGTCTTCTGGGCCATAACTACTTCGTGCCAAATCATATCCCCCGCCATCGCAACTCCACCGGGAGAGTTTACTCTGAGAACGATTGCTTTAACGGAAGTATCCTTTCTGGCTGCTTTAATTGCTTCAGTGTAGGTGTCGCTTCCGATGGCACCGTCACCTGATTCACCCAAACCAATATTTCCTTGAGCGTAAATCACTGCAATCTTGTCTTTCTTGTAAGAGAGAGTAAAGTCGCCTGTTTCTTTAGCAGGCTTCGGAGCCTTCAGGTATTTGGTCAGTTTAACGAAGTTGAGGTCATCATCCTCATCAGTTTCAGTTTTTGCGCGAAGAATGGCCATTACTTCATCCTCATACATCACGGCAGTTGCCATACCTGCGTCAACAGCATCAGACGGTATCTGAATGGAGTAGTTCTCAGCTATTTCATTCAATTGGTCTGCCGACATTGAGTAGCTCTCACCCATTCCGTCGAGCATGGTGCCCCACATGGATTCCAGCCATTTTGTGGTTTGCATGCGGCTTGCTTGGCTCATTTCTTCTAGGATGAAAGGCTCAACAGCACTTTTGAACTTATTGTTAGATCCGCGAATGATTTGAGGTTCAATTTGCAGTTCATCAAGAAGTTTTTTGAAGAATGTCACCTCGGCATTTAATCCACGAAAGTCCATAAACCCTTCCGGGTATAGGTAAACTTCATCAGCTACAGAGCTTAAATAAAGCGCCTTTTGGGTGTAGATTTCATTGTAACTCACTATCCACTTTCCGCTTTCTTTGAAATCCAGAAGAGCGTTTCGGATTTCTTGAGTCGTTGACATCCCCGCAGGTACAAAGGCTACATCGAAGTAAATACCCTTGATCTTGTCATCATTCTTTGCCTTGTCGATATTCTCCAAGATCTCGTCAAGACCTACAGGCGTCGATGATTGAAAACCTCCGAAATTGATATTGAAGTGTTCATCAGGTCCTCGGTCTACGATGGGCTGATCAAACTTTATGTGCAAAATGGAATTATCCTTTACTCGTGTCACCTGATTGGACTTATCCAAATCGCTGAAAGCAGCTGAGAAAATTCCTCCTATGATTAATATCCCTACGAACAGCAAGACAAACAGGGAAATCAGTGTTCCCAAAAGGCTTGCAAACATGAATTTGAAAAATTGCTTCATTCTTTTTTTTCCTTTGTACAAAAGTAGGTTGCCTTTCCGTGTTTTGGTTCGTTAAATACACGACTGGTCAATCTGATATTTTAGCGGAAGCTGAGTAATGATGAAGTCGTGATTGAAGAGAACTCTGTACAAACTGTCTATTTGGGCTTGGGCTGCAACTTGGGTAATAGACTGGAATCTTTAGAGAAAGCCATACTCATGTTAGGTGAGATGGGAGAGGTCGTTTCTAAATCTAAGATTTACGAGTCACCGCCATGGGGCTATGAAGATGAAAGGGCGTATTTAAATATGTGCTGCGCCCTTCAAACTGCGGTTGGTCTTGAGGAGTTTCACAGGAAAACGCTTGAAATAGAAGTGGTACTGGGGCGCGAGACTTCGAAACGGAGGCAAGGCGAGCCTTTCAGG
>CAZKXG010000147.1:6690-9202 GCA_964556465.1 uncultured Cryomorphaceae bacterium | reverse complement strand
AGTCAACCCAATGGTTTTGACTTTTACTCGGGCCATGTTTATTTGAAAGATTTTGGGATGGTGAAACAACTCGCCATTGGCGACTATCAAGCTCAATTCGGGCAGGGATTGACTTTCTGGTCGGGACTGGGATTCAATCGAAAAAGCTCTTTTTCTGTCAGTACCGCTCAAGATGGAAGAGGGATTACACCTTACACATCCATCAATGAAAACCTCTTTTTGAGAGGGGGAGCGGTTACGCTCAATCAAGGAAAGTTTGATTTTACCGCTTTCTATTCAGGGAAGCGAATCGATGGAAATCTGGCTGATCTCGAACCGAGTGATTCTTTGGATTTTTCGGATCCTGAGATTCTCATTACGAGTTTTCAGGAAACGGGATTTCATAGGACTGCGAATGAAATTGCAGATAAGGATGCCATTTTTCAAGAGCATTATGGCGGGCACTTACAATACCGCACTTCCAATTTTCAACTCGGCCTTACCGCTGCTCATATGCAATTGGATGGAGAAATAAACCGAAATACGGATTTCTATAGTCAGTTTCGTTTCAATGGAAAAGAAAACACGACCGTAGGAGCAGACTATTTTTTTAGAGTTGCCAACTTCAGATTCTTTGGAGAAACAGCTAGAAGTGCAAACGGCGGATTTGCTACGATCAATGGGGTAAATATCGAAATGAACCCACGGCTTTTGGTGAATATTACTCAACGCCATTACGAAAAGGATTTTCAAGGAGTGGCATCTGTGGGATTCGGTGAGGGAACATTGGTTGAGAATGAGAGTGGAATTTACATGGGTATTGAATTTCGGCCCTTTAAGCGATGGAAGATCAATGCTTACATAGATCAATTCAAGTTCCCATGGTTGCGTTTCCAAACAGATGCCCCATCAAGCGGATATGACTTCTTCGGACAATTGGAATACCAAGCTTCTGGAAGAACCAATATTTATTTGAGGTACCGTGATCGATTGCGTCAGACCAATACACGCAGTGATGTGGATGGAGCCGATTTCTTGGTGGATAATCCTCGCAAAAACCTGCGTCTTAATTTCAGCCACAGGGCCACCCGACAGATCAGACTCCGCTCGAGAATTGAGCTGACAGAATTTGGACGAGGAGGTGAACCCACTTCAAGGGGTTTTATGGCCTATCAAGATATCATTTGGGATATCGATAAACTGCCTCTGCGCATTGCTGCCAGATACGCTCTATTCGATACAGATAATTTTGATTCCAGAATTTATGCCTACGAAAATGATGTCTTGTACTTCTTTTCTATTCCCGCATACAGCGGCAGAGGAACCAGAGCCTACATTCTCGTGAAATACGAAGTGAGTCGCAACCTCGATGTTTGGCTGCGCTGGGCTCAATCGTATTTCACCGATCGTCAGGTCGTGGGATCAGGATTAGAAGAAATCCAAGGAAATACCCGCTCTGAAGTAAAATTTCAAGTCAGGTATACTTTCTGAGACTACTGAACGATCAGATTCTTTGAAATGGGTTTTTCACCTTCTGACCGAATGAGGTAAACTCCAGCTGCCAAATCAGAAACATCAAACGAAATCTGACCCGAAGCATCCGTGTATCCGGACTTCAGCATACGGCCATCTAAACCAAAAATCTTAACCGGAATCTGCTCCAAATCTGAATTTCTAATAAGGATATTTACAACTTCCGTACTCGGGTTTGGCCAAATTGAAATACTGGCATCCATAAACATATTGGACGGAGTGTTGAAACTCGCAACAGCTGAGTATGGCCCACGGAGTGTTTCTGAGCAAATCGCTCTAACCCGCCATTGATATAATGAACCTTGAAGTAATCCATTGACCGTTTTTGACGTCTGCCCGTTTTGAATAATTACCGAAACAGGTGAGCCTCCTACCCTTCTACCTTGGAGCTGATAGCCCGCTGCGCCGCTCACAGGACCCCAACTTAATGTGGCTGAAGACGGGCTATTCACTGTTGAAACAAGACCTCCGGGAGTATCACATATGACCTCATTACTGATCGGAATAAAATAGTCGTTTCCATTGTTATTATCCCAAGTATCATTGTCATAATGAATTACAAAATTGACTCCTTGTATTTCTTGTGCGGGATTATTAAAAGGTCCGATTTCCAATGAAAGAATGCCTTCCATTGGACCTGACATTTGGGTTTCCACTGCATCGGAGAATGACCAATCTGTGCTACCGGTTGGTTGATAAGCCGAAAGAGGACCACTCCAAGAACCTTCAGCCGTTTGGACTCCCCAATGAAGTTTCGCTCCTTGACTTACACCTCCAATATAGACCGTAATCGTTTGGTTTGAAGAGGGCGCCGATGGATTCCATGATACTCCATTAGGTACACCCTCCGTTGGGAAATTTATCTTGTAGTCATTTCCATTGTTGTTGTCCCATGTATCGTCATCGAAGTGGATGACGAAATCTACGGCGTCAGCTACTTGTGCCGGATTGTCAAAAGGTCCGATATTCAGCGTGAGATTTCCTCCCGTATCGGGACCTA
>CAZKXG010000147.1:1270-6680 GCA_964556465.1 uncultured Cryomorphaceae bacterium | reverse complement strand
GGAGACTCCCCAATGTAGTTTTGCACCTTGGTTTGCATCAGTCACGACAATGGTAATCACATCCGTATACTCCGGGTTTTGAGGAATCCATGTGACACTGTAATCATCACCGCCACCCCCATTGTTTACAGGAGTACTTTCGCCAACATAAACGTGCTGAATGTCGGTTTTGGTTTCATTTCCATTCTCATCAACTACCACGACGTAATAGTCGACTAAGACTTCGCTCAGCCCTTCTATTTTGGCGTAGTACTGGCTGGCAATAGCATCGGGCAGCACGAAGAAATCAATCTCGGGATTGTTCGTAATGTTACCTACAGGCATAACTCTTTCACTCATGGCGATCGTCTCCCAATCCCCAACACCTGAGCCACCTGCGTACGTCTCATTCTCATCAGTACTCATCGGGTTCTCTCCATCTCCGTCTATGCGAAAAGCGACATAGGCACTATCGATACCGATGACATCGTAGGCCATAGTCCATACCGTAAAATCCGAAGGATTATTAAAAGTTTGGTAACCGTAGTTTGGTCCGAAACCTGTACCTCCCGGATTGTAGGGATATCGCTGTGGTACAAAGACTGAGGGGGGCGTTTGGTCATTGCCGGATTGACCTTGAATTACAGGAGCTGCAAGCGAAATGGCCTGATTGCAAGCAATGGTTTGCTTCACTTCCATATCGATGGAAGATCCGTAGTACATATAGCCACTGGTGTAGCCAGGAAGTAAAAAATGCCACGCCAACTCGGCATTGGAAGATTGCGGACCCGGAAAAACAATATTTTGCATATCCACACCACCAGATAGGTCTTCCGCCATTTGCACATGGTTTTCAGCAGCAGTGAGTACCGCCCAATTCCGAATGTCTTCTGTCCAGCCGTCGGGATCGAACTCATGTGTTTCGGGGTCAAACTGTGGCCACATCCAATTGATGAATTGCGGATGCCCCCAATCATTTGCCGCATTTACCCACGAGCCATCTTCGATGTGGACTACATCATTTTCAGGAACAGGGTGATCATTTAAGTACTGCTGCACCGTGGTTGGCACATATCCTTGATTTGCCGCTTGTGAAGCAAATACGGACTCCAAATAATAGCTAAAACCGCCGCCAAAAGCGTTGTCACCATCATGGGCCAGCAATACCAGTGAAGGTCTGGCAGCATCCTCATGGGGCTCAATAAAATTTTCAATATCGTCAGTACTCATCGGTGCAAAACCATCTTTATAACTGAGCAAGTCTGCCATTGGAACAGCCACAATTCTGCTCTCCTCTCCAGTTTCGGGATTTACATAGCGCGCCCAATGCGGCTGATAACAAATAGGAGCTGCAAAGGTGCCGCCACGTCCATCAATCTGTCCATTCCACCAGTTGTTGCCCGAGAGCGTGGTAACATCCGCAGCATTTGGCGGATCGTAATTGGTTCCACTTGTCCCAAAATTCAACGGGTAGTCAGCAAGCGTTCGCGCAATGTGCGAGTTTGCAATAACAGTCCATTCGATTCCCTCTTCTACCAGCACATCAATTATTCTTTCGCTAAACGAACACTCTGCGGGCCAGTAACCTTTTGAATAATCAGGTGATGAACCGAAAGTGTTTTGATACATAATTCGATGCGCCTGAATCTGCTTTCGCAAAACCTCACGACTTACCAATGGACTCAAAGCGTGGTGGTAAGAAAAAGCTGTTAAATCCATCCGCGGAAAACCACCTGAGGTGTTCCACCCTCTCGCCGTTTCAAAGTTGTTTTCCCAGCCTCCTGTATATCCCCATTGATTGGCACTTGCCAAACTGTTTACATTTTCAATAAGGCATCCCGAGTAATTTACTTGAACCCCGGCCTCTGAATATCCAAGCAAAGTTTGCAACGCATCCTTTGGTCTGAACTGATAGGCTGCCACTCGATCAGGCTTATTAAAAATTTCTTCCAGATCATTGAGCGGATGTGCTTGCCCATCGGCATAATTGTTTTGCCCGCTGAACTTCATGTCATTCGACTCCTTAGCTGCTTGCCAATGAAATGGGTTGGCTACACTTGCGTCAGGCCAATAAATAGGCTGCTGCATATGCCAAAGCCAAGTGGTATGAACTTGTGAATTTCCCGAGATAGAAACAAGCAGAGTGACTGCGAAAAAGAGTACATACTTCTTCATAGAGCTGAATTTATAGGTTAGTGTAAAGAAAACACTAATCCTGAAATTTACCAATTCAACCTCTATTCAGTCTCCTTAGTAAAGACTCCCAACTTCGAGAACTCCATAAAAAAATCAGGAAAGGACTTGGCAACAACGGAAGGGTTCTCCAAACTCAAATTGATATTGAATACCAAAGGGGCAAATGCCATAGCCATTCTGTGATCACCATAAGTGTGAATGAGTTTTTCAGATATCAAGTCATGTCCCGCTTTCACGAAAAGGGAGTCATCAGATGCTTCCGATTTCACTCCTATTCTACTCAATTCGTTTACCATGGCACTTAGGCGATCCGTCTCTTTCACTTTAAGTGTATGCAAGCCTGTCAGCAAAGCCTCCTTGTTGAGACCTGAATAGGTAGCCGCAATTGTTTGTGCTAAATCAGGATTATCCTGCAGATCAATGGTAGATAGTGGTACGATTTTACCCGAATGCTCAAGCAGCAGACCGGATTGATTAAAAGCGGACTTAACACCTAAAGGCTTATAGAGATCAACCAAATACGCATCCCCTTGAATGGATTGAGAGTTGAGCCCTTTAAGCAATAACTTCAACTGAGGATTGAGTGCCACTGCCGAAAAGAAATACGATGCTGCCGACCAATCAGGCTCGACTCGAACAACAGCGCTTTCGTACTTCCTTGGTTCAACGACAATGGAATCTTCTCCAATTAAAACTTCAGCACCACACATCTTCATCACCTTCAGGGTGATGGCCAAGTAGGGCAGAGAAGTCGGTTTCCCCTTGAACTTAATAGTCAGACCGTTGGCCAATTGTGGCCCAATCAACATCAAGGCAGAAATGAACTGACTGCTGACACTGGCTTCTATTTCAACTTCACCCCCCGTCAATTCTTGTCCAATGATTTCAACAGGCAAATATCCTTCCTTTTCGAGACAGACAATATTTGCACCTAAGTTTCGTAGAGCATCGATGAGCGGCTTCATGGGGCGCTGGCTTAAGCGCTCACTTCCTCTTATGATTCGCCTGCCAAGTTTTACAGAAGCATAGGCAATGGAAAATCTTGACGCCGTGCCCGCATCGCCCATCCATAGTTCATCGCCACCTTTACGCAGGGCGGCATCCAGATGGATGGTATCATCAGCTTCAGAAAGATTTTCGACTCTGATATTTGCTTCAGCCAAATGCTGAATTATCAGCACTCTATTGCTGATACTTTTGGAAGCAGGCAAGTTTACTTCAACAATGGAATCGGGTGTGGTATCTTTTTCCAGACTGATCATCAACCCACCCATCTTTCATAATAGTTTAGGGAGTCCACCACCAAATCAGCTTGCCCGTTTCGATCAAAAACAGCATCACCGATTTCGGGCAAGAGCGTGAAATTGATCCGTTCGTCACGGTTTTTTTTGTCATGGCGCATGATTTCAATCAAGCGATGAAAGGTAAAAGCCTCTAAATTCACTTTTGGATAAAGACTGAAAATAAAAGACGATATTTCTTTCAATTGCTTCTCAGAAAGGTGCTCTAACTTGTGAGAGATGTACGCTTCACATACCATTCCGATGGCGATCGCCTCTCCATGAAGTAGCGTTTTGGTATCGCTTTCGTGCGAATACGCCTCCAAAGCATGACCAATGGTATGGCCGAAGTTCAGAATCTTCCTTCTGCCGGATTCGTATGGATCGCTACTCGCAATTTGATTTTTTATTTCGATGGATCTGTAGATGCTCTCATCCAAGGAAGGCAAGTCGAGTAAGCTTACTTCTTGCAGTTCTTTCCAGTAACCAGGTGAAAAAATGAGGGCGTGTTTTACCATCTCGGCAAAGCCACTTAGTAGGTGTGCTTTGGGTAAGGTGGCGAGAAAAGTGGGATCAACATAAACTCCTTGTGGATTATTGAAGAGCCCGACCTCATTTTTGAGTCCTGAATGATTGATTCCTGTCTTCCCTCCTATTGAAGCATCGACCATGGCCAGAAGTGATGTGGGAATATTGATAAACCGAATACCACGCTTGAACGTGCCTGCTATAAATCCGCCCAAATCTGTAATTACTCCGCCCCCGAGATTAATCATTACGCTACTCCTGTCAGCTCCCAATTCAGTAAGGACTTCCCAGATGCGGGCAACAACTTCGAATGATTTACTTTCCTCACCCGATTCGATTTCAATCACTTCAGCACTTTCGAGGATAGGAATTTTAGAAATCATTTCGGGCAAGCAATTCCTTAGCGTATTTTCGTCTGCTAAAATGAATACCTTCACTCCTCGATACGATTCGCCCGATAGAAGCTCCGCCATCTCAGCGAGACAATGTCGGCCAAAAACTACTTGGTGGCCGTCTGTCTTAATACGTTTGATTTCTACTTTTGACATGACTTTTAAAGCTTCAGGCGAATATAGGATTGCTTTTTGAAAATGGAACCGACAAACAAAACTACTGTCCCTAAATCTGACTTTCCGCCACAAGCTGAGAAATTATCATTTAATGACACTCAAATCGCTTTTGCGAGCAAATCAAACAGTGACCTCAGAAAAGCATACTTCCTTTTTCGAGTAGTCGCTAGTCAGAGTCTGATGGTGGTTGGAAAATTTGCTTCCATTTGGGCCTTGAAGCTCAACCTCCCGATTAAAGGCATTATTAAGAACACCATCTTTCACCAGTTTTGTGGTGGAGAGAATATTGAAGAATGCGCTGATACGACCAAAATCTTGGATGCCTATAATATTGGGACCATTCTCGATTACTCAGTAGAAGGTAAAAACGAAGAGGATGAGTTTGAAGCGGGCTATCAAGAGATTTTACGAACGGTTGAAACCGCAGATAAAAATCCACACATTCCGTTTTGTGTTTTCAAGGTGAGTGGGCTTTGCAGAAACGCGCTTCTGGAAAAAGTTTCTTCAGACAGAGATCTTACGAATACGGAATCTACTGAATATGATAGACTGAAAAGCAGGGTTGATGCTCTTTGCAAGCGCGCAGTTTTAGCCAATACACCCATCTTTATTGATGCCGAGGAGTCTTGGATACAAGATGCCATCGACAATTTGGCAATGAAAATGATGGCCAAGTACAATAAGCAGAAGGCCATTGTCTACAATACGTTGCAAATGTACCGCCACGATAGAATGGCGCATTTAGTGATAGCTCAGGCCCAAGCTGAGGAAAACGGTTTTTTCTACGGAGTAAAACTGGTGCGAGGTGCATACATGGAAAAAGAAAGAGAAAGAGCACAACTGATGGGTTATGAATCA
>CAZKXG010000147.1:0-1260 GCA_964556465.1 uncultured Cryomorphaceae bacterium | reverse complement strand
AGAACGCATGAGAGCCGAAGAGAAAGGTTATGCCTCCCCCATTCAACCAAATAAGGAAGCTACAGATCGCGACTATGACGCGGCAATCCAGTTTTGCCTTAACCACTTAAACAACGTCTATTTCTGCGCCGGCACGCACAACGAAGACAGCTCCCTACTACTAGCTCAGGAAATGGATAGACTGGAAATAGCCCGCAACGATGAGCGAATCTTTTTTGCTCAGCTATACGGCATGAGCGATCACATCAGCTTCAATTTGAGCAAGGCCAGGTATAATGTGGCTAAATATGTTCCTTACGGACCTGTAAAAGATGTGATGCCTTATCTCATTCGCCGTGCAGAAGAAAACACTTCTGTTCAAGGCCAGACGGGGCGAGAGCTAAATCTTATTACAAAAGAAATTAAAAGAAGGAAAAAGGGTTAAGGGCAATTGCAGTCTACGGTCTCAAAAGGAAGTACCACCTCTGTTAGCATTGCAGAGCTGTCAGCCGTTTCAAAGGATAACCTGACCAAGCGATCTTCATAACGGGTATCAATCACATACACTTTGGGATCGGCGTGGGTTTCGCTCATCCCAAACTGAACATCCCCTTCTTCAAAGGCATAATTGATCATGACCGTATCTACCTGAAAGCAGTCCATTTGACATTTCGCGTGATCAGTGATACCACCGAGTGTATTTTCGATTCGAAACAGCACTCGATTATTAGGCAACCATGAGGTGAGTACCGAAAGTCGATCGTAAAAGAAGAAAACAACCAAAAGGCTGCCGAGAAAAAAACCCGTCAGGTACAGGCGAAGGCGTTTGGTAAATCTCATTTAAAAAGCCGCAAAAAGTAAGTCAATGTCTTTGTAAGGAAGATTAAACGCCTGACCCAAGGATTCGTTCGTGAGCGTACCATTATAGAGGTAAACTCCATGTCTGAAACCCCTGTCTTTTTTGATCAAGCTGGCGCAACCGCCTTGCTCGCCCATGTTTAGCAAAAGCGGAGTAAAGATATTGCTTAAAGCCATAGAAGCGGTTTTGCAAACATCGGAAGCAATATTGGGCACGCAGTAGTGAATCACGTCGTATTTCCTATAGATCGGATTGGTGTGATTGGTCACTTTTGAAGTCTCAAAGCATCCGCCGCGGTCGATTGAAATATCCACTATGACCGATCCGGATTTCATCTGGGACACCATTTCATCGGTAACAACGGTTGGTGTGCGACCTTCGTTTCCGCGAATGGCTCCAATCGCTACATCAGCAGTACTCAA
>CAZKXG010000146.1:3017-9223 GCA_964556465.1 uncultured Cryomorphaceae bacterium | reverse complement strand
AAGTTTTACAAACGGTTTACATCCTTTTACAGGAATTTTAATCTTTCGCAATTCGTCTGCGGTACATTTGGTTCAAACATCAAACAACACGGACATGAAAAAGCAACTACTTATTTTTAGCACACTCGCATTTGCTGCTGGTTTAACAGCTTTTGGATTCATTACAGATGGCGACTTTAATCACCCCACATCACAGAGCTTCTGTAAACCGATTGAAATAGAAGAAAACACTGATGGCAACACTTCTTGTCAAGCCACGTTTGCTTCAACCTTTTCGATTACTGAGATTGTTGAACCGGCGACGTTAACTGATTTCTACTACGACTTCGGGTCGAGATTTAGCCCTATTTCAAAAGAGGATCTTTCAAAAGCTAGAGAAGTATCAGATTTCATTGATGAAAACGAAATAAAAAACTACGGAGGCGTCCTCTCTACAACTCTTATTGTAATGGAAAATGACGTCCGTACAGACAAGAGGGTATCAGGTAAGGGTGAGAAATTGTCCAAAGAGCAATTAAAGATGATTCGTTCAATGGACTACTCGTCCAACTTTCTGCTACGAGCAGTATTTCGTACCGAAAACGCTCAAGCCGAATCAAATGGCGAAAACTTATTCTACCCGCACAGAACGATAGTTCCTGAGAGTCAAGCCATGTATGAAGGTGGTAAGGATGGGTTGCTCGATTATTTGAGAAAACAAAATGAAAAGAACATTTACGATCTGGATGAAAAGAAACTACAGCCTGCCAAGCTTTCATTTACAGTAACCAAGCATGGAACTGTTGAAGATGCAGCACTAGACCGTACGTCAGGTTATTCAAAAATTGATGAAGCCATGATCAGCTTAATAAATAACCTTCCGGGCAAATGGGAGCCGGCTCAAAATGCAAATGGTGAAAAGGTTGATCAGATCTTAGTCGTTTCTTTTGGTATGGTGGGCTGTTAGAATCTGATCTTACAGAGGAATTTCAAAGGTTTCTTAACCGTGGTTAAGAAGCCTTTGTCGCTTTTTATACACTCTTTGACTAAATAGATGGCGGAATTAAGAAATTAGGATTACCAGAAAACTTTAACATTCCTATACATGTCATAAACACGAACGGATATTCCATGTTATGCATTCATACATGAGCTATATTGCGGCTTGCGAAAAAACTTGTAACGAATGAAAATATCTACTTTGGCATCTGCCATCATCGCTGTTGTGTTGTCGTTAAGTGCTGTTGGTCAAAACGATAATATCCCAGAAATCTCCAGACAATTACAGTCCATTTATCCCGATTTGAAGTCTTCAGACGTGGGAAACTTTTACATCGACGCAAGTCATGTCTCATCTACTAGTGGTGTTCATCACATTTATTTGAATCAAACAGTAAATGGAATACGCATAAAGAATTCAACTATCAATGCAGCCTTCAAAGGTGAGAATGAATTGGTAAATCTTGTTGGAGAGCCAATTGACAATATTTCTTCAAGAGCTGAAAATTCAGAACCAAGCATTTCTTTATCTCAAGCTATTGAAAGCACTATAGCGAAGTTGGGAATCCAAGGTTCGGTTTCTGTGCAGCAATTGGATGGAACCAATTACATCATGGCCATTGACGCTGGAAATTATCTGCACGAAACGTCAGCTGAATTGGTTTATTGGTTTACTGCCGAGGAAGAGCTGAAGTTGGTATGGAATTTTAATGTCGACCTGCCTGACGAAACTCATTGGTATGATTTTTTGATTAGTGCCCAAACAGGGGAGGAGGTAGAACGAATTGATTGGCAAGTGTCATGTACTCATTTCGGGAGCCATTCTCACGATGTTGAAGGATGCAGTCACTTCGAAGAAAAAAGTTCATATGCTACGGTCAAAAGAACTACCTTGGATGGTTCGGTATACAATGTTTTCCCATTTCCTGTAGAAAGCCCGAATCACGGCGGTAGAGAAGTGTTGTCAGAGCCCGCTTTGCCCGATGCTTCGCCATTTGGTTGGCATGATATAGATGGTATTCCGGGAGGGGAATTCACGATTACAAGAGGAAATAATGTACATGCTTACGAGGATGCATCGGATAATAATTCGGGGCAAAGTGCTGATGGAGGAGAAGAATTAAATTTCGATTTTCCGCTTAATATTTCGAACAATCCCGATACGTACCAGGACGCTGCAATCACAAATTTGTTTTACGCAAATAACGTCATCCATGACATTCTCTATGTTTACGGTTTTGATGAAGCATCAGGAAATTTCCAAGACAATAATTATGGAAATGGCGGAAATGCGAATGACGAAGTAAGGGCAGAAGCTCAAGATGGTGGTGGATTCAACAATGCCAATATGGCAACTCCCGGTGATGGCTCTAATCCTCGCATGCAAATGTACTTATGGAATACAGGTACATCATCAGGTAGTTTCACGGTAAATGCTCCTTCTTCCATTGCTGCTTCATACCCTTCATCCGCCGCAGCAACTTTTGGCCCTGGCTTTCCATCTGAAGGGCTCACAGGAAATTTGACTCTCGTAGAGGATGCAGACAACCCCATTAATAACGGATGTTCTGAGATTACGAACGCTGCGGAATTGAACGGAAACATCGCTATCTTATACAGAGGTGGGTGTAGTTTTGTGGAAAAAGCAATTTTTGCCCAAGAGGCTGGTGCCACCGCTATGATTATCATTAACAATGTGCTTGGAGAGGATCCGTTTACTCCGGGAGGAACTTCTGATGAAGTAAATATTCCTTCTTTAATGGTTTCATTTGAGGTAGCTGAAATCCTTTTGGACGCGCTCGATGAAGGCGAGGAGGTAAATGTGACCTTAGAAGATTCTGATGGCAGCACGCAGAAAGACGGAAGCTTCGATAACGGTATTATCGTGCACGAATATGTTCATGGTCTAACCAATAGGCTAACCGGAGGCGCGAACAATTCCGGGTGCCTTTTCGGTGACGAGCAAATGGGAGAGGGCTGGAGTGACTATTACGCCATTATGATGACGATGGATTTGAGTGTGGATAATCCGGTTTACAGGCCTATGGGAACGTTTGCAAGTGGAGATCCCGTCGATGGAAACGGAATCCGCCCCGTACCTTACGATACTTCTTTCGCTGTTAATGCATTTACCTATGCATCTGTTCCAAATCAAGGATTGACAGTTCCTCATGGTGTCGGATTTGTTTGGTGCACCATGCTTTGGGATATGACTTGGGATCTTATTGATGTTTACGGCTACGATCCCGATTTGATCAACGGTACGGCAGGAAACAACATTGCATTGAATTTGGTAACCGAGGGTTTAAAGTTACAGCCATGCGGGCCAGGGTTTGTAGATGGTAGAGACGCTATTCTTTTGGCTGATGAAATTCTTTATGACGGAGCAAACCAATGTCTAATTTGGAATGCCTTTGCCAAAAGAGGACTCGGATTCAGCGCAGACCAAGGGTCGGGGCAGAGTCGAACTGATGGAACTGCAGCATTTGATGTTCCACCTATTTGTCAGGAAGTGTTTACTCCACCTACCGCGGCTTTCTCTGTTTCTTCGGAAACAATTTGTACGGGAATCGTGGAGTTCTTTGACGAAAGTACAGATATACCGCAGTCCTGGTTCTGGGATTTTGGGGATGGAAACACCAGTGATGAACAAAACCCGGTACACCAATACCAAGAACAGGGTTCTTACACCGTTTCGCTAACCGTTACCAATACTTTAGGGGAAGATGAACTATTGCAATCTAATTTGATCAACTATACATTTCCTACTGAGCCTGAGGCATTCGGTGCTTCTGGTTGCGCGGGCGAGTTAGTAGAATTAACTTCTTCATCTCCCGATGGAAATCAAATCAGATGGTTAAATTCCGAATTGGAGCAGGTAGGTGTGGGCGATATTTTTGAGACTACCGTGGCTTCAGAAAATGAGACTTATTTCGCCCAAAATTATTCTGAGTTGCCACTACTCGACTTTGTCGGTCCTGACGATAATGATTTCGGAACAGGAGGAAATCATGGTTCTGCTTTTGTAGGAACGATCATTTTTGAAGTTTTTGAACCTATAACTTTAGAATCGGCCTTGGTATATAGTGGTACCGTTGGTAGCAGACCGATATCACTGTTCGAAGGTGCTTCAAATGAGAGTGCACCAATTCAAACATTGAGTGTCGACGTTGATTTTACAGGAGAGGGAAGAATAGACCTAGGTTTTGTAATTGAGGAACCTGGTATTTATAGTATGGGGCTGGATCAAGCAGAGTTTTATCGAAATGACGACGGTGCGAATTATCCTTATGATATTGATGGTGTAATGTCGATAATTGGTAGTCCTGCAGGTCCTGATTTCTATTACTATTTCTACGATGTTGAAGTGTCGACTAATGGATGTGTGAGTGATTTGGTTGAAGTTGTGGCAGAAGTTATCGGAGAAGCGACTTTCAGCTTTGAAGAGAACGATTTGTCAATCACCTTTATAGATGAGTCGGCAGAAGCGACTTCTTGGTCATGGGATTTTGGTGATGGAAATTCATCGAATGAGCAAAACCCTTCCCATACTTATGAGAATGCGGGAACTTACATCGTCACTCTTACTATTGACGATGGCTGCTCAATGACGATGGAGATATCAGTAGGTACAAACTCTACGGATAATGTAGGGCCTGCAAAAGGTTTCGCCGTTTATCCAAATCCTGCGTCAGGAATGGTGTTTTTGGACAATCAGATATTTGGTAGCGATCGCTTAACGCTGCGTCTACATGACGTAAGCGGTAAAGAAGTTGTGAACCGAGATTTTGTAGGTGAGCGTATTGAACTAAATCTGGAAGGATTGAATTCCGGGCTATACTTCATTTCTGTTAGCCAAAGGGGTGAAAACAACATTCTCTTCCGAGATAAGCTGACTATTGCAGAATAGTCTTATTTTTCCCCTATGAAAAACCAATTTTCCAAGGCAATTGGGGTGTGTATCTGTATGATGTGCGCCCCTTTTTTTTCAGTAGCAGCCCACATCACAGGTGGTGATTTTACCGTAAAGCACATTGAAGGAAACACATTTGAAGCGACCTTGACGTTATACCGAGATTGTGCCTCGGGTGGTGCTGATTTTGATCCTGTGGTAGAGATCACTGTATTCGACGCATTGACAAATGAGCACCTTACTGCTTTGGATTTTGTTTTTGATGGCTTTGAAACTGTCATTCCTGAACTTGGTAATTCTTGTTTTGTACCCGACGTTTGTTTAGAAATCGGTATTTATCAAACTCAATTTGAATTGCCCGACAATCCGAATGGGTATTACTTATCCAAAGAGCGATGCTGCCGAAACAATCTGAGTTTGAACCTTAATGGAACTGATCTTGGTTTTGTGTTTACTGTAGACGTTCCCGATCCTGCATTGGAAAATTCAACTCCCGAATTCGGAGACTATCCATCAGAAGCATACCTCTGTGTAAATGGCGAAAACATCATAGACTTCGGAGCGACTGATGCAGACGGCGATTCATTGGTATACTCTTTCACTCAACCGTTTAACGGAGAGTCGAGCTTTTTTGATCCGAACCCTCCCGTAGCAAGTTCAAAGCCATATTCCACCATTTTTTGGGCTGCCGGCTTTTCTACCGATAATCAAGTTGGTGGAGTTCCTCCAATAACTATAAATCCCGAGACTGGGCTAATCATTGCCCAGCCTGATCAGGTCGGTGTTTTTACTGTCGCGGTTCAGGTTGAAGAATTTCGAGAGGGGGTATTGATAGGTACAGTTAGAAGGGAGCTGCAACTCACATCTACAGTTTGTGTAGTCGATTTTCCCTCAGTTATTATCACACCAAATAATGATACCGTTTTTGATGTTCTGGCTAATACTGAGATTTGTGTACCTATCGTTGTTACTGACCCGAACATAGGAGATACGCTGTTTTTTCAAGGAGAGGGGAGTATTCTCGATGGTACCATAATCCCCCAAGCTATTTTTCCTGATGCCAATGGTTTTTCTTCAATCGAACAGGAATTCTGCTGGTCGCCTATTTGCGAAAACTTACAAGAAGATCTATACATGGTCACTCTTACAGCTTTCTCTCGCGGGTGTGCCAATGAGGTCTTGATTACTGAGCAGAACATTTACTTCAACGTTATTTTAGAAGATGACGAATCCACATTACTCGAAGAGCCTTTCGGTGGAGAAGTCACGATCGATCTTTACGATCCATCAACACATTGCTTTGATTATGTTTTCG
>CAZKXG010000146.1:0-2816 GCA_964556465.1 uncultured Cryomorphaceae bacterium | reverse complement strand
CCCACCTGACGAACCCGCCACTTTTATACAACCGTTTGACACGATTTTCTGGGAATTTTACGATACAGATACCTTTTGTATGCCGGTCACTTTTGTTGATCCTAACTTCTTTGATACCCTCGAGGTAACGGCAACGTCTGAGATTTTTAATCTTCCTGATAATCCTGCTTCAATTGATACACTCGAAGGGCTTATCCAGCTCAATGGAAACTTATGCTGGATGCCAAAATGCTCAGATGTCAGATCAGAGCCTTATCTGATCAATTTCATAGGAACTTCTGAAAGTTGTAAAACCAATGAAGTGGTTGAGAAGACCGTTGTGCTTTATCTAAGCCTACCTCCTGAGTCGCCGCCTGTATTCGAGCTTCCGCTTTTTGGGTTTGAAGTGGAGCACAGTATAGGCGACGAACCAATTGACTTCAGTGTATCGGTAACAGATGCAGACCCCTACGACACACTGACTTTAACAGCTCAAGGCTCTGTCTTTACAGAGGTCACTGATATTGCACTGTTTGAGGGTTTTTTGGTAAATACTGAAGCTGTATTTGGTCAATTCACATGGGTGCCTGATTGTCCCGATGTAGAAGTTGATCCTTACTTGGTCACTTTTACCGTAGTATCCAGCAGTTGTCAGAAGTCCGTAACCAGAACGTTTGAAGTCCCTATATCCGTGACAACACCTACCATGGGTATCATCGAACCTATCCAAAATATTTTCACCCCAAATGGAGACGGTCTCAACGAAGTTTGGACCATTGAGAATAAAGATGATCCATGTCTACTCAATTTTAATAGTGTGATTTATGATCGTTGGGGGAAAGAGGTTTTTCAAACAAACGATCCCGCCTTTAATTGGGAAGGAGATTATGGAAATGGAAGTGATGCCGGCGCAGGGCAGTATTTCCACACCATAGAGTATTTTTACAAAGATGCGGGCAAGAGTTACAATGGTACGATTACCCTTAGTCGATGAAAATAGCCTTTCGGTAGAATGAAACAATATATCGAGCGAGCCGTAAGATGCTCAGAGCAACTAAGTCTCTCCCTTTAGCATCATACTATTGATGCTTACCATCAGGAACAGCGCGACAAGTATTTATGCTTGTCGCGTTTTTCATTTATTGCCTCTCTCTTGAAGCCTAGTCCATATTTCGGTTCTGCCTAAGAGACCAAATGAGTCTAAGCTTCCGCGAAGGTTGAGTGTATCGTGATCAGTCATCTCAATGGAGCCGTAATAGGTCTTTCCTTCTTCAGCGTCATAAACCGTTCCATCCACCCATTCATCCTTGTGAAATACAAAATCCTTCATTATCACCATCTCTAGGATAGGATTTCCATCCGGGTCAGAGACAGGGTCTCCATTTTTGTCATACGCTTCTTCTATCCACGTCACTTGACCGAAATATTTGCCTTCCTTTTCATAGATACGCACGTAAGCGTCTTTGTCTTGAACAAGCCAAAGACCTATCAAATCATTCGCATTTTGAGCGAATAGGGTAGAGAAAGTAAAAGCAAAAACGAGACTAAATAATGTTTTCATCGTGAGAAAAAGTTGTTAAGAATTTACATCCCAAAGTTAACTCAGTGAATTTAATTCGAAGATGTTTTACTATATTGATTGAAATCAACCTTTTAAAGCCATGGTCAAAAGTTTTACCGGAGTTCGTAAAGCTCCCAAAAAGGAAATCCAACAAATTAAAGCCGAAGACTTCATGACGGCAAAGTTAGTCACGTTTCATCCAGATCAGCACATGGGTGAGGTTTTTAAAACACTTCTGGATAAGAACATTTCCGGTGGACCTGTACTAGATGAGTATGGGAATCTCGTAGGAATCATCTCCGAAGGTGACTGTCTGAAAGAAGTTGTAAAAGGGAAATACAACAATTCGCCAAATAAAGTAGGAACGGTAGGGAACCTAATGGCCAAAGAGGTTCATACCATCCCACCCGATATGCCAATATTAGAGGTAGCTCACAAGTTCTTAACGCTCAAGGTCAGGCGTTTTCCTATTATGAGTGATGGGAAATTAGTAGGCCAAATCAGTCAAAGAGATGTAATGCGTGCCGTTCGTGAGTTGAAAAATGAAACTTGGTAAGAAATCTGTTTGAAAATGAACTTTTTCGGCTTTCCTTTGTCAATTCATTGAGAAATGCTATTTTCATTGTGAGTCTAAAAAATTTGGACTCTTAACACCAAATATTATTAATGGGTAGATCACACGAATCCTTCAGCAAGAGGGAAAAAGAAAAAAAGAAACAGAAGCGAAAAGAAGACAAGCTAAAGCGCAAAGAGGAACGCAAAGAAGAAGGAGCGACTAGTTTTGACGACATGATCGCGTATGTAGACGAAAATGGAAGAATTGTAGATACTCCACCGGATCCTGCAGAGAAGGAGGAAATCGAAGCGGAAGACATAGTTTTAGGTATTCCGAAAAAGAGCGAAAGTGATGAAGTAATGGTAAATGAAGGAACCGTGTCGTTCTTTGATGAGTCCAAAGGTTTTGGATTTATCAAAGTCAAAGGTTCTCAAGAAAGCCTCTTTACACACGTATCCAGACACGAAGACGAAATCAAAGAGGGAAACAAAGTTTCATTTGATGTTGAACCGGGAGACAGAGGTCCCGTAGCGGTCAATGTTCGAATTATGAAATAAGTAATCCTTATAAATCCTAACAATCCATCTCTTTCGGGATGGATTTTTTTTTGCGTAGTTACTGGTATCTAAAACTAGTGGAGCTATTCGCTGTTTAAAGTGTAAAGAATTCGCAATGGAGAAAACAAAAACAGTTTACCTAGCAGGAGGATGTTTCTGGGGA
>CAZKXG010000145.1:2541-9235 GCA_964556465.1 uncultured Cryomorphaceae bacterium | reverse complement strand
CTTCTCTTCTTTTGTCCGTTTATAGGAGGCATCAGTTCTTCTTCCATTTTTTTTAGTCCTCTCTCTACAAATTAGTGCACAAAACTCTTGGACGGATCTTATTCCACCCCAGGCAGAGGTTTACTATGAGAAATATGCAGCAGTGCTTTATGACGGTGTTCCATTGTGGGACGGCGAATCGAATAAGGGGCCACTGAAAGTGCTCCAAATGACAGGTAAGCTATCGGTAAGTGAAGTAGACAGAAAAACGAATAAACCAGTATCAGGAAAGTCGCTGGGCTTTATGATTGGGCTAAAAGACCATGACACCAATACGACTTGGATGCTTTCGCAAAAGGTATTTTATGAAATAGATCTAGTAGAACTTCAAGGCAAGCTCGACTACGGCGACGTACTGATTATTATGACGATTGATCGTACTTATCGCTTGCCAAGGCACGAGGTAATTTTGGATGGGGGTTGCTAGATTTAAGCTACTCCAAGTCCTCGATATTGTGAAAATACCTATTATCCAGCGTCTTTAAGCTTGTCAAACATGCCCATCTTGTACATGACAATTCCCGTTGCCACGGAAGCAACGATGAATAGTACGATTATGATAAGCAAGAAGAGTAATGTTCGGAGGAAGATTTGCATGGCAGTCAAGCCATAAACCCGCTTTAAAGCGTATATGAAATACCCAAACTGAAACAAGAGTACAATCATTCCATAGGCGGCGAATGAAATAGAATCTGTAAGTCCAACTAGGGGAACAAACAGAACTGTGGCAATTGAAATTTGTGCTTGTGCGTAAAGAAATACGACTAGAAGCTCCGTGTAGTTAAATCTCTTGTACTTCCTGAAAACAAGCATTGCCAGCAATGCATAGAAAGGAATATACGTCATCATCACCAAAGATTGATACTCTGAGGTGTACTTGTAAATGGCATCGGTAAAGGCTTGCTGTTGCTTACCTACTTCGGTAGTAGTGTCGTATATATTGGACATGTCAATATTCAACTTCGATAAGACGAATAATTGCAATCCCGAAAGCGTGATCGCTAAGGCAAAGTAGGCAATGACATCAACGTATTTTTTCCGCGTTCCGTCGATGTATCCAACTATGACATCTTCAGGACACTTAAAGAGTGCAATAAATGTGCGCAGGAGCTTATTGTCAAAATTGAAAAATGTCTCATTGATATGATGAAACAGGCTTTTTAATGTCAACCGATTGCGAATGACTCTACCACCGCAGTGGCCGCAGTAATCATCGAATTCTTCGAGTGAGGTTTTACAGTTTTTACAATTCATTCTTTTGATTGAGATAATTGTCGCTTTATTCTGATACGCATTCTAGACTGCCAATTTAAATGACAATCAGGCAGATAAGCAAATGATCGAGGAAACAATTCCGTTCATCTTCTCAGAAAAGGTTTTTATTGAATCGAAAATATCGACAAAATGCAATTGAGAAGCCCCAAAGGCAAATCCTTCGGGGCTCATTCTTACTTTTCAATTCAGTACACTAAACATTAAAGGAACCCTTTAAATTAAAAAGCTCGGGCAATATCACCATCGTTAATGTAAAAATCGATACAGCGATATAAATCAACGCTACGAGTACCATGGGAATAGCAAATACCAGCTTCAACGAGAGTACGAACTTGTCTAATATCGCCAAGATGGTTGCAAAATAAAGCACCACCAGGAAAGAAAATTCAATGTAAGCGAATAGGTATTGCTCAGCAATGCACGTAAGTATAGAAAGCGGCAAAAGAAATACTCCTAGTCCTTCTAGCAGAAAGGTCAAACCCAGTACATTCGTAAATGTAAGAGAACGGTACCACCTCCAATAACTCATATTTCTCTCAAAATTTCCACGCATCGCTTCCCTTATTACTTAGTAGCTATGGTTCGTTGGTACCAGTTTATATTACGGGTGAAGTACATCGTTAAGCCAAGAATCACACTAAGTCCAATGCTTCCTAGCAATAGCGCATAGTCTGAGAGCTGTAGAGTCACGAATAAGAACCCGTAGAGGGCCGACAATATGGTAAAGAGTACCACTGACAGCTTAACTTTCTTGAATACACTAATCGAATACAACGATATCATCAAGACGATGCCAAGAGTTGAAATTCCATAGGCTAAATTGAAATCGATATGCTCCGAAATGGAGACCAGCAGCACATAGAAGAGACAAAGTGCCAAACCAACCAAGGCATACTGAAAAGGGTGAATCCGTTGCTTATTGGTTACCTCTACTAAGAAGAAGAGCAGGAATGTGAGAGAAATAACCAATACGGCATACTTAGCCGACCTGAATGATTTTTGATAATCATCTAGCGGCAAAATAAAATCTACGCCAAAGGATGATTCATTGAAGAGACCGAAATTGGCATTTCCTATCCACGATTGAGGATAATTACGGTTTAGTTCAAGAACGTTCCAAGTAGCTACAAACCCGTCATCGGTAATGGTACGATGTGTTGGGAGAAAACTCCCTTGAAAAGAAGGATCGGACCACGGAGATTTCACCGTGACATCCGTTTTACTACCTAACGGAATGAACGATAAATTGCCGCTACCATGAAGTGCCAGATCAAAATTGAAATCATATGTTTTTTTCTCTTCTCGCTTAATTTCAGGCAGATATACCGTTATACCTGAATTAGTCATTTCAGTAAGCTTTGATCCCGGATCTGTATCGAGCTTTCTACCATTCCAGTCTACTTTTATATCGTTCTTCACTCCTCTCAGATCATTTATGCCAATGGTCAAAAAAGCTTTATCGTATTGAATCTCTTTCAGGTGATTTGGATCGGGTTTGGTATGTATATCAAAACTCCCGGAGAGGGAAATGTCCGATTTATAAACCACTACTTCATAAATCCCTCGCTTCAAGGTTTCGGGAACTACCTCACCATCTATAGCTAACCCTTCAGGCAGAATATGCCAATACTTGGTTGTCTCAACCGTATCCTTTCCCACTTTTTGAGCATAAATCAACGGAACAGTCAGCACGGGGCCCTCAACCTTTTGCTGTTTCGCCCATATCGCGCTCACCTCGTTGGTAGCCAATTGATTCAATCTCTCCCGCTCTTGAATGATGGATTTTACCATCGATGTCGGAATTAGCAGCAGAAGCATTAAAACAGTGACCACGATTAATTTAATCGTAATCGAACCTTTAATCATGTTCCCTACTCTGTCGATGTTGCTGCTGTTGTCGGTGTTGGTGTTTTCAGTTGTCATTGGATTTCAGTTTTAAAAGTACTTTGTATTTCAAAGTGAATGGATAAAAAAATTATTTCAAGAGTTGTTCTATTGCTGCAATGTGTTGTTTAAATGCTTGTTCTCCCTTCTTTGTCGCCATATATTTCGTATTTGGCTTTCGCCCAAGAAAGTCTTTCCTAAACTCCGTATAGCCACTTTTTTCGAGCGACTTCAGATGGCTGGCGAGATTTCCATCGGTAACACCCAATAATTCCTTGAGAGCATTGAAATCGAGGTGTTCGTTAACCACCAAAGCAGACATTATCCCAAGTCTTACCTTGTTCTCAAATGCCTTATCCAGTTTATTTAGGATATTTTTCACGACTTGTATTTCAAGTGCATTGATATGCCATAGACTATATGGAGAATTCCAAACCCAATAGCCCAGAATAACAACCCATAGCCAATAAAATAGGTGGCGAGAAGACCTAAACTGATTTCTAAAAGACCTAAGCTTCTAACCTCAGGAAGCGTATACTTACTGGCATTTACCAAGGCTAATCCATAAAAAATGAGAGTGAGAGGCGCGATCACTCCAACGTACCCTTTTATCAATAGAATCAAACAGAGTACTCCTCCCGTAACCATTGGAATGGCAAAGTTTATAAGCAAACGCTTGGTTTGACCGTCCCATATTTTCTCGTTTCTCTTCTTCGACTCTCTCGAGGTAAAATAGATACCCGAGCCAATTCCTAGTACAATTGTTACCGAGGCAATGATGAGCAATTGCACGATTACCTCCCAAGACAATAAGGCCACTCGATAACCCATGTAGTCTTGACCATCATAAACTGTTATGTAAGCCCAGTAAGCGCCGATCAATGCAAATATTCCAGCTGAAATGCCCGATAAGCCGCTGAGCGAAATGAACCGTGATGATCGGTTCATGATCTCTTTGATGTCTTTGAGATCTTGTAGATAGGATTCTTTCATTGAAAAGTACTTTGGATTACAAAGTAAACTGAATATTCCGATCTGACTAAATTTTTCATTGCCAAATAATGCAAATAATTAAAATGGTTTATCTGACTAGTACAACAGTGGTAACTCCCTCTTTCAGGACATTTTCCCCAAAATCGATAGAGTAACGAATGGCGTAAACGCCTGCAGGGCAGTAGAAATCTTTGTTGTGGAAGCTCCCGTTCCAACCTTCACTGGGATCTTTTGATTCAAAAACCAGCTCTCCATTTCGGTTAAAAATGAGCAGTTCATAAGTCAGGAAATTGTCTATCACAGGTTTGAACAAATCATTCAACCCATCACCGTCGGGAGTGAAGGCATTTGGTAAGAAGAAGAGGTCAAAGCATTCCTTTTCCCCTACCTCAAATGATCGTGAGGCCATTCCGCATTCATTATTCAATTCGACTGTAAATGTTCCTAAGTCACTAATTCTAGTGGTACTACCCAATGATCCATTACTCCATTCAAGGTTGTTGTCGTCGCTCGATTCGGCTCTTACAACAATGAAGTCCTCTTCTTGGCACTTTAGTAAATCTTCAATGGGATCAATTCGAGGCAAGCTCAATCCCGAAATAAATATCGTTTCTTGAGAGGTGCACCCTGCTTCATTGGAAGAGATAGCTGTGTAAACTCCTGGCTGGGTAACGGTGATTTCAGTTCCTGATTCTCCTGTTGACCATAAAACGGGTGCATTTGCACTAGCATTTATGAGACCTTGTTCTCCGGGACATAGACGCTCAATACCGTATAATTCTAAACTTGGAACTGCTAAAGAAGTAACCGCTAAGGTATCGGAGAAAGTACACCCATTGTTTTCAGCTAGGGCCCAGTATATCCCGCCATCACTGACCGATATGTTGGTACCTGAACTTCCCGTACTCCAAGTAATATTTGCATCGGACGCTTCGGCCATGACAACTACGGAAGTTCCTTCACAGATATCAATATCAGGACCAAGGTCAAACTCGGGAATGGGTGTTACATCTACTTCTACTTGAAAATCAGTTGAACATTCTCCATCGATTAATTCAAATGGATAAACTCCCGTTTGATCAAAAATCCGCGTATCGTCGTCAGCGCCATCAAACCAAAGAATGTCATAGTTGGCTGCCCCCAACTCAAATGTAAATTCTTCACCCTCACAAAGATCAGCTTCGGTTTCACCGTTAAAAACAGGAGTAGCATTAAACAATACCTCGACGGTGTCAGATGCTTCACAATTACCAGTGAAGACATCGGCATAGTATATTCCTGATTCGTTCACCTCTAAGCTGTTCGCCTGACTATTATCAGACCAAACAATATCTTCGAAAGCTGCACCTGAGGCTGTAATGACAACATTATCTCCTTCGCATTCAGTTATGTCAGGTCCAAGGTTGAACCCGGAAAGATCAGTTACCTCAATTTCTAATTCATAATTGGCAGAGCAATTCCCTTCTGACAATACAAATGGATAATTGCCGGGTTGATCAAAAACACGGGTTTCATCATCGGAACCATCAAACCATTCGATGTCAGAAGAGCCCGGAGCTATTTCAAAGACGTATTCTTCCCCTTCGCAAAGGTCTATATTCGTCTCTTCGACATAGAGAGGCGAAGAGTTGATTTCAACCTCCACCGTATCTGATGCTTGGCATACACCCAATACCACGTCAGCCCAGTAAGTACCTGATTCGGTAATGTCCAGTGTATTCTCTTCACTATCGTCGGACCAATTTATTTCGTCATAGTCTCCCATTGCCGAAAGGACAATTTCATCCCCTTCGCACCCCGAAATATCAGCACCCAGATCTACAGTTGGGTCGCTCACGACAACCATCGTTTCCTGAGTCTGAACATTTCCGCAGAGGTCTTCAAATGTCAGGGTAAACTCAGTATCCTCATCCACTGTGGCGATGGGGCTAAATGAAGTTGGATCGTCTAAAAACTCAGCAGGCTCCCATGAAACAGTTCCAAAACCAGCAGGCGGTGCTTCTAGCTGAACAGGTTCATTCACACAGCCTTCAAAAGTCTCGGGAAGTCCCAGAATGAATGGGTCAAGGCAAATTCGCTGTTCATTAAACTCACCTCCTGTTGCACCGGTAAATCCCCAAAACACTTCGGGATTGCCCGGAAAGACAGCAAACTGAAGACTAATATTGATTTGCAAGCGAACCTCACAATTAACTGAAACAGTAAACTGATTGATGGCGGGATCCCACGAAATGTCGATAATATAATCCTGTCCATCCTCCACATTGTCACTAGTTGGAGAAATGGCAACAGGTCCTGCGAGATTTGCCGGTAGATTGTGATTGGGATTACCATTGGTAGAGATCGCCATATGATCAAAGGCCGGATCACCAAATCCGACGTTTTGAAAAGAGTCAAACTCTACTCCCAAAGAAGGCGAAAATCGTTGGTTTTGAAACCCCCCTAGCCCCCCTTATCAGGGGGGAACTCTTCTGACCCCCTCTCCGATCGTGGTCGAGGACAG
>CAZKXG010000145.1:900-2531 GCA_964556465.1 uncultured Cryomorphaceae bacterium | reverse complement strand
AGAAGGCGAAAATCCCTCGAATCCCATTCCGCCGCCGGGCACACCAATCACATCATTCCCGACTTGCTGCATCACGAAAACCATACCGTCAGCTCCCGCGGCATCAAGTGTACCAAAGCTCGCGGTGAACTGCAAATTGAAAGGTTCGTTAATGTTTATCGCCTCATCGTACCAAATAGCTCCGTTCTGCCAAGGAATCGGTTGAGTGAGAATGAAACAATCACCGGCAGCCTGAGTGCTATTCCCAACCAAATTGTAACCCTGCCCCATGGAAACAAAGGGCAAGAGCATTACTGCGAGCAGGAAAAAAACGTATTTCAAGGTGTCAAACATACACTTATACAAAGCTATACAATTTCACTTGGTCTTATCACCCCGCACTCTCTTGAATTGATTGAATTACTACTTCTTTCATACATCAAGACTACATTTCCCCTTATTCGACGGGTATCGACATACTCATAAGAAGATGATGAATCTTCAAAATGACAAGGCGATCTATATACGGATTGAAACGTCCTGGTTCCGGAAGTTGTTTTAGAAGTAGGAATTCCTTCGTGGTTTATTAAGGTCATCTAAATACCCTTACCTCTTTTTGTTACACGGCTTTGTCTGCTACGAAAATGTAGCACAGCAGCACCGAAGTTTAGCTCTCTATTCCGAAAGCTCCATTGACCTGAACAGGTCTCCTTTTTTGGTTTTTTCCAACGATTCGAAAAAAAGAAGAGGGAATCCTTTTCTTTACACACTTACACCAAACAAATAACCCACGAGTGCAGTGAGGCCCATTGCGATAGTACCCCAGAAGGTGATTCTGATTACGGCAGTAGAAATGCCGGAACCTCCCGCCTTAGCCGCAAAACTCCCCAACAAGATCAAAAAGAACAAAGCCGATCCATAGAGGGTGTACACCATGAATTGAAGTGGAAAAAAAAGGGCTACCAGAAATGGTAGAGCTCCTCCTACCGTGAAAGCAGCACCTGAGGAGAATGCGGCTTGAATGGGGTTTGCTTTGTTCATTTCATTAATTCCCAATTCATCACGCACATGGGCGCCTAGCGCATCGTGTTCGGTAAGTTCTTTGGCTACTAGCAGAGCCGTTTCTTTTTTGAGTCCTCTCGTTTCGTAGATATGTGTCAGTCTTTGAAGTTCCAATTCGGGCGTATCCTTGAGCTCTTGACGCTCTCTTTCAATGTCGGCATTCTCTACATCTGTTTGAGAACTAACGGATACATACTCGCCCGCTGCCATAGAAAGTGCCCCGGCAACCAATCCTGCCAAACTTGCAAGGACAATCGGTTCCCTCCCGTCACTCGCTGCTGCCACACCTATCGCAATGGAAGCTGTTGAGAGAATCCCGTCATTCGCACCGAGAACAGCGGCTCTGAGCCAATTGCTCTTGTGGATGTAGTGATTCTCAATGTGGTCCTCTAATTCTTCTTCGGGGTTCTGCATTTGACTAGAAAGCTTAATTAATACCGAAAGGTAATTGATTCAAGTCGACATTTCCTCCCGTGATAATAATACCGATTTTCTCATTTTGGAATTGCTCCTTTTCTTTGATTAATGCAGCCAAAGGAACGGCGCAAGAAGGCTCACAGACTATCTTGAGCCTGGTCCAAATTAACCGC
>CAZKXG010000145.1:393-889 GCA_964556465.1 uncultured Cryomorphaceae bacterium | reverse complement strand
GTTACGTTCGTTTCAATTTTCCCGCTTTTTAGGGAGCGGTAAGCGTCATCAGCTTCCATAGGCTCGCCGCCGTAAACTTTGCAATCGTTACCGAAGTGCTCAGCGGCTAACGCCGTTCCTGCTATGAGTCCGCCTCCTCCTATCGGGGCGAAAATCGCATTGAGCTGAGGGTACTCTTCCAGCAATTCCTTGGCAGAGGTGCCTTGACCTATGATCACTTCCAAATCATTCGAAGGATGAATAAAGGTGGCGCCTTCCTCATTCTTGATTTTGGCGGCAGCCGCTTCTCGAGCTTGCAGCGTGGCTTCGCATTCGGTGATGATTCCACCGTAGCCGCTTACTGCATCCTTCTTCACCTGAGGTGCATTTGCTGGCATGACGATGTAGGCTTTTACGCCAATGCTTCTTGCAGCCAAGGCCAAGGCTTGACCGTGATTTCCCGAAGAATGAGTCACCACTCCCCGCCTCCGTTCTTCATCTGAAAGCTGCATTACCG
>CAZKXG010000145.1:0-383 GCA_964556465.1 uncultured Cryomorphaceae bacterium | reverse complement strand
TGGTAGCGCCACGCATTTTGAAGGCACCCATTTTCTGGAAGTTCTCACACTTGAAGAAAACTTTCGCTCCAACCATCTCATCAATGAGCGTGGAAGTCAGGACAGGCGTATGGTGAATAAAGGGACGTATTCTATCGTGAGCAGCGACTAGTCGATTGCGGTTCATACCACAAAGCTATAAAATGAAGAGTTGCTTCTGCCTCAGGCTTCTATTGCCAATTGCCTGCCCTCATCGGCGGCCTTCTTGTCCTTTTGAGAACCCACAGCTATTCCGATCGGCATTCCTATAGGCAGCCCAATGGCAAACAATCCAATATTGCCAACTGCTCCCGCAATCGCCAAACCGATGGGAAGTCCGAAAATGGCCATTCCCAATGTCATCC
>CAZKXG010000144.1:4255-9245 GCA_964556465.1 uncultured Cryomorphaceae bacterium | reverse complement strand
CAGCAACCCGTCGAGTAAGGCTTCCAGATTCAGCGGAACAAAAGGTGGCTCCCAATAGAAGGCATTCATCACGTTGATAGGCGACGTGGGATTGTCGGTACCGCGGTCACCTGCTTTGACCAATTGAGCAAATTCGGGATTCACTACCCCTGCTCCACTTCCTTCTCCATCGGGAAAAGTCAATTCACCTTCTACGTTTTTGGTACCACCAAAGCCAAATGGTGAGGCGGGATTGACAAAAACTATTTTTTCGATATGCTTGGCGTCTTTGAGAAGCAATTCCCACGAGATACCACCACCCAAAGAATGATTGATGACGGTATACCGCTCGATGCCTTCGTGAGCTAAAAGACCCATAATGTCATCGACAAAATCGCCGTAACTCTTCGTGGCGTCTGCAGGTATGGCCTCTGTAAAACCGTATCCGCGTAGATCGGGAGCGTAACAAGTGTATTCATCGGAGATCGATTCCATCAACCCTTCCCAGAACACGCTGTCCGATCCATTTCCATGGATAAACAGTAGGACTTTTGAACCACCGGCACGTTTCCTCACATGCTGCTTGATGCCGTTTGCTTTTACAAAGAGTTTCTCGATCATTTTCTTAGAATTTATAGAGAGCGCCGGCAAATGCCAGTCCGCCACCCGAACCGATAAACATGAGGTAGTCACCGCGTTTTACCTTACCCTCTTTGTTGGCCTGATCCAAGGCCATGGGTATGCAAGCCGAACCCGTATAACCATAATGGTGCATGACGTATTCGGCCTTGTCGTACGCTATTTCGAGATTGTCGAGTGTCTCATGGATGGCGTTGATGTTAATTTGCGTGATGAAGAATCGGCCAATGTCTTTGGGTGTAATACCCGCTCGATCGCAGAGCTCCTTAATCATGCTCGTCCACATTATGGGATTGAGCTCTTTCGGAAATTTGTGTACGAACTGGAGTAAATGTGTTTTTTGGGACAAGACCTCTTCGCTGATCGGAGTCTTGGCTGCACCGGCATAGATGCCCATCCAGTCGGCGTATTCGCCTTTGGTCTCCAACATGGAAGCAAGCATACCTGCATCGCCTTCGGTGGCCGAAAGTACGGCCGCTCCTGCGCCATCGGCAAATAGGGTCACCGTTTTCTTGTCTTCGAGATTGAGGAATTTGGACATGTTGTAAGCACCTACAATCAATACGTTCCTGTATCGCTCGTCTGCGGCGATGTACTTGGCCGCCATATCCAGCGCAGTAACGAATCCCGCACAGGCGGTATTAATGTCAAATGTCCCCGCTCCTGTGGCACCGAGTCGGTGCTGAACTACTGAAGCGGTGGATGGTGAAACGTATTCGGGAGTATCGGTACTTACGATAATCAAATCGAGGTCTGAAGCTTGTATTCCCGCATCCTCCAAAGCTCTGATGGCTGCTTTTTCGGTAAGGTCGGCGGTTGACTCATCATCTCCCGTCCACCGTCGTTCGTGAATCTGCACGTTCTCACTTAGCCAAGTCGCTACATCTTCACCCAACAGTTCATTGAAATAGGAATTGGGGACGACCTTTTCGGGAACGTACATCCCTGTGCCCGCTATTTTTGCGTTTCTACTCATCGATTACAGTTTTAAGCCACCATCGACATTGAGCACTGCACCCGTAATGAATGATGCCTTATCAGAAGCCAAAAACACGTAGGCATTGGCAATGTCCTCAGGTTTCCCCAATCGTGCCAGTGGCGTTTGCCCGCGGAGACCGTCGAGTACTTTTTCGGGAACGGTTTTGATCATATCCGTTTCAATAAATCCCGGAGCCACCGCGTTCACCGTGATGCCACTGCGACCCAATTCCTTGGCCCATACTTTGGCCAGACCAATAACCCCGGTTTTGGTAGCTACATAATTGCTTTGTCCGAAGTTTCCATTGTGCGCCACCACGGAAGAAGTATTGATAATTCGACCACCGCCGTTTTCGATCATGTGCAGGGCTACTGCTTTACCGCAATTGAATACGCCGGTAAGGTTTACGTCGATCACCTTTTGCCATTGGTCGGCGGTCATTTTCTTGAGTGTGCTATCGGCAGTCACACCCGCATTGTTGATCAAAATATCAATTGATCCGAATTTCTCAACGGCATCTTGAGTCGCTTTTTCTACGGCCTCGTAAGAGCGTATATCCACGGACTGAAAAGCTATGGCATCACTTTTATCTCCTGCTATTCTTTTCGTCTCCTCTGCTTTCGCTTCGTCGATATCCCATATCATTACCTTGCATCCTTCAGAAACGAACTTTAAGGTAGTTTCTCGACCAATTCCGTTGGCCCCGCCTGTAATTATTGCGGTCTTATTTTTAAGTTCCATTCAAATAGTTTTAGATGTGATGAAATTAATTTTCACAACATGATTCACAATGGATCAAAAGTATTTTGTTGGTGCGAAAAATATGCAAACACAGAGTTTACATATTCATTATGTGTATTTTATACACAAATAATTTTGTGCGAATAAGTGATCTTAGTTTCTCACACCCGTTCCTAATCAATATGGGGTGATTCTCGAGCACACAGTATGTGAAGTGGAATAATCAGCTAAGTCCATACTCATCTATGGATAATCATCGACCGATTCATTGCTGATCGAAACTCATCGAGGCCGCTTTTGTGTTTAATCCGCCATTAAGCTTGATTAAAAATCCCTCATCAGTGGGTGTCAAAAATCTCAACCTGTTTTCTTGTAATTGGTGATCCTCAACTTATTGATCGTACCCCGTGCATCAGATTCAATCTCCAGATTGGCCTCCAATTGCCGGCTTAGGCTATTGATGAGCTTTTGACCAAATCCTTCACTTTCTGAATTGACCTTGGTTTCATACCCCTTTCCGGAATCACTTACCTCAAGTCGCAGAGTATCCTCTTCTTCGCGGAGCGTAATGGCTATGCTTCCTCCTGCAGTGTGGCCTTGGGGGAAAGCGTATTTAAGGCTATTGGTGATCAATTCATTGATGATCAGCCCCAATGGAACCAGTGTATCGACATCCAGACTGATAGGGGCAATATCGAGCTTGAGTTCGATTTCGTCGGAGTCAATTTTGTATGTGGACAGCAGTTCGGCACAGAGTTTCTCGAGGTAAGGTTTGACGGGCACTCCCGTCAGATTCTCGCCTTGATATAGATTCTGGTGAATCAGGGCCATCGAGCGCACGCGGCTCTTCCCTTCGTTGATGGCCTGCAGCACGCCCGCATCACTCACACTTCTGCTTTGCAAGGAGAGCAGGCTCGAAACGATTTGCAAATTGTTCTTGACCCGATGATGAATTTCTTTTAGCAGCAGCTCCTTGGCACTTAATGCCGACGAAAGGGCCATTTTTTGGCGAAGGTATTTGCGCACTAAAATATAGAGTCCCATGATCAGTAGGCCGAAAACGATCAGAGCAGCCGCCCCAATCCAGATGGTCTTATTCTTTTGTGCGATGACTTCAGCTGCAGCAGTATTTTGGGCATCGAGCAAGGCTACCCTATTTCGCTGTTCGGCCAAATCAAACTTGGCATCTTTCTCGGCTACCGTCTCCAGAATGTCTTCGTTTAGAATTGAATCTGAAATGAGTTTATACGCTTTATGCTGCTCCAACCCGAGACGGTAGTCGCCCAGAGCCTCATATGCTTGAGCCAGCGTTTCATGTGCATTTTGTTGATGACTCAGCGAATTGTGAAGGTCTTTGGTTGCCAAAATCAAATTGGCCTGCTCAATGGCTTCGGGATAGCGCTCCATTTCCAAGAGAATATCACAGAGACTCGAACGTGTTTCACTGATATTGTAGTGGCTCTCGAGTCCTTCCCTAATGCTCAAGGCCGTGAGGTGACTTTGATAGGCTTCATCCAACCTGCCCTCCATGCGGCGCAGATACCCCATAAAGTCGAAGTAAAACCCGAGACCCCATTGGGTATTCAGAAGGCTATCCAGATGTCCTTGCTGATTCAGATGGTATTCTGCGAGGTCGTACTCTTTCATGTCGATAAGAAGGAGTCCCAGGTTGGCGTGCACATTGCCACGCCCCAAAGTATCATCTACTGCCTCATAAAGGGCCAGCGCTTCTTCGTATCGTTCTCGGGCCTTTTCATTCTGATTGATATTGCTGTAAAAAATAGCCAGTCCGTTGATGGCTCCTGCAATCGCCGAAGTGTCTCCACGAGCTTTTTCCAATTCGTACACTTCATTCATGTAATTCTGAGCTGCTTCATTGTAGCCCATAAAAACGTGCATGGATCCGAGGTGATCGGCAGAAAAAACCCAATTGGCCGTATCTCGGTGGTGTCGGTAATAGGCATGGCAGAGCTTGAGCTCTTCGATGCTGCGCACGTAATTTCCGATCCACCTGTTTGCTCCACCTTGTATGCGCAGTGCTTCCATATACAGGCCGCTATCGGCTTTAACAACGGGGTTTTCCAAAAGAAGAGAAGTATAACTCACACAACGCGGTCGGTCTTCCGATTCGGCCATTTCAGCGGCCTCCATCATCAAGGCTACTTTTTCCTCTTCAGAATCGGTTTGTTTCAAAACCTCGTCGATGCTGTCGAGGCGAGAGTCAATGGTCTGTCCGTAGACAGAGTTCACACATATCAAACCCACAAAAAACCATCCGATCACGGAGAACTTCAGCATTCTACTCACCATAATTTCCACCAAGGATAAGATTGCTTTTCAATCTCTTCAACTGATTTTGAACTGCTGTTTTCGGGATTCTCATTCAATCGCGCTTCTTCCAGTTTATTGCTTAAATCGAGTAAATCCATCCCCAAATACAAGAGACTCAACTCCTTCTCTTCCTTTCCTGTATTTGGATCGCTCAAAGAATCAATAAAGCTATTTGATTGAAATGAAGCCATAGATACTACTACCCGAGATTGAATTCGATATCTCGAAGCTACGAATTAAGGAAGTTTAATTGATTAAGGCTTCACCCGAATGGGTGATAAATGAGAAAAGGCAAAAGCGTTCGGATTATCTGCATCGACA
>CAZKXG010000144.1:3283-4245 GCA_964556465.1 uncultured Cryomorphaceae bacterium | reverse complement strand
AAAGGCAAGAAGAGTAGTTCTCTGAAGCATCGTTACCCACCAAAAATGGCATGATACTTTTTCATCATCAATAGGAAACCAACAATGGAAATAATCCAATTTATTGGGCCTGCAATGATATCACCTGCTTGCCGTTGCTATTGGATATAAACCACTATATTGCTTACCAATCACCGTTAACCATGCAACGACTATCTGTCTTCTGCTTCTTTGCGTTCTGGTGCGGAACATCTTTTTCTCAAGCTGATTTTGAACTTGTAACTCTTGGAGATGAACCCGTTTTGAACTTTGCACAATTGTACCAATTTAACCAACCGCCATCCTTTATTGGTTACGGTTCGGGTACCTCAGAAATTGGGGATCTCAATGGAGATGGTTTTCCCGATATTATTCAGAGCGGATACCTATCCCATAATTTAGATCATATTTCTCCAACCATCCGGTACAATGACGGAAGTGGGAACTATACCGAGACAGTCACAGAAGGTCTTGATGACTTAGACTATTATCAGGCAGGAATCGCTGACCTCGATGATGATGGCGACAATGATATTGTGCTCTCATCAGGGTACATCCTTTACAACGACGGTTCAGGATCTTTTACAACTGCAATTGACTCCGCTATTTCACCAAATGGTACAGCAACCTTTGATTTTAAAGATATAGATGGAGAACCCGGAATAGAAATTATTGCTGCCAATTTAGTTGGATTTAACCGTAATGTGCGCGTTTTGAAAAGGCAAGAAGAAGGTGACTATTCTGAGTTATTGAATATTGATTTGACCGGGTTAACAGGAAGTGGGTTTTTGTGTGAAGACTTGGATGGCGACGGTGACAATGACGTTGTCTCCAGCACCGCCGCCCACGCCTGGGGCCTCGCCTGGTTCGAAAACCACAAGGTCGAAGGCCGCCTCACCTTCCGAAAACACGTTCTCGTTCCCGAGGACAAATCCCCCGGCGTC
>CAZKXG010000144.1:2557-3273 GCA_964556465.1 uncultured Cryomorphaceae bacterium | reverse complement strand
GTGCCAATGACTTCATCATTCATGGAGTAAATCAGAATACACTCGTGAAAAAATTCAACCTCTACCAGAACAATGGAGACGGAACATTTTCTATTGATTTAACCAGCGACTTTGACGGAATGTCCTTCGGGACGGTAGTCAGTGCAGACTTGAACGACGACGGCAATGTAGATCTCATCATGTCGGGTGCATTTGATGATCAGCAAGAAGGTGATAACGCTGTATTAACCAAGATCTATTACAGCGATACTGAAGGAAATTTTACCGAGTTAGCAGACCATGCGATTATTGGCGTTCTAAATTCTGATCTGGAAGTAAGCGATTTCAACGAAGATGGTATACCTGATATTCTATTAGGAGGTAGCATAGAATATTCAACAACCGTAAAAAGGAGCAGACTATATCTCCAAATGGAAGAAGGAATATTTGTCGAGGACGAGGAAAATCGTTTTCAGGACGTCTCCAGCTCAAGATTTGAGCGATTGGACTCTGACGGGGATGGAGATTTGGATTTATTATTTAGCGGCTCAACCTCGTGTACAAAACTGTATACAAACGATGGAGGCGGTCAGTTTTCAGAAGTTATATCCAACCGAAGTCTTGCCGCCAATACATTGGGCTACATGATAGATACGGAAGGTGATCAAAAACCCGAAAGCTTTCTTTGCCGTAATGAAATAGAAGATCAAGGATACTCAGTCCCGGAATAAAATTAC
>CAZKXG010000144.1:0-2547 GCA_964556465.1 uncultured Cryomorphaceae bacterium | reverse complement strand
TTCACTTTAGCGGATTGAACGATCGTTTATTTGCGGAACAAGTGAGCTACTCCGTTACCGAAAGCGGAGAACTTGAAGAGATGGACAATCATATTCCCGTTTCATTAGGTACTATGCAATATGTTGACATCGATAATGACGGTGATTTGGATTTTCTCCAACCCTCTTACACCATAAACAACTCCGTTGAACAAGTTTCATCTGCTGCGAAGTTTCACCTGAATGAAGGTAATGGCGTTTTCACACCAGTCCTTGAAAATGCACTCTTTTCGAATGGAGTAACGTTTGCACATTTAAACAACGATGGCTTAATCGATGCTTTTATCGCAAACGGAGGACAGATTTTCTTAAATCAGGGCGGAACTGAATTTATTTACGGGCAACAGATTATGACGACCAACTATGGTATGTGTATAGCTGAAGACATCGATAACGACGGCGACGTGGATATAATTGCCAGATTAACCTTGCCAATATTCGAACAAAAAATTGTTTTCTATATCAACGACGGAGACGCAAATTTTGAATTGGATGAAAGCCTCACCTTTATCCCTGACGTCGGTGATTTGGAATTGATGAAAACGGCCGATTTAGATAATGACGGAGACTTTGACCTGCTCTTAAAACAAGAAGGAAGTGGCTTTAAAGTTTTGTTGAATGAAGACTTATCTTTCGTGATTAGCGACGAATTTTATCTCGACTATGGAGTTGTGATTCGAATGATTTCGATAGCTGATTTAGATGGGGACGGGGACCTCGATATTTTTTGTTCAGGCAACTCAAATCATGATGGCTGTCAAGTTCACACACTTTACAACGATGGTGATGGTAATTTTACAGAATTGAATTCTCAGCAATTTGAAAATGCTTGTATTTATTCATTGTGGATTGACGATTTAGAAGGTGACGGTGATCTGGATATTTTCTACTCCGGTCGGGACAAAAGAGACCGAATCAAATCTTGGCTCTACCGAAATAACACCAACACATTGTCAACTAACCATACCGAAGAGCTCATGCTTGAGATGGTGCTTTATCCCAATCCAACAACAGGTCGTATTCAAATAAGGTCTTCCTCGTCAATCGAAGGAATGGCAATTTATAACGCACAGGGGCAGATCATCGAGCAGCTTAATCCAATAAAAACGGCGACGGAGCTCACTGTAGAATTGAACATTCCCCCGGGAGTATACTTTGTACGAGCCGCATTCACCAACGGAATTGAAACCTCCAAGAAATTAGTAATCGTTGAATAGTGGGCGAAATTACCTATAAATTTGATGGAAGCACTGAACAAGAACTTAAGATGTAAAAAGCTTTATTCTTCGGATTGTAGGATTAAAATGAATCCGACAAGACCAACTGTTGTATGATTCATTAAGGTGGATAGTTAAAAGAATCATTTCCTCTTTATAAAATGAACAGAGTGAATGAAGCAACTACCCGAGATTGAATTCGATATCTCGAAGCTACGAATTAAGGAAGTTAATTGATTGGGGCTTCACCCGAATGGGAGATAAATGAGAAAAGGCAAAAGCGTTTGGATTATGTGCATCGGCATAATTTAGTTTGCAGGGATTCTAGTGCTTAATCGGTTTGATTCTTCTCGTATTGAACGGCTCGCCGATATACCCGGAAATCGCAAAACTCACATAAGTTACCGCTCCGGGCCGTGCTATGGCATTTTCCAATAGGTCGGGGTACCAGCCTCCTTCTACTTTTAAAAAGAGGTATTCATTTTTCTTTTCTTCTCTTTTCTCTTTGCTTCGGAAAAGTTGCTGCAATTTAAAATCTACGCATAGGTTGAGTCCGTAGGCAACGAATGAATCTGTCGCGATATCATCCAAAACATCATTGCCATCGCTAAATTCAAATCTGCGGCGGGAACCCATAACCGACGGAGTGATGATAAAAAAGTCGGAGTTCAATACCTGATAACCCAATCCCAACTCGCCACTTACCGAGGAAAGATTGGTATAATCAGATTCGGGAGCTGTTTCTGCGGTTGGTTTAAAGTTCAAAATAGATATCCGTGAGGCCACCCGAACCCGATTAAAGATGAAGCCTAAACTTACCGCATTGATAATATAGCCTCTCTTTTCTATCAGTCCTGATTCGCCATTGAACCAAGCAGGCCCAACCGCCGCAGGGATATCTGCGTATAACCCGAAATAGTCGAGACCTGAGGCGAGTCTGTAATTTGGTTTTTGTGGTTGGGTAGAGATAGAGTACTCTGCAGTCGGCGATAGATCCTTATCCTTCAAATAGGGCAAGGTGATGGACTTTCGATCTTTTGAAACCTGCACCCTCTCGAATGGACCAACAATAGTGGTAATGGGCTCTTCGAAATTAAGGCTTAGTAGCGGGTACAACTCTTTATAGAAACAACTATCCGATTTTTCAGCTTCCCTTGATGGATAGTCTATGAGAATATAATTTGCACTGTCACTCAGTGAAAAGTTTTGGTTGCCGCAGTTCTTAAAAACTTCAGAAATGCTATCCACCGGTACATTGTAAAAGGTGGTATCGAGATACTCACTCGCCTCT
>CAZKXG010000143.1:7629-9297 GCA_964556465.1 uncultured Cryomorphaceae bacterium | reverse complement strand
TGATTGACAAAGTGAGGTACCGAATGGCTTTGCGCAAAATGGTCTTGAAGACGAAAGGCACGCCTTATGACAGAGCGGCATTGGACCAACTCGCTTTTCGATCACTGTTCAGCCAACGAATGGAGAAGTTCAATCCTGACGTGATCATCGCAACCGGTGCCCCTTTTGATCTGTTGTATTTCGCTGCGATTGAATTGGAAAATCATCCCAATGTGCTTTCATTGGCCGATTTGCGCGACCCTTGGGTCAACGGTTCAGCCTTTGGCTATTCGGCGCTTTCGAAAGAGCGTTTGGAGATCGAAAAAGAGAAAGAAGCCAAAGTGGTCGATACTTTCGATTTGGTGACCATGCCTTGGCCTCAGAATATTGAGGAGCTAAAGCAAAGGCATCCGCGGCAAGAGAAGAAACTCTCAGTTTTGCCACATTTCTTCGACGATGATGACTTGAAGAGTGAAGGCACAGTGGAGAATCCACCCGACCTGATTTATGGCGGCGCCATTTACGAAGGCTTGGAATCTGTCTTGGCTGAGTTAAGTGCTTTTGCCAAAGCCAATGGATTGAAAATTGAAATCCGCACGGGAAGTCGCGTCGACTCTTCGATTCAAAACGAGTTCTTCAAGGTCTTGCCTCCGCTTGCGAGCAAAAATTTCTTCGCTCGGGTGAAAGCCTCGAAAGGTTCTTTGCTTTTTTTGCCCGAAGGTAAACGATATGGCTTGACGAAGCTCTACGAGCTTGCTGCTTGCCAAAAACCTATTTTGGCGATTGGTAAGGAGAGCAATTTGAGTGAACTGATTGAAAATAAATCGCTAGGCTGTTTTATTCACGTTGATCGACTGACGGAAGGTTTGGCGAAAGCCATGGATCAATCAAACGAATTTGAGCCGAATCAAGACTGGGTGAAAAGCCATTCCCTGTTTAAAGTTACTTCGGATCTGACGGATTTGTTAAAAAGTGAGCTCAATGAATAATAAACGAATAATCAGCGTCATTGTGGGCACTCGTCCCAATTTCATTAAAGTGACTCGCTTTAAAAAAGTAGCTGAGACGTATGCCGACTTGGAGCTCGAAATCGTTCATACAGGTCAACATTACGATGATAAAATGGCCAACGTGTTTTTTGATCAATTCGGATTGAGACCTGATCACTTTTTACACGTCGGTCAGGGAGAGCCCTTCGCACAAATAGCCGAGACCATTGAAAAACTCGGAAATCACTTTAAATCTACCAAGCCCAATTTAGTAGTTGTAGTCGGCGATGTGAACTCTACTTTAGCCGCAGCTATTGCAGCAAACAAGTGCGGCGTGCCGGTAGCTCATCTCGAAAGCGGATTGCGCAGCCATGACCGCGAAATGCCTGAAGAGCACAACCGAAAGGTGGCAGATATTTTGTCCGATATCCACTTCATTACTGAAGACTCGGGATTGGAGAATCTGAGAGCGGAGAAAATCTCGGAGTCCGGCCTGACATTCGTGGGCAATACCATGATAGACACTTTGGTGGCTTTTTCAGATCAAATTCAGGAGTCGACTATTGTCGAAGACATTAAAGCAGACCTGGATGATTTTGCTTTGGTCACCATTCATCGACCCTCAAATGTGGATACAAAAGAGGGTTTACTACTCGTTTTGGATGTCTTAACCGAACTATCAAAACGAGTGAAAATTGTT
>CAZKXG010000143.1:5861-7609 GCA_964556465.1 uncultured Cryomorphaceae bacterium | reverse complement strand
AATGGAGGAATTCGGAATTGCCGATGATTTTGCGCGTATTGAAGGCTTGACCATTTTGCCTCCATTGAGCTATTTTGATTTTCAAAAATTAGTGGCCGACTGCCGATTGGTCCTGACCGATTCGGGCGGAATTCAAGAGGAGACCACCTTTTTGCGAAAGCCCTGCCTCACCTTGCGCCCCAATACGGAAAGGCCGAGTACATTGACGATCGGATCCAATACACTGTTGCCATTTGAAACTGAGAAAATAATGGAAGCGGTAGGTGATGTTTTGAGCGGCAACTACAAGACAGGTGAAATTCCCCATCTTTGGGACGGAAAGGCCACTGAGCGCGTGATGAAACGGCTCGTGGATTTTTTGGAAAGCGGTGAATAAATGAAAATCCTCTACTACTCCCCACATCCGCAGCTGAAGCTGAATGCCCCGACGGGCTACGGAACGCATATGCGCGAGATGATTGCCGCGTGGAGGAAGATGGATGTAGAAGTCAAAACTTTCATAGCGGGAGATTTGGGTGGTGATGGCTATGGAGAAGCACGCCCATCAAAATTTGCTCGGTTTAAAAAATTCATTCCTTCCATTCTATGGGAAACCTTAAAGGACTTTCAGTTGATTCGATTCGACAAAAGTTTGGAGCCTTCTCTAAGGTCTTTGATCAAAGATTTTGAACCTGACCTGATCTATGAACGCGTCGCTTACCTTCAAAATTCAGGAGTAAAGACTGCCGAGATTTTGGGTATAAAGCACGTTGCCGAAGTCAATGCTCCCTATCCCGAAGAGCGGGTTTACTTTTCAGGAAAATCTTTTTTCTTGAATCAGGCCAAAGATCACGAACGACAAATCTTGGCAAAGTCTGACCTGGTAACGGCCGTCAGCAGCGACTTGAAAGAGCACCTTCAGAAGAAACTGACAGAAATTGATTCCAAGATAATCGTGATTCCCAATTGTGTAAACCCATCAGAGACCACGCATTCTTCAAGCGACGTGGCAGCTGTTCGCGAGGCTTACCAACTTTCGGGAAAAACGATCATAGGCTTCGTAGGTTCCATTTTTCCTTACCACGGCGTTGATATGCTGATTGAAGCGTTTTCGCAAATAGTGACTAGTGCAGATGCTCGACTCCTCATAGTAGGAGATGGCGAGGCTTTAACGCAACTCAAGGAAAAAGCCAGAAGTCTTGGTATTTTGGATCGGTGTATTTTTACGGGGAGTGTGCCCCATCGAGAGGTTTATCCATTGATTGAAACAATGGATATTTGCTGCATGCCCAATAGCAACTGGTATGGCTCACCCGTTAAAATATTTGAATACGGCTTGATGAAAAAACCAGTCATTGCGCCCGATTTGGGCCCGCTGAGAGATGTCATGTCCGACGGAGAAAACGGACTTTTAGTAGAGCCGAATGTGGAAGCGCTCAAGGCAGTCATCGAGAAACTGGTTAATAATCAGAAACTTAGAGAAAAAATTGCCATCGCATGGCATGAAAAAGTCTTGCTCGAGTATACTTGGGACACGGCGGCAAAAAAGGTATTGAAAGCATGCACATAGCGGTAATTACGGATGGAATCACACCTTTTGTTACGGGAGGAATGCAGCGCCATTCTTTCCACTTGGTGAAGAATCTCCTGCAAAAAGGAGTGAAAATCACTCTTGTGCATTGCGTTTGCGGTGAAGATAGTTTTCCGAAAAAGGAAAAAATCTATGAGTTGCTGGAGTCCAATCCCGAAGCATTGGAAATCCACACCCT
>CAZKXG010000143.1:0-5851 GCA_964556465.1 uncultured Cryomorphaceae bacterium | reverse complement strand
AATGTTCCCGGTCATTACCTCAGGGAATCCTACCAATATTCCTGCGAAATCTATGAGCTCTTAAAGGATCGGTGGGGAAAGTTTGACTTTATTTATTGCAAGGGTTTTACCTCATGGTGTTTGCTGGAGCATAAAAAGAAGGGCAAACACATGGCGCCCGTAGGAGTGAAGTTCCACGGGTATGAGATGTTTCAGAAGAATAAGAACTTAAAGGGAAAGATTGAGCAATTTATGCTCCGTCCGCCGGTGGTTTTTATCAATCGCAATGCTGATGCGGTATTTTCCTACGGAGGTGAAATCAACGCAGTGATTGAAAAAATCGGAGTCGATCCTGACAATATCGTTTCGATCGGATCAGGAATTGACGATGGCTGGCTGGTTGTTGAGCCCAAAAAAGAAAATGGTACGCGTCGATTTCTCTTCATCGGAAGAAATGAGAAAAGAAAAGGCTTGGACGATTTGAAAGCGCTGAGTCACCACATAAGTGCCTTGCCTGTAGAATTTCATTTTGTTGGCCCCATTCCAAAGCTCAAGCAAATCAAGTCACCAAATTGCGTCTATCACGGCGAAGTAACAGATTCAACTATGCTGCGGAATATTATTGATACTTGCCAAGTATTAATCGTTCCAAGCCATTCTGAAGGGATGCCCAATGTTATTTTGGAAGCTATGTCAAGAGGATTGGCGATTTTGGCAACCTCCGTTGGGGCTGTGCCTATGATGGTTTCAGACAGTAATGGTCGTTTGATTCCTTCGCACGATAGAACTGCACTCTCAGGGGCGCTGACAGCATTGGCTGAGATGAATTCTACGGACTTAATGGAACTCCGAAAGAAAAGCTTAAATATCGTTTCTGAGAATTATCTCTGGTCGGCTATTGCTCAAAAGAATCTCGACGCCATTGAGAAGATTACCTTTACCCTGAGTTAACTGATTCATGCTCCGATTTCTCTCTGAAAATAAGGGTGCTTTACTCCTCTTTCTAGCTTGGTTCGTAATTGGGCGAATCAATGCTCCTGCTTTTTATGTTGTGGCAGGCGTCAGTATCATATTGCTTTGGCGAAAGCTCATGTTCCTTGAGCTATTGATGGGCTTTCTATTCGTTCTTATACTCAGCGACACGATCAATAGCACTACCGATTTTGCCAAATCATTCAAGAATATTTATATCCTCGCACTTGCGGCTATTGTCATCATTGAGCGAAAGCAGTTCCCGAAAATCAATCGAATTTACTACTACTTCATCCCTTTCATTCTGGCCGGTCTAATAGGATTGTTGCAATCTCCCATTCCGACTTTGGCAGTGCAGAAGACGCTCTCATACATTCTGTTGATTTTTATCGTTCCCCAGCTCGTAATAAAGGCCTACGATGATCATGGTACCGATGCTATCCGGAATATTATATTTTTTGCCGGCTTCATGATCCTTATGGGTTTTGTTTTGGAGATTGTAGACCCCGGTTATACTTACGCTCGTGGTGGCAGATATCGAGGAGTATTCGGAAATCCAAACGGGATGGGGATATTCGCTTCGCTGGTCATCGCCTTGGTTTATCTGAAAAGAGATGTCTTCCCCACTTTATTTTCCAAGAATGATTTGCGGTGGCTGGTCATTCCTGCTCTGATTTCATTGGTTTTGGCGGGTTCGCGTACGTCCATTATTGCGGTAGTTATCTTCTTTGTTTTCACAAGACTCTATCGGGTTTCACCCGTGATCGGTTTCTTGGCCTTTCTAGGTACAGCCATCATTTCTGAGCTGGTGGCGTCAAACATCGTTGCGATCATTACCGGATTGGGGCTTTCCGAGTTTTTCAGAGTCGACACATTAGAAGGTGGATCGGGAAGACAAATAGCTTGGAATCTGGCTTGGCAGACCATTCAAGACAGTTTTTGGTTTGGTAGAGGTTTTGCTTTTGACGAGTGGATCATGGCGAAGAATCAAGACGCTCTAAATGATTTAGGCCATCAGGGAGGCGTGCACAATACCTACCTTCAAATATGGCTGAATACGGGGATAATCGGATTGCTTCTTTTTTTAAGAGCCATCTTTTTAAATGTAATCAAAGGAGCCGCTCGTTCTCGTTTGGCTTTTCCCTTTCTTTGGCTCGTGATGTTTAGCATTTTACCTGAGTCATGGCTTGCCGCCTCGCTCAATCCGTTTTCGATCCTTTTCTTTATAGGATTGACCGTTTTAACGGATGATATCTTCACTGTAAAAGTCGCTGAAGAAGAAACTCTACAAACGCCCATATTGGCATGAAAGTGATCTTTCTTTATACCGAGTTGGCCGATTACATTCGGAATTGCTTCGAGCGCTTGGCAGCTTCAGGAGTGGAGGTCCACGTGATTTCCTATCCGATCAATCCCGAGGCGCCTTTTAAGTTTAGTGAAACGTCCAAAGCAAGCTATTACGACCGCAATGATTTTGACGATGATGGCCTTATATCATTGGTAAGGGGTATTGACGCTCAGGCTATTTTCTGCAGCGGGTGGATTGATGAGGGCTATATAGCCACAATGGATGCAGTGCCATACGATGTCAATAAGGTATTGATTTCTGACAATGCCTTCATGGGTTCCTTAAAAGACAGAGCTTCATCGCTCAGAGCAAAGGCGAAGTATAAACGCTTGTTTGACTATGCTTTCGTTTCAGGCGAACCACAAAAGGTCTATGCTGAGAAGATGGGCTTTAAGAGAAACGAAATTTTCACAGGCTTTTACACTGCTGATGAAGCGGCGTTTGCTTCGCTGAAAACTGCGAATGAAAAAGGGGATTTTCCGAAACGGCTGGTCTATGCCGGTAGATACCTTGAGTTTAAAGGAATCTTTGATTTGTGGACTGCCTTCAAAGAATTGCATCCGCCAGGGTGGGAGCTGCATTGCGTTGGAACGGGAGATCTCTGGGATCAAAGAGTAGAGCATCCCTCCATTTTCCATCACGGATTTCTGCAGCCCTCGGAAATGAAAGAATTTATGGCCAAAGGAGGTATCTTCGTCCTGCCAAGCCATAAAGAACCTTGGGGTGTGGTCGTTCACGAATTTGCCGCAGCCGGCTTCCCTCTCCTTCTATCGGATAGAGTAAATTCGTCTACGGCATTTTTAAACGAAGGTCAAAATGGTTTTGCCTTCAAGGCAAAGAATAAAAAGGATTTTGAACGCGTACTTTCAAATATGATAAATCTGCCCGATTCCACTCTGCGCCAAATGGCCACCGAGAGTAAGGATTTGGGACAAAGCATGACCGTATCGAGATGGCTCAAGACGGTTGAAGTACTAGCAAATAGAAAGAAATGAGAAGAATATTGGTAACGGGAGCGGCGGGATTTGTTGCCAGCGATTTAGCCTTGCGCTTATCAGAAGATCGTGAGAACTCCATCGTGATTGTCGACAATTTGAGAACGGGAAGCCTTGAAAATGTACCCAAGGGAATACACGACAACATTCACTTCATTAAGTGTGATGTCAATCTCTACGAAGACATTTCGTCGGTTTTTTACGCCTACCAATTTGACTACGTATTTCATTACGCGGCGCTAGTGGGAGTAAAGCGTACGCTTAAAAACCCGGTGAAGGTTTTGGATGACATTACCGGAATCAAGAATGTGCTCAACTTGAGCAAGAACACAGGTGTGAAAAGGGTGCTTTATTCCAGCAGCTCGGAAGTTTATGGCGAACCTGTAGAGATTCCTCAAAATGAAAGAACAACCCCATTAAACTCGCGCCTGCCTTACGCTATTGTGAAGAATATTGGTGAAGCCTTCTTGCGTTCTTACGAGCAAGAGTTTGGTTTGGATTATACCATATTCAGGTTCTTTAATACATACGGACCAAAGCAGAGCAAGGACTTTGTGGTATCAAAGTTTATCAATGCTGCCCTGCGAAATGAGGATATTCCCGTATACGGTGATGGTTTGCAAACCAGGACATTCTGCTTTATTTCAGATAACACCGAGGCTTGTATAAAGGCCTTCTACAACGATGAGGTGGTCAATGATGTGATTAACATCGGGTCGAACATTGAAGTGACGATCTTGGAATTGGCTCAAACCATCATTAAGGCCACGAATTCAAAATCTAAGATCATTCACCTTCCTCCGCTAGCTGAAGGCGATATGACCAGAAGAATGCCTGACAATTCGAAAATGTTGAAAATACTCAATAGAGACCTTATACTTTTGGAAGAGGGAATCAAGCACATTCTTCACTCTGATCAATTTGCAGCGCATTAATGTGCGGAATCGCAGGGATATACGGAAACACTGATTCCAATTCGGCTCAATTGCGTATTCGCAGGATGGCTGATAAACTCAAACATCGCGGTCCAAATGCCGAAGGTTTCCACGTAAGTGAAGGGGTAGCTTTGGCTCATCGAAGATTGTCTATTATCGACCTAAGTGAAGGGGCTAATCAGCCGATGACTGATGTTTCAGGGCGCTACACGATTGTATTCAACGGAGAGATTTACAATTTCCTTGAGTTAAAGAAACAACTCTCAGAATATTCTTTTCAAACGGATGGCGATACCGAAGTTCTCCTCGCAGGTATTGCCAAATGGGGAATTTCGTTTGTCAACGAATGCAACGGTATGTTTGCCTTTGCTCTTTGGGACAACAGAGAAGAAGAACTTTTCCTTTGTAGGGATCGAATGGGAATCAAACCGCTTTACTATTTGAGAAAAGACAATGAAATCTTATTCTCAAGCGAAATTCGATCGTTGATAGCCGGCTTGAACGCTAAACCCAATTTGAATTCCGCCGCACTTGCTGAATACCTTAGATACCAGACGGTACACGGTCCTGCCACCATTTTAGAAGGGGTTTTTTCTTTGCCTGCAGGCAGCTACATGAAAATAACCGACAACGAGCAGGAAATAAAGTACTACTGGAAGTTGGCCGAATCTGCTCGTACTGATATGAGGGGCTTGAGCTACGAGGATACGTTTGCAGCGGTAAGAGCTTCGCTGGAAGCCAGCGTAAAAAGACGGCTAATTTCTGATGTACCTCTTGGAGTTTTCCTTTCGGGTGGAATAGATTCGAGTGCGGTTGTGGCTCTTGCCGCAAAGCACTCAGGAAGCGCGATTAAGACCTTTAATATTGATTTTCAAGAACAAGAGTTCAGCGAAGCCAAATACGCTGAAGAAGTAGCTCGGAAATTTGGAACGGAGCACCACCGCATTCAACTGGCTCCAAATGAGTTGATCAACCAACTTCCAGCGGCTCTATCGGCGATGGACCATCCTTCAGGTGATGGAATAAACGCTTACGTTGTATCAGGTGCTGCGAAAAGTCAAGGCATTACCGTAGCTCTATCAGGTCTTGGTGGTGATGAGCTGTTTGCGGGATACCCTATTTTCAAACAGTTTCACAGCTTACAGAGTAAAAAATGGCTATTGAGTTTCCCAAAGTTCGCCAGAGACCTTGCGGGGAGCTTAATGGAAATGAAGAACCCGGGCATTGCTTCATCCAAAACACGGAGTGTACTCAATCAAGATAGATTTGACTTGGAATACATCTATCCCTTTAGTAGGGAGGTAGCAACAATAGCCCAAAATGCTGATATGTTGACGGGAGGTTCACAAGGTGAGTCGTCCGTTTACAATTTGGTCAGGAGGGGAGTTGGTTATGGCAATCCGGGATTCTCTCTTCCGATTTTGAGCCATGTGTCTTATGCGGAATTGACTACTTACCTCGAAAATACTTTACTTCGTGATACCGATCAAATGTCAATGGCTCACGCCTTGGAGGTTAGGGTTCCTTTTCTGGACCACGAGCTGGTATCAATGGTTATGGGCATAGGCGACAGGCATAAGTACCCTCATTCACCAAAGAAACTCTTGGTAGACGCTATGGGA
>CAZKXG010000142.1:1708-9428 GCA_964556465.1 uncultured Cryomorphaceae bacterium | reverse complement strand
TTCTCGATTCTCAAGAACAGGAGCCACAAAACTCAATAGCCTGCTACCCGCTATGCCTTCAACAACTTTCTGTGCACCTGCAACTTCCTCCATAGGTATTCGGTGGTTGGTTTATTCGAAAATACCTTGATAAGAGGCCGAAGCAACCCGCACAGTCATTAGTTATAAACATCTAATCGTGGGTTTTCGCCAAATCATCGAAGACTGCTATCCACCTCTCTGTCACGTCTATGGTGGCATTCATCATCGCATTTCGCCTTTCGGTAAAAAGAGTTTTCAAACCGATGTTTTCGGCCCATTCTTTTGCGGTAGCCAAAAAGACGTCGGACTCATCCGTTTTGATTCCTTTTGTCAATCCATATTTATGCTCCAACTCCTCGAGGTAGCTCAGTTCTCCCACAAAATCGTTGAAGCGAATGGATGGAACCCCAAGCACCGCAGCCTCGGCCGCCATGGTTTGAGAATCACCAATGTATAGATCGGCAAAAGCCATTGCATGATGAATAACGGTAGGATGCACCGGGATTCGAAAAGGCTCCAATTCGGCGGAAAGCTCCCGCTCGGATGTGATAAATACTTTCCCGAAAGGCAAGAGCAATTCAATCAACTCATGTGCTAATACATCATCTATACCGCTGCGTCCCTCGTCGTGGTGAGCGTGTAAACTCGCAAACCGAAGGATAAAATACCTGTCGGCTTCGCGCATTTCTGAGGGTAGCAGAGACCGATCGCCTTTGAAGTAATTCGGATGGAGATAGGCCAATTCGTGGTATCCTTCGTATCCGATTTTCTTGTGATTGGCAGGTGATTGATCGCAACAGTTAGGCGCCAAAACACACGTGGCGTATGGAAACGCTAGCTTGGCCATAAGCGGAATAGCGTGACTATCGTCCTCATTCACCACTACTGACGGAATTCCTAGTAGTTTTCCAACATGGGTAATCCCCAAATCAGTTCCTGCCATGAGGTGAGGCCGAAATTTTCGAACGAGATTAAGCAATTTGGCTTCGCGCTGTAAAATATTCAGCGCTAAACTAAACTTTCCTCCTGCTGCGCGTGCCGGCCATTTAACCACCTCCCAACCTTCTGTATCAATCAAGTCGAACAGTACATCTTTACCTCTGGCGACTACCAAAACCTCGTCACCCCTTTGCATAAGAATGCGAATGCAATTCTTAAAATTATGGTAGTGGGCAGGATGCCCCATGTAAAAGAGAAAGCGCTTCAACGAATGGGTATTTTCTGTTGGAATTCCGGCTTGCCTTCGAGGTGCTTAGCATTCAATATTTCGCTCATGGCCAAGTGCATCCAGGCATTTCCCCAACGCATGTAGGAAGTTCGATCCGTCACATTTTTGTGCTTGCGGTAGTAGAAATAACCCCGCTGATCCCGAAAATTTTCGAGGGTATAAAAGAGCACCGACTTAGCCAGATCTTCAGCGCGTCGGCTACCCGAATAGCTGTAGTATTTGGTTGCGGTGATGATTCCCTGCGCTTGGTGATGAATGTCCGAAGGGTAGTTTCCCGGCAATCGCCACAACGCTCTACCTTTCGAGCTAAATTGCTCGTCGCGATAGAACTCGATACCGACTTGAAGAGCCCTCTCAACCGAGTCAGGGAAATAATTGAGCGAGGAAGCGATGGATAAAATGGAATCCAAAACAAAGCCCTGATGAAAATCAATCTGAACCCGCTGCTTTCCCGTTTCGAGGTTCTCGCTGTAATTCCAACTCCCGTCGTTCTTCTGCCGAGAGATGACCGTTTCCAATGCCTGCTTGGCGATATCAGCATACGAAGCCTGTTTGGTATGCGCATAACACAAGGCGTAGGTTTGCGCAGCCAGCAATGAAGCATTGTAGCAGAAATCGGGTTTTACCGTGCTGTAGCTGATGGCGTAAAAATCATCCTCAACCGTGTGGTGAAGTGCATCGGAGAAAAAGAGACAAATTTTCTCAATCGCTTCCAAGGCACGCTCATCGCGGTATTGCCGATAGTAAGCATCGAGGCCTTGAGCGATGAACCCACTCACCACCGAAGTCGGCGACCATTCGGGAAGATATTTCTCAGGACTCGCCCAAGGAAAGGGATATCCCCAGCACATACCGGGATAGTCAGGAGTTTGCAGTTCCAACAATCTCTCAAAAAGCCACTTACATTTCTCCTCATTTTCTTTGCTCGAGGGCATGAGGCTATAAGACTTCAAGAAGAGTCCCAATCCTTTCGGATTCCATTGCTTCGGCACGGCAAAAAGCCGACGTAAATTAATGGGGTTTCGCTTAAAAAGCTGAATCGCCAAAATAGGCGGCCACTTCCCTAATTTTTTGAACGGAAAAGGACTTAAGAGAATATCGTAAGGATCGTAGCCCTTGTATTTGCGCTTGCGGCAATATACATCAAGCTCGTGGTAAGCACGCTTAACGCGGATCAGTTCACTTTGGGAGAAGTCCATTTGCGTTCAAATTCTTCAATCTCTATCTTCATTCCGTTCTGCCGAACCGATTCCATGAGCGCAAAAGTGACCAAAGTGGAATGAAAGACTTCATCCATTTGGATAGGAAATGGTTTTCCATTTTTCAATGCCTTTGCTACCAATTCCATTTCGGCGGCGTGACCTTTATCTTGCTTGGGAAGTTTTGTTTTGGTGACCGTTTTTCCAAAATAGGTCACTTTTTTAAAGTCATCGATTTCTGCGGAGAAGCCTCCCGTAGAAACTTCAATGTGCTCCTTCGGCATGGCCTTGTTGCCATTACTCAAATAGACCAGACTGGCAACCGTTCCATCGGCGAAAGCCAAGTTGGCCGTGAAGGAATCGAAGTTTTGCGGCTCGGCCGCCATCGGTACTGCCGAGACGGAAACCGCTTTGGCACCGGCCAGGAAATAGCAGAGATCAACAAAGTGACACGCTTCGCCCAAAATTCTTCCGCCCCCTACCTCGTGATCGTGCACCCAGTGATCATCGGGTTGGCAACCCGCATTCACGCGATACTGAATCACCTTCGGTAGCTCGAGCGAAAGCTTCTTTTTCAATTCAACGACTGACGGAGAAAAGCGGCGGTTGAAGCCCACCATCACATCTGCTTGCGCATTTGACCGAGCCACTTCTTTGATCTTTGCTAGTTCTTGGGGCTTCAGGCAAAGGGGCTTCTCTACAAAAACACGCTTCCCTTGCTTAAGGGACTTCAGCGCAAGCGAGGCATGCGTATCGTGACGAGTGGCAATGAATACTCCACCGGCCTTATCGTTTTGAATCAGCGCATCGGCATCGGCGAACGCCTGATCAAAGGCATATTTTCTTTTGGCATTCTCGGCCGAATGTGCGCGCTTGGTCGCTACCGCAGAAAACTTAATCTTTCCCTTCAAGTTGGGCAGGAGGAAATTTCCTGCAAAGGAACCCGCTCCAATAAAGGAAACCGAATCGGTCATCAAGGGCGCATTCTCCAAAGATTCCGGACGCTCGGTTTTGATGGCTTTTGAAGTATCGTATTCGAGCAAGACCCCCATTTTCGATTCAGTGCCATCCACGATCAAATCGAAGGCTTTTTTTGCCTCAGCGAAAAGGAACTTATGGGAAATCAAATCTGAAATGTCGAGCGTGCCTGAGCCCAGCAAGTCAGCAAATGCCTGCATGTTGCGGTTCTCCGTCCAGCGCACTTGCCCGATCGGGTAGTCGAGGCCTTTCTCTTCGTAGTTGGCATCGTAGCGCCCCGGACCGTAGGACGTGCTCATAAGGAGTTCCAACTCCTTTCGATAATATTGCTTTCGGCTGAAGCCGGTCGGCACGGCACCGACGATCACCACCTTCCCGTGCACGCGGGATATTTGACCCGCCAACTCAACGGGATCGGTGGACGAAGTAGCCGCGGTAATGATTACAGCGTCTATCCCGTTCCCATTGGAAATTTCTTAATGCGTTCTTCGATCAACTCGTCACTGCGCAGGGAAGCTTCTTGAGCACCCGATTGCATTGCCAGATCGACTAGTTCGTCTTTCAGGTCAATCCCAAAAGTTTTTACGCCTGCGGCTTTCAGCAGTCGAATGGTCAATTGACCGATCAATCCCAGTCCAACCACCGCACAATTTTCACCGAGTTTCAAATCTGCTCGTCGGATGCCTTGCATGGCAATGGCGCCAATTGTGGTGAAAGCTGCTTGATCGAGTTCGGTATTGGAATGAAGTTTTACGCAAAGATTTTTGGGTACTGCGACCAGTTCGGCGTGAGAAGCCGAGGCACCGCCGCAGGCTACTATATCGCCGGGCTTGAATTCTGAAACGCCCTCGCCCACCGAAACGACTTCTCCCGAAAGGGAATAACCCAAAGGCTGAAGAGATTCCAGCTTATTCATCACGAGTTTATAGGTCTCGGTCACGCCATACGTTTGGGCGGCCTTGACCACTTTGGCGACTTCTTCCTTTCGCGACTTGGCTTTGGCCACGTAGCCCTTTCGGGCATCGCTCACCGTTTTGCCTTCGGTACCCGTGCTGATTGCCGAAAAGGCAGTTCTCACCAACACTTCTCCCTTTCCGGGAATGGGATTGGGCAAGGTGGCGATTTCCATATCGCCCTTTTTGAGGCTTTGAAGCAGTTGATCCAAGGGGTTGGTGTTGTGCTGACAAATGTACTAGCCAAATGATGGTTTTAAGCAGGCAAGAGTGCGGTGTTTTCCACAAGTTTTCCATCGCTGCCACATTGAAATACTTTAGTATTTTGACGAAAAATTAACTACATGGGAACAGGGTCAGAAAAAATCAGGACAATTCTAGGTTTGGTAATGGTTATACTCTTGGTATTTATCACCAACAGGCTGGATCAGAAACACTTTGAAGATGTTCAAGGCACGATCACTACGATTTATGAAGATCGGGTGGTGGCTCAATACGACCTGTTTCAATTGACGAATCTCCTTTATGATCACCAACTGAAGATGAGTGAAGGCGAAATCGTCGCTTTTGATAAAAACGGAGAAGTTGATCGAGTAATGACCGAATACGGTCAAACGACCCTCACCAAAAGGGAGGAAGAGATTTTCGGGAGGCTTAAAGAGAATCTGAATAAGTTAAGTGCATCGGAGTTTATACCACAAGGCCCTGCCACAGAAACCGCTTTCGCGCGGATCCACGAAAACCTAGAAGAGCTATCAGCCATCCAAGTGAAAGAAAGCAAGACCCTGAAAATTCAGGCGCAAGATTCTTTGGACAGCAGCAATTTGATGTCGAATATGGAGATGATATTGATCATAATTTTTGGAGTCGTATTGCAGTTCGTACTCTTTTCCGGGAGAAAGCGAAAAACGGAGGCAGAAACGAAATAATTCGAGCGAAAAATGTGATCAAAAAGAACTTGATTTACTCCGAAATCACTTCTCATTGTCCATAAACCACCAACGCATAAATCAACGCCGACTGATCTTGCTTTCCGCTGATGTGTGCCTCTTCGAGTTTGTGCAATTGATCCATATCAATCTGACCCCTGGCTTCTAAAGCATCATAGTCTAGGAGTTGATCCAACAATTCTCTATCAGAAAGTAAAGAATGAAGCGGCATTCCGAATCCCGCTTCACATCTCCTTGGTAATGACCAATACATCTACTTATCCATTGGCCTCTGTGACATAGATGCGAAGTATGACACCTGTGGCAGGCTAGTCTCAAAACTCTTTGGTGGAAGCAGTAGGAGGCATACCCTTGGCAGCCATAAAGGAAAAAAAAGCCACCTCAACAAAAATGAATGAGGCGACTTTTTTGAAATAATCAAAATGTTATTGCTTGTCTACGTAATTCAACACCTCACATACGTCTTCAAAATCCTGAGGTTGAAGTTCGAAGCCTGAATTAGCATTAATCTCATATATGAGATTAGCTTTTAAGGAAAAGGGAAGTAATTTTCTCACTCGGATAGGTTTCCCCATATCTTTGCTAAAAACATGCAAACCTTCGGCACAATCACATAACTTCTCTACGAAATGCTCACAAAAAACAATTAATTCAGAATTGATGATCAGAATCTGATACGCTGTTTTCTTCCCTTTTGAATTTCGAAATACAGCGAACTTTAGATTGTTTTCTTCTACCGTCATGTACTTATGATCAGTATCATACTCATAACTGGTGGTTTCTTGAGCTATAGATTTCGTGATTTTGTAAGGACTAACTTTATTACTTGATACCGCTCCTGCTACACCCAAGTACAGTGGGCTGCCCGTGTTCAATTGACCATTAGTACTTAACGTCACACTCAGGGATATGAAGAAAAGTAGCCACGTGAACTGAAAATTGTTGGTCATAATTTTCATTTTACCATGCATCCCATAAACCAGCACCAGCTGCACTAGCACCTACGCCCCCTGCTATTCCACCCGCGATGCCTCCCACTACTGTCGCTGAACCAGCCAAAGCTCCAGATGTAGCACCTGCCACATCGCAGACCACAATAAATATTTTGCGCCAGTTCCAAGCTTTAGGATTTTCCATCCCAAAAAAGTTATTTGAATGCCAATAATGGAGTGAGTGACGCGCTACGGAGCTCGTTTTAAGAGCAATTGTTATGTCCACTAAATTATTGTTTGCGATCAAATCTGCTTCTTTGGTTCTAATATCTGCTATTATCGTACATGCATTCGTCCCATCATAGTCATCAAGAAGGCCATAAATATCTATCAAGAATGCTTCGCTTACTAGATTGAGCCCTAATCCCTGAACATGTGTGACCATCATATCCCTCTCTGCTTCAGTTAAAATATTGGCTACATCGATGCTATCCATGCATACAGACAATATGCTAGAACCATACTCCTCAACCATAATTGAATCGCTTACCTCAATTGTGCGGTTAACATTCTGTTGCCTATTTACAGGATAAACCCTGTGTACTGCATCAAGGTGTTCATTATGCATTTTGCCCACTGTATCAAAAGGATTTGTCGTGTACCCCGGTAAGCACCCATTGGATTTGCTAACATTTACCGTCTTTAAAGGTTTATCAAGCTCTTTGGCACACGATGCCAAAAGTACCACAGCCATAATGGCTGAACTTAAAAAAGAAATTTTCATGATAAATTGAATTTTTGTTCTGCCTCATTTCATACCGAGTTTCGGCTTGCTCGTCTCAAGGATGGGATCGATCTCTAAATCATTGGTAAGGTGAAGTTGGAAAAAAAAAACGAAGCCGCAAAATTTATTTGACTTTTTCAAAAACTTAATTTGAGCATAACATTGAATTAGCCCTGACTTGTATTTGAAGTAGTTCCATATACCACCAATGCATAAATCAACGCCGACTGATCTTGCTTTCCGCTGATATGTGCTTCTTCGAGCTTTCGCAATTGATCCATATCAATCTGACCAGTAGCTTCTAAAACACCGTAAGGCATAAGTTGATCCAGCACTTCTCTTTTAGAAAGCAAGGAGCGAAGTGGCATTCCAAAACCTGCTTTGCGGCGCTTGGTAATATCAGCAGGAAGCACATCGGCGTAAGCGGCCTTCAGGATTTTCTTGGATCGCAGTTGGTTGTCAAGCTTGAAGTCCACGGGAAGTCCTGCGGCAAAAGCCACCAAGTCGTGGTCGAGATAGGGCACGCGACTTTCCAGTCCGTAAGCCATGGAGGAGCCATCCAGGTAGTGAAGGTTTTTAACGAGGAAGTTTTCCATCTCAAAGTCAAAGAGACTTTCAAAATCATTGCCTTGGAGGCTGCCAAAAACAGACTCTAAATCGGGTGGTTGCTTTAGC
>CAZKXG010000142.1:0-1698 GCA_964556465.1 uncultured Cryomorphaceae bacterium | reverse complement strand
TTCATCTCGGGCAGGCGGGTCTGCGAGTTGGGCGCGTGGCCCCAGAACACCATGGCGCGGGTGTTCGCCGGCTGATCGAGGTTCTCGGGCGCCTCCCAAGGCGTATCCATCCCGGCGATCTCCGAAACGCTCTTCTGCATGTAGCGCCGATAGGCCTTGAACGGGCCTTTTCCCGCTTTGATTTTCTGCAGAAGCGGTGAGGCAAACCCCTTGAATCCAGGAACGGCTTGAGCCATTTGCGTAAGCTTGAGCAAAAAGTGACCGTTGTACCCAAGAAAGAGTTCATCGGCGCCCATACCGCTTAAGACCACGCGGTGTTTTTGTGCTGCCCTTTCGGCAATGAGCATGGCGGGAATGATTGAACCGTCGGCAATCAGGTCATCGCAAGCGGTGATGGATTTCCGAATCAAATCGGGCGTCAGCTGATCCAACCCAATCGAGATGGTTTCCAAATTTAGGTTCCAGTCATTCGCCAGTTTTTTGGCGAAAGCCCCGTCGGAGGTGGTTCCCTCAGCTTTGAGGTCGGCTTCGTCTTTTACAGCGCAGTAATGAGTAAACTCCTTGCCTCGGAGGTGGTGAGCGATGATGGACGAATCGAGGCCTCCCGAAAGGTAATTGGCGATGGGCACATCGGCTACCAAACGGGCATCAATGGCGCCTCCCAGTCGCTCGCGGAGCTCCACTTTGGCATCATCAAAACTGCCGCGATAAGGCTTGACCTCGTCGCGAAGATTCCAATACTTTGCCTCGTCGAGTTTGCCCAAATTCAAATCTAAACGGAGGATAGTTCCGGGAGCCAACCGACGGACTTCATTGTGCAGTGTATCTTGACCAGGGCTGTATTTGAATACCAGAAATTTTCCAAGACCATCCTGCCTTGGCGTTAGATTTAATCCTGCTTTTTCGAAAGCTTTGATCTCACTAGAGAAGCCAAAACACCCATCAGACTCATAGATGTAAAGGGGTTTTACCCCCATTCGATCTCGAACAAGGAGAAGTTCTCCTTTGTGTCGATCGAAAATGGCCATGGAAAAATCTCCATTCAAGTGGCGCACGAAATCTGTTCCGAACTTTTGGTAGAGTTTGAGTGCCACTTCCGTATCGGAAGATCCATGAAATTTTTCACCGCCAAGGTGGGCGCCTTTTAGCTCGCGGTAGTTGTAAATCTCCCCGTTGAAGACCATGCTGACGTGGCCTTCGTGCATGGGCTGATTTCCTTCGTCCGAAAGATCGATGATGGAAAGACGGCGATGACCGAGAAAAAGGCAATTGGGTCCTACCCATTCTTTGAAAGAATCGCCAAAATCGGGACCCCTGTGGTGCAAAGCCTCGACTGCTTCATCGAGCCTAAGTCTCTTGATATTTTTACCAAAGAACCCTACTATTCCACACATGCTTCGCTCAATACGGTTTGGAAAACGTGCCGCATTTGGCCACTCATGGTCTCCGCGGTAAAATTCGATTCGTATAGTTGTCGAGAGGCCTTACCCATCTTTTCGCGCAAATCCGTGTCCTTAATTAGCTCGGCAATTTTCTCTGCCAATTCTTTGGGTTCGGGATTTTCCAAAAGGAAACCATTCTCCCCGTCGATCTATGGACATAAAGGCTTTTACAGTCATTGCAGTATGGATTCCTTCTGTTTGATTTTCTTGGAATTTTAAAAAGTGTTCTGCAATTTGGACATATTCGATACTCGCT
>CAZKXG010000141.1:0-9470 GCA_964556465.1 uncultured Cryomorphaceae bacterium | reverse complement strand
AACCCAGTTGAAAGGCTGCTCCATTATCGGCAGTCCATACCCAAGCGCGGATATTGATCGAAAAGTCTCCCCAATTCAGTACACGTACGCGAACAGCATCAATACCTTCTTTCTTTTCTTCGGCCGTACGGTTGTCAATGAAAAAAGGGTGCTTCATCGCCTCTTCCTGAATGATTTTTTTGGCCAATTTATAATCCGCTCCGTAGCCAATCCCCATATCAATCCATTTACAAATAAGCGCCTCTTCATAATCAGCATTAATCAAAATCTCATTTCCGATAATGGAATTTGGTATAATGACTCGTCGATTTTCAAAATTTCGGATGACCGTGTGCCGAAGTGAGATATCCTCAACCACCCCTGAAATGGTACTTTGAATGGTAATTCGATCGTTTACCCTGAATGGCTTGAACATAATAAGGAAAATACCGCTGATCATATTGCTTAAAGCTTGCTGCGAGGCAAAACCTACCGCTACTGCCAAAATTCCTGCACCTGCCAAAAGTGAACCGGCAAGTGTCCTTAAACTCGGTATGGAGTAGATGGCTGCACTCACCCCAACAACATATATGAGGGCCACTATAGCATGCCGCAAAAATTTGTAATTGGTGGGATCATTGTGCATATCATCCGTCCTGCGACGGATAAATCTGTTGAAAACCCTCACAAACAACATATTTACCACTACAGTGAGGATGAGAATACCCAAAGCCACTATCATCCTAGCATAGCTATTGGCAAACCAAACCACCTTGAGGTGCTCCATTAAATCTTTGAAGTGTTCCATAAGACGAAAGTCTACATTTTTTCGCAACACTCACAAAAAGTAAAAATATGATTTCAAGCAAATTGAAAAGTGAGAAGGATCTATTGTACTTCCAATCTAATCAGAGATTTCTTCAAGGCTCTCCTCGCTTCCATCTCCCAGAAAAATGGCCAGTGGCTCCCAGCCTTCTACCTCTTTTGCTACAAGCTTAAGAATACCCAGGAAGGGAACGAAAAGAATCATGCCCGCAGCACCCCAGATAAGCGCTCCTGCAAAAATACTCACAATGCTCACCAAAGTGTTGACCTTTAGCTTTACGCTTACCGCCAGAGGAAAAATGAAATTGGCCTCCAAATATTGAACTATGGTGAATATGGCCGCTACACCGATAGGGTACCAAATACTGTCGAAAGTCACCCAAGAAACGGCCATTGGCAAGAGCGCGCCAACTACTATCCCGAAATAGGGAATGAAAGTGAGCAAGGAAGCAATCACACCAAAAAGAATTGGGTGGGGAACACCGAGAATGGCTAGTCCGATACTATTCAACATACCCACAATGACATAGACCATCAGCATTCCTTTTACGAAATCGAAATACTTCTGAATTGAGCCTTTCACTAGCCGAAGTACTTTTTGTCGATGTTGCTCACCCGTGGCAGCTACCAGAGACTTGATCCATAACCCTCTGTAGTATAGAATTAAAGCGGTATAAAATGGAATCAGCACCAACATCACCAATCCGGTAGCAGAAACAAAAAGTAGATTTTGCAAGAAAGCAAAAAGACGATTCGTGTTTTCAAATAGTAAAGATTGCAAATAGCCCAGCTGCTCGTCTGCGGGGATGGCATATTGCTCGACTGCAATTTCGTTTACACGATGGATAGCTTTCTGCAACTTGGCATTAATCATAGGCCATTGATCGAGGAATTCACTAAACTGCCAGATCAATAAAAACACTAATCCTCCCAAAAATATAAATACCATTAGCTCGCCGATCAGGATAGAGCCGACTCTGCCAATCCCAAACCTCTCTAGCCTCAAGCAAATGGGATAAATCACAAAAGCGATGAGAACCGAAAATGCCAGCGGCACTAAAACAGATCTCCCGAAAAACATTAATGCCAGAATAATGGAAAAGGCGAGAAGTACGTTTATTGGGCGTGATTTGACAAGCATGGAAGCAAAATTTTGAATTAGAACTGCACAGCAATTTTACTACTACATAAAGATAGTTGAATCAAAGTCCTCTCCCAACAAAGACTAATGTAAGTGAATCAATTAAGGAACTAAAACAAGGCTTAACGAATTGGTTCGCTCCATGGCTTCAAAGAATTCTTTGACTTTAGCGTAGTCATCCTTGGAGTATAAGCCTGAAGGAAAAGAGAACGTTCGAATGAGCATGACCCCATCTTTTTGGTCATTCTCTACTGCTGTCAGTTCAAGGTCGCCGAACTCCGTGTGCATGGATTGATATTCAATGGGGCCGTTCAAACGCAAGTGCTCAGGGAAAAGCACTTGGATGGTATCTGTGGATGAGTATCCCCTGCGAAAGTAGATATCGTTTTCTCGGACACCATCATTAAAAACAGGAAATTGATCTCTGAAAAGAAAAGGTTTGACGAGCATTTTACTCCCCATTCGCTTGGCGAGTACCCGATCTTTCACTTTGGCATTAACGTTCATTACAGGAAGGTTTTGCGGAAAAAGATCAACTTCAATTACCTCCACATCAAATGACTTCATAATGGATGCTAACTCCATTGCTCGCTCATTTTCAAATCCGGCCATTTCTTTACCATAAAAGGGGGAACGGTCAATAGCCAAATTTCTGTAGTTACCTTTAAAGTGAACCATTGCTGAACCATTGGCGGAGATATCAATTAGTACGTTTCTCTCCTGCGAATTCTCCCTCTCTGAATAGTTTGGAGTTCTCACAAGCTTTCCACCTGTCGGCGTCATTAACATCACGTAGCGATCATCCGTATAATCAGACAAATAGTTAAATGGTGATCTGTTGCTCGTGCATTCAGTCCAAAGGGTATCACCATCTAAGGGAATGCAAAGTATCACATGATTGAATGAGTTCGTCGGACGATTCGGGTAGATTTTAACAGGGTTGGAACCTGCGTAAGCCAGTGCAGGAAAAGACTCGACATCGGCATAAGCCAGAACCGAATGCATAAAATTGGTGAGTGCTTTGCAATCGCCGTAGCCTTTCTTGAAGGTATCATTGGCTTCCATGGTTTGAAATCCACCCATGTCATAAGTGATCGCCACGTACCTCATGTTCTTTTGGACATAGCGATAGGCCAGTTTTGCCCTTTCCTCCGGAGATAGGTGTTTATAGCCGTTGGGATAAACAGCATCAATAGCATTGGGAGGTAGCTGATTGCGATCCTTCCACAATTCGTTCATCCAAAGCCCAAAAGAATTCCATGACTCAAAAGACCCTCTGTATCCGTTGAAATTGAATGTTTTGAAAATCAGTTGAACTCTACCTCCTTCGTTTGGTGGAGAGTATGGCTCATAGACCAAGCTTCCCACGGAATCAGCTCGAAATGAATGAATCACCATTCCATCATCCAATACTTGGCTATGAATGACTTCCGTACTGTCGAAAAACATACTGACTTCCATTTGCTCTGGTACAGTGAAAGTGAGATCTCGATCCACCGTTAGCGTATAGTCAGACACCTCTGCCGACCAATAGTAGTCGAAAATATAATCCCTTTCAAAGGTGTACGTGTATTCCACTGTATATGGATATCCCGACAGCGAAGCATCTAAGTAGAAAATCCTCAATTCATCGTAACTGCTTAGTTGCTCCAGACCCATTTGTTCTGAAAAATCCTTTTTATGGAGGGTGCGCACCAACTGACCTGTTGAATTGAATACATTGACATCGTATTGACGCATTTCTCTATAATCGTCTTCATAAAATGCAAGTTGCGCATGTTCATCTCCTTTTTCAGAAATGACCTTGATTTTTCGATGGACGCTTTCTCGAATTTTTTTCTCCGATCGAACCTCAAGGGTTGTATTCGATTTTTCGATAATCGCATTAATGCTAATTGATTGTGCATTCAGACCCGTAAGTACGGCGGCTAGGAAAATCGTATAACGGATCACTTTTTTTGGATTTCGATAAATGACGATTGGGCTCCTACAACATGGTCGTAGAATGTTCGAAGAGAGCTGTACTTATCCAGAGAGTAATAATCCTCATTCATTTTTACGGTACTTCTTACCACCAAGCTTCCAAAATTGTATGAGGCGGAAAAACTCAATTCTGCTTCTTTGCCAGGCAGAATGAGATTCTTAGAATCCGGTACAATCACGTCGAATTTTTCAGCGTCAAGTCGCAGCAAACAGGTATACGACTCTTGCCATTTGTCTGGATACACTACCGGATACTTACGGTATTTTTTGTCAAATGGATTATCTGTGATAGGCTCCACGACAACAGCCGGAAAAACATAAGAATCTCCAAATGTCTCTAAAGAAATTGAAATGTTAAAGTTGATTTCCAGCTCGTCGACATACTCATTTACATTGCTATCCTTAAATTCCAAAGTAACGCCTGCTGAAAGTTTAAAATAATCTTCTAGATCGGCTACCTCTGTATCAGACAATTTGTGCCTTGCTCTATCCGCGTAAATTCCAGAAAGGATCACTCTCATTTCTCCCTTTACGGATTTTTCATCCATCTCGGAAAGCTCAATGGAGCATCTTTGATTTGATGGCTGCCTGCTCTTGAGAGGAAACCATCTTGGCGCTTTCGGTTTTGCCGCTAGGCCTTCACCATTGTATGATATTTCACCAATCTCTCCCGGGGTGAGGGTTAAATCAGAAGCATCAAGTAAAGTGTAAGAATCGTCCAAATAAGCAATGGCCATTAAAGAAGAAAACTGGGTAAAAATGGGGAATTCTGACAATACCCTTTTACGATTTCGCTTCGCATATAAGAAGGGATAAGCTTCTATGCCATTTTTGCGCAATGCACTTACCAGAAGCATATTAATCTCATTGGCTGAAGCGGTTCCTGAAAGAATGACTTCCCTGGGGCGACGGTCCATGGTGATCCGCCCCTCTTCGCCTGAGTATCGCAAGGCAGTGCGAACTTGATCGTAGACATCTTTAATGTTTTCAATTTCAGATACGTCTTCGTTTTCAGATTCAAAATATCCGCTTAAACCTTCTGCGTGAAGGTAAAGTTGATTCTTGCCATTTTCGTAAAACTCATCAACGGAGTCGAGCCAATTATTGTAAAAGAACGTCCGTTCCCCTGTCCGTTCATTATCGAAGTAATGCAATTCGGTCAAAATTGTGGCCCTATAGTTTTCAGGAGAATCAATAAATGGTTCTGATCTTAAGGCAGGAATATTCTTTGCTGAAAAGAGGTAGTTCACTTGGTCGTAATCAAAACTAGCGGCTACGCCCGTACCGCGCATGATCCTTTTGGTAAAAGTCTTTGACTGATCCAATGGATGATGACCCAACTTGAGGATCTTATAACCAAAATTGCCGGGATACGATACCTGATATTGACTATAGATCACAGGTTCTTCAAGTTGGAAATCCCAATCGTCCATCCGAAATACAAAGGGATCATAAACCACATATTCGAGCTCGATTATACTGCCAACTTTCACATTTCTAAATGTGATTCGAGTGATTTTATATTCATCGTTGTATCCATCCACCTGCCAATCTGAATTCTTGAGCCTCTCCGTTTCAATTTCCCCATTTACTAAGTTGTAAACCTTTCCATTCACACCCGAAATCGTTTGGGCGTCTTTTTCGCCCATATAAAGAAAAATGGCCCTGTCTGCCATCGCCAAGCCTTTCTCATTCAATACCAAAATGCGAAGCTTTCTTATCAATGTTAACTCCGGCTTCCCTCTGGGGTCATATTCTAACTTTGAACGACCGGTGTTGTAGAGGTAAATTGCACCATCTTCTTTTTCGTACAAAGAGTCGGAAACAACAAAGTCCAACTCTGTGACTTTCTCTATTTCAATCGCTTTAAACTCGGTATTTTCAGCCAATTGAGCTTGGAGAAAGAAAGGAGCGAAGGACAAAATAAGGATGTGTACAATACGTCTGCTCGGAAACCTAAAATAGAGATAGTTATCAGTATTCATAGCCAATCATAAAAGTGAAGCAAGAATAAGAAAGTCAAGGCTTAAAACAAAAAAGCCGGTTCTTTCTGAACCGACTTTCATTGATGTGCCCGGAACTGGACTCGAACCAGCATGAGCGTAAGCTCACACGCCCCTCAAGCGTGCGCGTCTACCAATTTCGCCACCCGGGCAAAATCGAGCGGCAAAAGTAGGAAATAATCCGGATTCACAAACTTTTCAAGACTTCTCTCATCTAGGAACAATCTATACCACATTTAGGTTATAAACCGTTAACAAAGGAAAATTCAGGATTGAAAACTTCGGCATTTTAAAGAATCAAAATATCTTTGTCTAAAATTACCCCAAATGCAACACTCACCCAAGGATCAAGGAACAACGGCTCTTTTCAAAAATCCCATTCTTGAAAAGTTGGCCAGAACCCATATCTCCGTGCCCTTAACCATCTACTTTGTGGGGTCGGCCGTTATGTTGTACATCAACTTTTCAAATGGCTACACAGGTGTTTGGGAAGGAATCGGAATCTTCTTCTTCGGATTGATATTCTGGACATGGTTTGAATATGTAATGCACAAGCATATTTTTCATATGCTGCCTACCAATAAGATCAAAGAGCGCATTCAGTATATGTTTCACGGAGTTCACCACGAATACCCCAGAGACAAAACCAGACTGGCTATGCCTCCGGCAGCAGCCATAATGATACTTACTGTTCTCTTCTTGGCTTTCCGCTTTACTATCGGAACTTACGTGTTCACTTTTCTACCTGGATTCATTATCGGGTATGCTCTTTATCTTTTTGTGCACTATGCCATTCACGCCTTTAAGCCACCAAAAAATAGCTTGAACGTACTTTGGATCAACCACAGTATCCATCACTACAAGGATGATACGATTGCTTTTGGTGTATCTACTCCTCTTTGGGACGTAATTTACCGCACTATGCCAAAAAAGACTTACAAGAAGCGTAAGAAATCTATCAAAAAACAGACGGCTCAAGCAGCATAAAATAAGACTAGAATTAAGCTGGTCTCAAGCCGACTCCAGTTGAGTCGGCTTTTTTATGGCCTCAACTTTTTATCCGTTTTGAAGTACCCTTGGAAGATTTTCTCGTCTTCCTTATCGGTATTCTTCCAGTAGCTGTCAATCTTGTACATCCCGACAGGACAATTTTCCATCACCACGCTGGGCGACTTGCTCGAAGCTATCCAAGCTCCTCCCGGCCAGTAGGGAAAGTTGCGGAAAACATAGCTCCCATTGTTCTCTATTTTAATCACAGGTGACTGAGCATTTCCCTTTTGAACAAAGAATCCATCAACTTCGATCAAGCTCCCGAAATTTCGAAAGCAAAGCCCACCTTCTTCGGGAATATGCTCCAAGTGGAAATTTTCAATCCGAAAGTACTTGGCCGTAGTAGCACCCAGCGCGTCAAAATAAACAGCCCGCTTATTGGGCCAACCTTCGGAAATGCAGTTCACTAAACTAACGCCCGAACTTTGTAGCACCTTAAAAGATGTTCCCGTGCACCCTTTTCGATTATAAACTCTACAAGAACGCACCTCCGTATGGTTGCACTGAGAATTGTTAACCCCTGCCCTATCCCACTCTATTTCTTTCGTGTCGATATTTCGACCGGTCCTCAGCACTATTCCGTCGTGAAAATTATTCGTCACCAGAATATTCTCTAGCGTGCACATCAGGCAAAAAACCAAATCCACAGCCGCATTTTTTTGTCCAACAAACTCGATGTTTTGGATAACTGTGTTGAACGATGACCCAAGAAAAACTCCTTTCTCTCCTCCCGAAATGGTCGAAAAGTCTTTGATCAAATAGCGCGTATGATTGTAAAGCATCGCTTCATCTTTTGAGCCGGGCATGGAGTAAAACCCCATACTTGTCAGCTTCAGGTCGGATCCATTTCCATTGATGATGACCAGGCCTCCCGTACGCGGCAGATGCAATGTATCCCAGGCGATGTACTCGCCCGGTTTGAAGTTGATCGTCCTTACTTCAGATGAAAGATTTTTAAATATCTCTGAAACGTTATCACCCTGACCAATGGTCACCTCCATATGTGAGCTCGAAGCTGTTTTTTCGGTAATAGGCTCAGACGTTGGTGCAGATTCCACATCTTTGTGAAGATTAGTCGGAGCACACGCCAAAAGACAAATGGTTGAGCTCAATCCAAATAAAAATACCAATCGATTCATGAGAGATTTTTTCAAGGGATTAAAGGTAGTGGAATTGGCCGGTGTACTCGCGGGACCGACACTTCAGCCTATTACGCTTCGGTGAATTATGGGAAGAAAGTGCTGATGGCCGATCTTACCGAAGATCGAGATATGGCTGAAATATCGAAGTTGGTAAAAGAAGCAGACCTCATTATTTCCAACTTCCAGCCTCGAGTGGCGAAGAAGTTTAAGCTCGACTACCAAACCATTAAAAGTCAAAATCCAGGAGTTATTTTCCTAGATCTGAAAGGCTACGAGAATCAAATTAGGCCAGCCTACGACGTAGTACTCCAAGCTGAAACCGGTTGGATCTCAATGACAGGAACTGACGTGGATAATCCTGCCAAGCTTCCCGTGGCACTAATTGATGTTCTGGCGGGGCATCAGCTAAAGGAAGCGGCACTTCTGGCATTGCTTCATCGAGAAAGGACGGGTGAAGGTTCTTACACCATTTGCTCTCTGGAAGCTTCATCCCTGGCGGCCTTGGCCAATCAAGCCTCTAATTATTTGATGGCTGGAAAAGTAGCCCAACCCATAGGTACGGCGCATCCCAATATCGCTCCTTATGGCGACTGGTTCGAAACCAAAGACGGAGTGCGATTCGTCCTGGCCATCGGAAGCGAGAAACATTTCACTCAACTGGCCAAAGTGTTGAATTTAGCCAACATATTTGTTGATACACGCTTCAGGACGAACTCCGCTCGGGTTCAAAATCGCACAAAACTGAATGAGATTCTAAGAGGTGCAATTGCCCAATTTGACTTTGCCGATTTGTCCCAAAAGATGAATCAGGAGGGAATACCATTCGGGGAAATCAAAGGACTTGATTCAGTACTGGATGGAGAAACTGCCCTAGAGATGACTCTAGATGAAAACCAGGAGGGAACCGCTACAAAGAGGCTTTCAGGGATTGCCTTTAAGACTTCTTTTTGATGTTCTCCTTGATTTGTCTTTTGATCAAAGTGTAAATAGAAGTCACCGTTTTCTCGTCGACCTGCATGGCAAATTTTACGTAGCGGCCGTGATATCTGAAAGACAATTTTTCGCCACCGAGATTCCACCACCCATTTTCGTATGTGTAGGCGAATGAAGTTTTTGAAAGCTCAACAGGTTTGAATTCCTCAATATTCTCCAAAAAGTACGATTTGGTTTTGCCAAAAGTGAAGAAGCTCTTTTTCAAAATGAGTTCATCTGCGTTGACTTCAATCAACTCATTTCCACCCATGCGGTAAAGCATGGTTCGCCCCGCACGCCAAAGGAAATAGGCCCAAAAGACCAAGAAGGCAAAAAACACCAAGAAGGCAAAAAAAGACCAAGAAGGCAAAAAAA
>CAZKXG010000140.1:7181-9503 GCA_964556465.1 uncultured Cryomorphaceae bacterium | reverse complement strand
TTCCCCTGACAGTTCCGGGTGGCAGGCCGAGGGTGTGCTCCTTATTGGGATTCTCTTCTCTTTCTTGGTAGCTCGGGTTTATACTTTTCTGTATGCGGGCTTCAGCCCAATCTTCATTGGTCAATCCCAGATTGATATTGTAGAAGTATATGGCCCATGCGTAATAACCGATAATGATAGCGACCCAGAGCGTCATGATACAGATCGCGGAGAAATGAAAGATGGTTCCACCTGACTTTCCCAAAATATAAATTCCTGCAAAGACAAGGCTTGCTACCAAAAGAGCCACCGCCGTTGCGATGCAGAAAATAAAAAGTCGATTCATAGACTTTTTCTCGCTTCTAACTTCTTGTTGTATTTTAATGTCGTTCATGATAGCGTTGGTTTTGGCATTTGACGGGTCGGTTCGTTTTCAATAACAATGCGGATGCGAACTCCCGCATCTAAGTGCTGCTTGAGCTCGCTGAAAAACTCACTTTCGCGATAGCGCTTGGTCATATTGGTCAGGTGCTCATTAAAATCTATCATGTATTCCCCGGCGGGGATGCGCGTTTCGCCTTTTAGCTTGACTTCTCGGTAGGTATCTTCTAAGGTATAGCAATAGAACTCTCCGTTTATAGAGAGCACGCCTAGCGTGGAGGCACCATCATCTTGGAGGCGTTTGAGCTCCATGGTAATGCCTTGAAATTTGGGTTTTGGAAAATCCTCAATAGTTCTGTTGTCACTGGATCTGCTTGAAGTTCCAGCCTGTTTCTTCGGAGTGGCGGCCCGAGCCGTTCCGGCACCGGCTGTTGCGGGAATAAGATTGTTCTTCGGTTTGATTTTTTCTTCCAAAAAGTTCCAAGCGCGCTCAAAAAGTTTTACAATAAGTCCGATCAAGCCAACGATCCAAAGCCATACATCTTCGAGCAAGTCGGGACGCATGGCGAAGAGCACAACTAAGAACACCACAATCAGAATGACTAAGAAGCGAATCAGACTAGTCATTGTCTTCTCTTTGAATGAAGGCCTTGCTTACCCAACCTTCTATTTCTGTCGTTACCTTATACCAACCGTCTTTCTCTTCTTGAATTTTTACTTTTTGACCATTCTTAAGTGGCTGAGCGATTTTGACAGCATCGCCACTACCTTGAGCGCGAATATTGAGCGATGAAGCCACGACCTTGCCGGGTATTCCGAGATGAGGTACTTCCGTGTCTTGTCTGGTCTCCATAACTTGCACGTTGGCTAGTTCGAGAAGGTTATTGCGAAAGTGGTTCATGGGGAAAGCAGGTCCGGGGTCTTGTTTCCTACCGGGAGCGATTTCATCGTGGCCCACAATTTCTTTGATACCGTATTGGTCAATGAGTAATTCGCAAATATCCCGACATCTATCCAATTGTGCTTCGGTATAAGTGTGCCAATAGCGCTCTTGCCTCTCGTGCTCGTGTTTTGCTTTCAGTACCTCATCGGCAGAGTAAGTTCGTCCGAAAGAAGCCCGAAAGACATTGCCCGTTTTAGTCAACCACCCGGCATTGTCCAATTCTATTCCGATAGAATATTTGTTGTAACCCGATCTTCCGCCATACGCGCTGACTCCTGCGTGCCAAGACTGAATATTGAAGGGCACTATTTGAAAGACAGAGCCATCCCTACCAATCACCAAATGAGCCGAAGCTTTGACCTCAGGTCGTTTTAACCACGCCGCCGAACCGGAAGCCGAGCTTCCCGCGGTGTAATGAATCACAATGGAGTCGGGAAGCCCTGCATCAAATGCTCGGGTGTTTTTGTTAGTGAGGTCGATTTTTACCTCATCTCCTACTAGCTCATGCTTGGATGAATCAATTTTCATTGGAAAGGTTTTGGTTAAACGGTTGTTGGCTTGGCTATTTCTCATCTTTTCCCACGAGGGGTCAAGAACTTTCTTCAGGCAGAATTCTGATTAAGAACGATAAGAAAAGTAAGGGTACGACGCGACAGGCCAAGGTCTGTAGTTAGATTTAAGGGGATCATAACGAGTAATTTGGTTACGTTAAATATAGAGGTTTTGGAATGAGAACCAAGGAAATAAGTTTTCGTGTTGATTTCGGGAGTTTTTGATCCTCTCTCTTTTTCAATAGAAGCAGAAATAAAAAAAGCCGGCATTTCTGCCGGCTCTGAAGGGTTGGTTAACCCGTCTTCTATGAAGGAGATCGTTTAGTCAATTTTCTGGAGTTTGAGGGTTTGGTTCAAGCCGTTTTGATCAGAGATGTTTACTAGGTACAGGCCTTGATTGAGCCTCTCGGTGTCCAAATGGAGCGTATTCCTTCCTTTTACCAACCCTCTAACGGCTACCATCATCTG
>CAZKXG010000140.1:539-7171 GCA_964556465.1 uncultured Cryomorphaceae bacterium | reverse complement strand
CTGGCCTGAGGTAGGGTTGGGATAGACTTTTATATTTTCACGGGAAAAGTGATGATGGCTGAGGTCATTAATGTCTGAAAACTCACTGCCTGCTATCAGGGCATTTGGAACTCCACCCGAGCCTAAAAATCCATCACATTCATTAATGTTGATGTTAAAATTATCATCCGCTGAAGCAGGTGAAACCTTAAAACCCGGTTTCAATATCACTTTGTCTCCTCCGGTCCATGAAAGACCTGAATGATTGTTAGAAATATTCATGGTACCACTTGTTTGTACAGTATGGTAAATGAAATCGAGCGATATTAACCCGGTGCAATTTCCAAAATAGCAACTCGGATCATTTGCAGTGGTTAGGACGCGATTAAACGTCCCGAAAAATCCATCTACTGTAAATAGCCATATTTCAAAAATATACAGCAAACTAAAGGTGCAGTCTTCGGCGGGTGCCGTAGCCGTGGCTTTGAAGGAAGGATTGGTGAAGTAAGTTCTTTTGACTCTCAAAAATGCCAGTCAAGTCGATCTATTGGTTGAGGTATCAAACCAGCTTAACTAAACTCTACTTTAAAGACATTTCAACTTTTGATGGAGTATAGCTCTCACCTCGGCACCACTCTTCGTACAGTTTAATCATTCTTCATCATCCAATCATAAATTGGTTTTATATTTCGGGTTTTCAAAGAAGTACTATGAAACATATTATATCCCTCCTGTTCTCGCTCATAAGTCTTTTTACCTGTGCGCAAAATGAATATGAATTGCTTTGGCGAATAGAAGGAAAAGACCTTGATAAGACTTCTTTTCTATTCGGCACCATGCACGTCTCAGATGAGCGCGCCTACAACTTCAGTGATTCTGTGCTCCTTGCATTCGATTCTGCAGAAATACTTGCCAAAGAATTATCCAGAAGTGATGTCTTTGAAGCGGCTATTCAAAATCGATTCTCAAAAACACGCAACTCGGCATTTAAGGATCAATTTAACGAAGAAGAATATGCTCAAATTAGAGAAGCTTTCCGGAAGCGTACAAAAGTCGACTTGGACAAGGTGGACAATGCCAACCCTATCTTAATTAACCAGTTCTTAAGGGAGTCTAAAAAGAAAGACGATAAATCATCCTTGCTGATACTGGATGAGTACTTTGAAGAATGTGCACTCAGGATGAACAAACAAGTGGTTGGATTGGAAAAGCCATTTGGCGGAATAAGATCGGGACAAGAATTTTCTAGTTCGTTTGATAAGGAATTCTTTAAAATGAGGCTATTAACAAACCTCGACTCCATTTTTGATGCGTATGATAAAAAGCATGATAATAGCTTCATTTCGGAAGCCAACCTGCGTATAGAAAATTACCGCGACGGAAAACTACCCGAATTCAACTTGGAAGATAATTCTAAAGCCATGAGCACTTTTGCCATGAAAGACAGAAACACTAAAATGGCCCAAGGACTTGACTCACTTATGAAAAAGGGAAGCGTATTCTGCGCTGTAGGGGCAAGTCACCTTCCGGGAGAGTATGGGTTGATTAAAATGTTGCGTGAAAAAGGGTACACCGTAGAAGTGGTTAAAGCAGATTTTACGGGAGAAGGCAAAAGGCTCATGAAGAAGTACGAAAAACTCCCTGCCGGAAAAGTTGAGCGATTACTCCTGGGTTATACGGTAAAAATGAATGGGTCAGCTGAGGAAATTGAAATCCCCAACAGCAATATGAAAATGGATTTATGGCAGGATAGACAAACAGGAATGGGACAGTTTGCGATGGTCATGGAACAAGGAGATATATTCTCTTCTCCCAAAAAACAGCTTGACTTAATCGTTGATAACTACAGGGCGCAGAATAAATTTGAAATAAAAGACATCAAGGATATCGAACATCAGAATGTCAAAGGAAGACAAATAGATTTGTCTTCACCTGCAGGTTTTGATGCCATTATGTGGCTGTTTACCACGAATGGCTTTGCATACATCTTCATGGAAATGGTCAACTCCAGTGAAGACTTCAAAGCAAAGAAGTCAGAATTCTTTCAGAGCGTACGTTTCTTTCCCATTGATCAACTCTCCACACTTTCTTGGAACGAAGAAATGAGTGAGATTGAAGAACTAAAGTTGAAACTTCAACTCCCCACACCAAGAGTTGAGATGTTGAACTATCCGATCCCTTTAGAACAAGGATCAACTGAATACATGCGTAACTCTGTAGTTACAGCAGTTGACCGAGTAGATATGTACTCAGTATCCGTTAATCAGTTTTATTACCCGGTAGGATATCAACCGCAAACCACGGAGTTTACTCATAATAATATGCTGGAGATACTTCTTGAAGCAACGGATGGGGTATCAATTTCAAAAGATACACTTCAGAACAACGGTCAGATGTACCTCTATGAAATACTCAATATTGCTGATACAGGAAGTATACATATCGTATCTTTTGTTAGAGGAAGCTTGATGAACAATATAGTACTTCAAACCACAGGCGAACTTGACGAGAATCAAAGGAGGTTTTTAAAAAATTGGGAAGTGACTCCTTGGAAAAAACCCGACATGGAAATCCTAAGTACTGAATACTATGAAATCTTAGGTTCAGGCGATGTAAGTGAAATCGATGAGCTCTACTCATATTACAATTCTATCGATTCATCTCGGTATCAAAGCATGTTAGACGTAGAGTCCGGTATTTCCGCTGATGTTATTCTCTACACTTTCAATGACCTTGCCTATTTTGAAAACGAAGACTCACTGATTCAAGAGTTTTTCATAGACACTGCCTATTCAAACCTAATATCTCCCGTAGAAGAGTTCGGAGATGGATATAGGTACACTTACGAAGAAAAAAACGGTAATCTGCGGTCCCACGTTTACCTCACTTGGAAGAATAACATGCTCTTCGAGATTAGCTACCATACGGCAAAGGACATAGACATTCACTACGCAGATTCTGTGTTTTCTTCATTCAAAATAGTAAGCGAAAGCCTGGAGAGTTCGTTTGATATTTTTAGCTCTAAGGAAGAACAGATCAAATTGAAGCTCTACTCTCCTGATACTACTGCTTATGAATCGGCGCTTTCACTGTCTACTGATTATCACTTTTCAGAAGAAAGTGCAAAGGATATTCTAAGCAGTTTGAGTGACTCAACTCCCCCACTCTTTGATAATGAGTGGAGTTATCTCAGCCTCTTAACGAATTTATCGAATCATACATCGGACACAAGCCTATTTCAACTGAGAGAAATTTTCGAGAAGAACGTTCAGCTCGAGTCTTATGTACTTGGGGCATTTTCAGAAATTGAGTCGGAACAATCTCTGAAATTATATAGCGAGTTATTCAAAAGGAAAACAGGTAAATACACGTACAATGACTTCTCAGGTTTCTACACCAATAAAGAGCTTGTCAAAACTGATTATGCGGCTCTCATTGAACTAATCGAAACAGGTAAAGACGACTCCTATCCTGTAAGTATTTTAGAATCCTACTTTGAAAAGAACCCGGATGATCAAAGTTTACTCTCACCATACGGAGATGTTTTTACAAGTACTTTAGAGCAGATGCTTGATACGATCAACCCTAAAGCGGATTATTACATCCCCGTCTATACATACGTTAGTTTGGTAGAGTTGGCTTCATATGCGGGTGTTTCCTTTAAGGATATGAGTGGTCTGGTTAAATCTTTGAAGAAAACGAAAAATACACAAGCAGAGGTATTGGCTTTCCTAATCGAAATAGGAATGGGTTCGGACCCTAAAGAGAGTGAATTATCAAATTTGAAATCAGATGAAGATAAATTGTCTATCCTTCTCGAAGGCTTAGATTTGTTAGGGTCCGAAAGGTTTTTCTCTCTTATTTCGAAGGAAGAATTCTGTAGTCTGTACATTAAAAATGATTTTTATTTCGAAGAATACGGAAGCTGTGAAGTCGAATTCGTTCAAAATTTCAGCCACTCATATCAGGACCGAGATTTGGAGTTCTACCATATGGTTTACACTTCCGAATACAGTGAATCAAAGGAACTAGCTTCTTGTGTTTTGGATAAAAGTGGTAGGTTGATATATAGCACCCTCTATATCGGAGAAGGAGATGATAATGATCCCGAAAAGTCCAGGAATCTGATTATTGAAGATTTTGAGGAGTATTATATTGAGTGATCCAATATGAGCTAACTAATCGAAGAACTCCAGAACCTATCCACTGGTTCACTTCACCTCAACTGAATGTGAAAATGATCGTCGTGCCTTACGGAATGACATCCTTGAAAGCGGATTTTATCGCTTACTACCCCTAGTCGTTCTTTCAAATGCGGCTCCACAAAAACCTTCCCGATTCTTTCGTCGGTTACGATGGCTTCAAGGAGTTTTCGGTTGGCGCCTTCTGAAAAGCGCAAATCCGAATTGATTTCCCCAAGGCTGAAGTAATCGGTTATCCCATATTGCCAAGAGCCTTTGCTGATGCAGAGATCAGCTTGATTGAGCTCACCTTCTTCAGGGTCTGCATAAACTCCATACCCCGATCGGGAGACTTTCTGATTGGTCAAATGGCCATTAGGCTCTTCATAGACAAATGCCAAATCGATCTTTCTGCCGTCATCATGACTCAAGTGAGGTAGTAGTGGAAAGCCATCAAAGAAAGGGAAGTTGGCGTCAAGTACTACAAGTTTTAATTCGGGATAATGCGCTTGAAGCCTTTTCTCAATCGACTTAAGTGCCTCGTTCATTTCGGGAGTCACGTAATTTCGATTGGCTAGGATATAGCCACCATTTAGCACCTCGGCATTCACCTTTTCGCGGCCGAAAGATGGCGCAAGAATGGGAATAATCAGAAAAGTGACTGCCCCATAAAGCGCAAAAAAACCCAAAAGTATTTTCCACCACTTCGTCTTCCGAAAGACAAGGATGGTCAGCAAGTACAGCAATCCTCCGATTTGCGTAGCTACGGTCAGTAAAAGAGCCATTAGGATGTGAACCAATACCATGATAGAGCAGATAATGATCTTGAAACGGAGGAGAATCAAATTCATTTCAAATCATTCGACTTTCATGGTTGACTGCGAATAAAAAATCTGATCTATCTTAGCTTTTGTGAAATTGTAAAAACAGAAATAATGTCTTTGAAGTCCTTGTCTCTCTTGTCCTTCCTCTTTATAACCACTAATCTCCTGTGTGTAGAAGTAACCATCGACGCGACTAAGCTAATTGGGGAAATGCCAATTTTCTTAAGTGAAGGAGGTGTTTCTCACCAAATTTCTTCCACAGGAACGCTGAATTTGAAAGTCGAAAATCTCCCTACTCTCCTTCAATTAAACACCATCAAAAAAGGAAAGATCAACACGCTGAAATCCATTTGGTTGACAGGTGAAAATTTGACCATTGAAGGTAATGTCGGTGAAAACAAATTTAGCCTATCCCCTGCTGAATCAGGTCGGATACTATCAACAGTCCCCGAAGAAGAATGGAAAGGCTTTTTCATGGGAGGAAACCGGGCAAGTCCGACGCCTCAATTGTTAGTGTATCTGACGAATAAGATCAAGTTCCAAAAAACGGAAGATCTCCAAGAAGTACTCAATCGCATGGCTTCGGCAGACAAAAACTTTTGGGCAGCGAAAGAAATTCAATCCTACCTGAAAGAGTTGGAAGAGGTGGGTTACAACTCGGAGAACGGCACCTTTCAATCTCTTTCGGCTTCTGACAAAAACGGCGAGACGGTAGAATTCAAAAGACCTGCTGACAAATACCTGCTGATTGATTTTTCGTCGAGCGGTTGCCAACCGTGTCTAAGAGACATAGACCAACTCGTTCGACTTTACAACGATTTTAAAGGTGAATTGGAGATTCTTTCGGTGTGGGACGATCCGAAATTAGAGGCTTGGCTGAGTATCGGGAAAGCACAAAAAGACAAGATTACTTGGACGAGCCTACGCGATGATAGTCGCGCCGTATTCAAGAAATTTGAAGTAGACGTCTACCCTACCTATCTGCTCATAGACCCGCAAGGCAATGTGGTCAAAAGATGGAAAGGATCGGGTATTGAGAAGGTGAGAAAGAACTTGGAAAAGTTACTTAAGGAATGAATGGCGATTTAAAATAAATGGGCAAAGAAAAGCCCCTCTTCACTTCACGTGAAAAAGGGCTCTTTCTTACTCAATCAACAAAAAAGCTGATTATTTATATGATCACTTCACTACTAAGGTGTAGTGTGGTGTAACATTCATTGGGCAGAAGTACTCGTATTCTCCAGCTGCCAGTGTCATTTCCTTTGAAGTTGAAGTCTCGCCGTCTTTGATCATTTTTTGAACATAAGCGTCTTTGATGTGGTCGCTCATTTCGTTTTTTCCCTTAGGTGTAATTACGAATCCCAATTCGTGGTCTGCCCCCTCATTGGTTACTTCAAAAACGTAGGTTCCTGCTTCAAGCATTAGTTCCGTTTCTTCAAAAGCTCCTTCAACTTGAGTGAGTTTTACTGTTTCTGCCTTTTGGGCAAAAGCTTGAGAGGTGAAAATCATGGCTACAAATGCGAGGGTAATTGTGATGTACTTTTTCATGATGTTTTGTTTTAAAAGTGTTCTTTTTAGTTGACAGGCCAAAGGTGCGGTAAGATGAATGCCCAGACCTCGGCAGGAATTCCCGAAGGGTTGGCAATTT
>CAZKXG010000140.1:0-529 GCA_964556465.1 uncultured Cryomorphaceae bacterium | reverse complement strand
TCCTTTTGGTAACTTTCGAGTACGAAAAAGGCCGATCTGATTGATCGGCCTTTCAGAAAATTGGTGTCCAGCCTTAATAGATGGTTTTTCTAGAACTGATTAATCCGATGAAAAGGCAGAAAATCATTCTCATTTTTGCCATAGTGAGCTTCTACTACTTTTGCGTCTCTCACAATCAACTCGAATGGGTTTTTTGAGTTCTGAATAGTAATGCCTTCTGCTGAAGTATTGAAATTCATTTCGACCTCGTTAGTCAATATAAAAGGGAAGGATTGTTTATAAAGTTCAGCCTTCAGGTCAGCCCTGGCTGGATCAAACACTACAATAACCTCAAAATTATCTGAAATGAGTTGAGAGTATTCTTCGTGAATACCTTCTAACCGGTCATTAGCACTATCGTAACTCACGCATGGCAAGAAAACAAAAAGAATCTTCTTGTCTTCGAACTCGGAATATTGATGAGACTTTCCGTGCATATCTTTGAAGGAGAAGTTTGAGATGGAATCTTCAATTGAAAGGCTTTGCCAAG
>CAZKXG010000139.1:6135-9599 GCA_964556465.1 uncultured Cryomorphaceae bacterium | reverse complement strand
TTGGAGCCTTTTACGAAGTTTTGGCCGGCAGAACCAGAGCATCAAGACTATCTGGTGCGTATTCCCAACGGCTACACTTGTCATTTCGAGCGATTTGGCCCGTATGAGAGAGCAGTTAAATGAACACGCAAATCGGGCTAGGAGGGAGCTGCCATTGGTGTACCGAAGGAATTTTCCGTTCGGTTGTCGGTGTAACGAATGTCGAGCAAGGCTGGATATCGGCAGCTGCGCCACAAGATTCATTTTCTGAGGCGATCTTATTCGAGTTTGACGAGAATGTAATTACGCTGGGCGACTTGATTGCCATTCATCTTCATTCGCATAGCTGCACCAGGGCTCACAGCATGCGGAACAAATATCGCTCTGCAGTATATGTCTTCAACTCGGATCAAGAATTGGCGTGCCGCCAAGCCGTTAGGAATCGGCAAGCTGATTTTGATAATCAGATTTTGACTGAAATTCTCTACTTCAAAGATTTCAAATTGAATTCGGAAGAATTCCTGGAATATTACCATACAAATCCCGAGAAGCCATTTTGCAGAAGGTTTATAGAGCCTAAGCTCGAATTCTTGATGAAAAACTTTTCAAAAAATTTCTGAGCTGTAATTCCTTTGCTTTCGTTCAAGAATTGGAATACACTCCAGGAACAATAGCCGAGGTAAAATAAACTCGTGGGAAAAAGGCCTATAATTTATATTATGTTAAGTAGGGTTTTTGCTAGGAACAAGAGCCTAGTCAATCATCATACTATCTCTTTTCGCGTAAAGCTCCCCTAGTACCTTCTCTTGGTTACTCAGATTTACTTTTGCATCGCGAATGATAACACGCCTCTCGTTGATGTCATTTCGGATTTTACTTTTCATCCCCTCACTTTTCGCTCTGTCAATGTTGCCTTCCATAATATCAATCATCCGCTCTTGGTCTTCGATAATCTTGTATTCGGCTTGCTGACGATCTTCAATCGCTGTAATGGCGCGTTCCAAATCTTTAATTGTCTGCTCTCCTTTTTCTGTACTGCTATTTCCACAGCCTACAGCCAAAAAAATAATAATTGGAAGAATGTACCTCATAATAGCCTTGCTTCTGTTGCATAAATAAACCCATCACATAAGCGATGGGTTTACTTAACATAATATGTTTCGCTCAATTTCCTTATTCAGCCGATTTCGCTGACTCAAGTTTGGTTTTCATCTCTTGGTACTTGTCTGTCATTTCCAAGAGAGCATATAATTGCTGTAAAGATGCCATAGCACCCACATCTGTTGGGTCTAATTTATGTGCCTTTTCCAAGTGTGGCAATCCTTTTTGAAATTCTGCTTTGGCCTCAGCTCTTTTTGCTTCGTAAGCTTTGTTGTCCTCAATTTCGTTGGCAGCATTGTTCATTTCAACACCATTGTTGAAGTAAAATGCTCCCAAGTTGTAAACTGCATCAAAGTACTCCGGGTCGATTTCAATAGCCTTTTCATATGCTTTTACGGCTTCTTCTGTATTTTCAAGCTCTTGATAAACAACACCAAGTGAGAAATACAACTGTTTATTGTCGGGCTCTTTTTCGATGGCCAAAAGCAGATTACTCTTCGCTTCTTCAAACTTTTTGCTCTGTAAATAATAATTCAATTCATAAACGATCAAGTCAGCATCTTCGGGATATGCTTTTCTACCTTCTTGAATGATAGCGAGGTAACCTTCCGTATCTTCTAGCACCTAAATAATTGATCTCTGTTGCTTTACGGTATTGATCCAAGGCCATTTCAAAATTACCGGCCTGTTCGGCTGCTAAACCTGCATTGTACAAAGCGAGTGTATCTACTACCCCTAGATTTGCTGCAGCTTCTTCTCCTACTAAAAAGAGATTAGCAGACTTTTCGAATTCAGAAGCATTGTAAGCAGCGATTCCCATGTTTACAGCAAGATTTTGTGCTTGTGCCAAACCACTAAGATTTTCCTGCTTCCATTTGTTCTTGACATCAAGTTCCATCGCCTTCTCAAAAGACTCAATAGCCGTTTTGATGGCGTCTGCTTTGTCAATCCCCTCGTAATCGTTTTGAGCCAAACCGGTGTAAATCTGACCGCGGTATCTCCAAGTTTTGTCGTCGACACCTGTCTTTGCATCAGTGATGGCTTCATCGATGGGTTCTTTGGCTTTTAAGAATTCGCCATCAGACATATAGTTGTAAGCTGATACTCTTTTTGCGCTTTGAGCGAATGTGGTGGCCGCCGCCAAAATAAGAGTAAATAATATCAAAATGCGTTTCATGGATTTCGTGTTTTTATTTGTGTGCTTATTGACAAAGTACGTGCCAAGTAGAAAATTCTCTATTTAACTTGGGCAAAAATAAGGGTTTAGAAGCCTTCTCCAAAGATTTCTTAAATTAGTGTTCTTGGCCTTGTTCTTATTGCTCTAGATTTGACAAATAAGGATCGAATTAACCAAAAACTTGCAAATCATGAAATCCAAAATCTTTATTTTTTTAACAGGTTTAATTATAATTAAATCAGCACAAGCACAGATTGATCTGATAGGCGAATAACAAGCAGATCAGTCACAACTGGTCCTGGTTGATGATAATCTTGTCAAAGTATTTACTTCCAACTATGACGAAGGCTCATTTACCCTGTTCAACTTGGACAATACCATATACCGTGAAATTGATATTCCGCAATCGGGTATCTCAGGTACTCATTTCGTCTATTTTATCTCGAGAAGCCTTTTCGATTGCGACACGGCGACGGTAGAGTATGTTGTTTACAATGCCGATATGAATGCTATGTCCCAAGTTGATAACAGGTGGGTAAGGGTGTATAGAGAAGACGGAACAGAATTGCTTTATGTCGATGATGCCACCATATCAGGAACCCCTACATCATACTCAGTGGTGAATACGAGTTGGATTCAAAACAGTGAATTGGGTGCCGTTTTAAAAATCGGTTTGGTAAATGATTTTAATCCTTTGCCCGAAACACATCGGTACTATCAGCTTTGTGGTAGTGTGCCCGTAATGAAGCGCTCTGCTGCAATGGGTGAATTGACGGGGTTGTGGGAAGAAGGTTCAGGCCCTGATAACGGATTTGTGATTTACCCTAATCCAACTGACTCTGATATGATTCAATTTGTGCTGGATGAGTATTCAACAGGACAAGGCGGTGCTATTCGATTTTTTAATATGAACGGTCAACTGGTCAAAGAAGAGCAAATTAATTTCTTTGATTCTCTCCAAATTATAGATGTTTCTGATCTTTCAATTGGAACCTATTTGCTCAACGTACAACTAGACGATGGAACCATCGTCAATGAGAAGCTAGTTAAGCTCTAAAAAAACCATTTCCAACTCAACCTAAGCCCGCTCATTATTATGATGCGGGCTTTCTTCTTCTAAGAAATTAGTTTCGACTTTTCCAAGAGAATTGTCACTTCAAAAGTTGTGCATTTCAAGCTTAAATTAGCGTACCTTTGCGGCCGCAAA
>CAZKXG010000139.1:0-6107 GCA_964556465.1 uncultured Cryomorphaceae bacterium | reverse complement strand
TATTACCGGCTTTGCCATTTTGGCGTTTACTTCTTTCTTCACACTCATAAATCCACTAGGCACGATGCCTGTGTTTATGACGATGACGTCTGGTCTGGATAAACACGGAAAAAAACAAACGGCTTTAAAAGCTGTGTTGGTTGCTTTTGGTGCCCTCCTATTCTTCGCTTTTACGGGGCATTTGCTTTTCAAGTTTTTCGGCATTTCCGTAGATAGCTTTAGAATTGTTGGTGGTATCATCTTTTTTATGATGGGCTACGACATGCTACAAGCCAGACTCTCATCGGTAAAAGTGCGCACAGAGGACAAGAAGTCATATGTCACTGATATTTCCGTAACCCCATTGGGTATCCCGATGATTTGCGGCCCGGGCTCTATTACCAACATGATCGTTTTAATGGATTTAGCTGAAGGCCCTGCTCAAAAAGCAACGTTGATAGCAACTGTAGCGCTGGTTCTCATGTTGACCCTAGTCATTCTTGTGAGCTCCTCAAAAATCAGTGAAAAGCTGGGTGAAACTGGCAATAAGGTTTTGATGCGGATGATGGGGCTTATCGTAATGGTAATTGCCGTGGAGTTCTTGTTCAGCGGCCTTAGACCAATACTCGTGCGCATAATCCAAGAAGGAATTGCCGTTTAGCGGTCGAGCCAATCTTTGAAGTCTCGTGTCTTTTCTCTGCTTAGCACGATATCTTTATCGTCCCAATCATGAAGCTTCACCTTGAGTCGACTATTGGAATAACTAAGCATTTCATCCACAGCTTCAAAACGTGCGATGTATTTTCGGTTTAGCCGAAAAAAAACCTCGGGATCAAGCATGGCCTCAACTTGCTCAAGTGTGTAGTCTACCAAGTAGTTTTTTCCTTCTTTACTACGTAGATAGGTTCCTTTGTTTTCGCTATAGGCAAAAGCAGCATCACTCACCTCCAGTGTTTGAAGTCGCTCCCCTACTCTGGTTACAAAGCGTTTTTTGTACTTATTTTCGTAGTCGCTCTTGATTTGTTCGGGCCACTCTTTGCCAAAAACCTTGGCGGGATGATTTAGAAAATGAGTTTGAAATTTTTCTATGGCTCCGGAGAGGTCTTCTCGGCTGATAGGCTTAAGTAAATAATCGACCGAATTGAGCTTGAAAGCTCGAATAGCGTACTGATCGTAAGCTGTGGTGAAGATGATGGGGCAGGACACCTCTGCCTTCTCCCCTATTTCGAAGCTCAATCCGTCGGCCAAATGGATATCGAAAAAAGCCAAATCGGGCTTTGGATTTTCAGCAAACCATTCAACGGCCTCTTCAACCGATTCGCAAGGTCCGTGAATAAAAGCCTCAGGCACCAGCGCCGAAATTATTCGCTTCAAGCGCTTAGCAGCCTGCTCTTCATCTTCGACAATGAGAAAGTTCATCAAGACAGTGGTTTGGTTAGCAGTGGTATGTTAACTTCAAATAGTGCTTCGTTCTGATTGATCTCCACCTCACGGCTTGATAGGAAACCATAGCGCTCTTCGATGTTTTTTAATCCGATCCCTGACTCTTCAGGCTCAGTATTTCTTGGGTTAAAAGTATTGATCACTTTCAATTGATCACCTTCCTGAATGATCGAAATAATGAGTGGTTTATCTTTGGTAGCTGCATTGTGTTTAACGGAATTTTCTAAAAGCAACTGCAAGGTGAGTGGAGGAATGGCATATTTCACTGTTTCATCGACTCTGATGACATAACTGATTTTACTGCCAAACCTTAATTCTTGTAGTTCCAGATAGTTTTTGGCGAAAGCCAACTCTTGATCTAATTCTACTAGCTCTTCGTATTGTACATCGAGTACGTACCGATAAATCTTAGATAGCTTTTCGATAAAGGCATTGGCCTGATCGGCATCCTCGTAAACGAGATTACTTAAAACATTGAGAGAGTTAAAGAGAAAATGAGGATTCAACTGATTTTTGAGGCTTTGGTATTTCAAGGCCAAACGCTCGCTTCTCATTTGCTCAGCATCAATAGCTGCTTGTCTCCACTCCATCAAAAAACTCCGACTAGTTAGAATTAATGTAATGCTCAAGGCAATGATGATGGGCATTTTTGTAGAGTTTACCATTCCATCCCAGCCGACATTCTCCAATCTGTAGTAATCCCATACGTAAATGGAAAAAATAGTAGCCAGACAAAAGCTAACAACGAAAGTGTATGCGGACACCACCAAAATATCAAAGACCAACCTGCTGAGCGGCGCATCCAGCCAAGGGAAGTGTTTATCCGCCTTTTCGATAATGAAACCTATACCACCGCTTAGAAAGCACGAAAGGAGGAAAGAGTATACGAAGTCGTCTATATTCTTCAGAAAAATCGCTACATCTGTAAAGCAAGATGGGCAGAAGCTGAGTTGAATACCGGCAGCCAAAGCGAGATTGATCAATACAAAACGACCGATTTTCTTTGTGCGAAAAGGATTCTGATTATTCACGAAGGCTAATTTATGGTTGTTTACGAGACGAGTTGCCATTAACACCCAAAAAAGCTGCCAACGATAGAGTAACCGCCGGCAGCAATAATTGAGTCAACTATTGATTACACCCCTTCAAAATCTCCTTTGCCGACTCCATACCCCAAGAAGGCTGTAGCTCATCAGTAGGTTTTTCGTTTTTCAATAATTCAGCACTTTGACGTGCTAACTCACAAGCTCTGGGGCTGTCCGTGCCCATGAATTGGGCCGTTCCCTTTTCCATTTGAGCCATCATCACTTTCGCACGTGGATTTTCAGGGTTCATCGCCATTGCCTTCCCAAAACTCTGCATGATTTGAGGGCTGTACGTTTGTGCGCGGTTCATTGGGTCTACGGTCATCTTCGCCATAAGAGCATATCCGTATAGAACTTCCACTTCATCATTGTTTGGTGAAATGGCTTGTGCTTTTTTTACTTGTTCCATGGCACGCTCGATCACTTCATCGCGCTTCGCGGGGTCCTGCAATGTCCAATTATAGTTGAGGAGATTTAAAGCGGCATAGTAGCTTGGTAAGTATTCATCAGTTGCTTTTTGGCCTATGCGCTCAAACGTATTGGCTGCAGCCAACATAGCATCGGGAGATTGGGCAGCTTCCATTTCTGATAAAGCTTTTTTCATTGCTTTCTCATAAGCTCCGTCTTGAGCTGAGAGTGAACATACAGTCGCGATAATGAGGAATAATGTAGTTGTTAAAGTTTTCATAATAAATTGATTTTTAGAAGTTATAAGTTGTTTAGTTGATTAGCTGATTTATCTGATGAAATGGTCCAAAACACTCCGATGAAAGCAAAGACCGGAGCTGCTTGACCATTTGGTTCTCGTTCATAAAATCCATTTGCATCGGGTTCAGTCGCGTATCGGTACCCGAACACATTTTCACGTCCCGTTACGTTGCTCACAGATGCATGAATGATCAAATTCTGTCGGTAGAGGTAGCTCCAATTCAATGAAAGTGAGGCGAAGTCCGGAGATAGTGACTCCATCTCCCCTGCCCTATTCGGGCTGTCGTAAGGATGCCCGCTATTCCAACTGAAGGTGCCACCCACTTGTGATTTCAAGTCTGCAATCCAGTATTTCATCACAGCGCTGAAGTTGTGTTGCGGAGCGTAGTTTGGTCTCACTTGAGTCTCAAAACCGTTGAAGCGTCGCTTGCTGTCTACATAGCTGTATGTCAACCAAAAGTCGGCGTTCTTGATGAGCGATCGTTCACGGTAAAACAGATCAAAACCTCTGGCGTATCCGTCGCCGGCTGCTTGGATTCCTTCAGCTGCTATAGTGGCGAAATCTCTGTAATCCTTGTAATAGGCTTCAGCGCGCAAGGTTCTTTTCTGAGTGGCATGCTGGAAGCTCAACTGAATGTGATCGGCTTTTGAAGGGTCGATGCCAGGAGCCATCACGCGATTCCTATTGGCTTGCGGCTGACTAAATCTTCCTGCAGCAAATGAGATGGTACCGTTTTCATACGGTTGGTAGGCTGCGGCCAACCTTGGCTCAACCCGTCCGGCATTGCTTTCGCTAAAATGCGATCCACGCAAGCCTCCTCGAATTGTCCAATGTGAGCTGATATACCATTCGGCTTCGGTCCAAACTGAAGTCCGCGCTTCTTCAAATCCCCTTTCGGCATTGAGGTCTGCGATGGTCTCAGCATATTCAAGAAAGAAAACCTCGGCACCCATTTTCACTTTAAACGATTCGGTCAGGTAGTGGGTAGCCTTCTGCTTCACGTGCAAGAGGTTATTGTCTATTTCAAATGAAGCTGTATCCAAATCGAAGTAATCTCTATTGAGGCTGAGCGATGTTCCTCCTTCAAGGAGCCATTTATCATTCAGCGGGAGTTCATAAGTGGCATTTCCGAAACCGAAAGTGTTTTCCACCCCTAGTCTGTCGCCCTGATCTTCAGACCCTACTCGTGGTTGATAAAGTGCCATTTCGCTTTTCGACCCCATTACGAAACCCTTGATGATTCCGTCTTTACCGAGATCATGGCGATAAATTACCTGACCGTCCATCGTCTCAGGAGCTTTGTCCCAATCGAAGTTTTGCTCTACCAATTTTTGGTAAGGAGCCAAGTTGATGTAGCCTCCTTGCGCGGTAACGGATTGCCTCTCTCCTACAAAGGTTGATGAAGCAGTTGCACCGACACTCATAAATGAGAAGTCACTTTGATTTCTAACCGGACGATCGACCGTTTCGAGCGCCAGAACCGATGAAAGGGCATCTCCAAATTCGGCAGAATAGCCACCTGTGCTGAAGAAAGTACCTTTAAATAATACCGGACTGAATCTGTTTCTAGTCGGTACATTGCCTGTGGTAGATCCATATGCATTTCCAACTCGTAGTCCGTCAAAAAAGATGGCCGTTTCCGAGGCGTCTCCTCCCCTCACAAAAAGTCTTCCGTCATTTCCTACAGTTGCTGTACCAGGCAATGTTGCTAAAGCGCCCGTTATATCGCCAAGTGCTCCTGCGGTTGTAAGTATATCAAGAGGTTTCATCACAACCGATGTTGCCTTTTCATTTACTTCAATAGTTCCCGCTGTAATTGAGACAGCATTTAATTCATTTACCAAAGTTTTTAATGTGATGGTCAAATCACTTGTCTCCTTAAGGGTTACTTCAGTTTGGTGAAAACCAACCGAAGAAAGAATTAGAACAAGGCTGTCTGCCGCTTCTGTTTCAAAGGAGAACTTGCCTTCGGCATCTGTCGATCCGCCGTCAAAGCTGTCTTTGATCCATACATTTACACCGGGAATAGTCTGTCCCTTGGAGTCGATAGCCGTTCCTGAAACTTGTATTTGGCCCCATGTGGGGATGGCGATTAAAACGAATATGATGGAAAGTAGTCGCATGGTCGTTTGCATTAATTCTGATACGAATATGCGGCGAGTGTCGAGCTACCTGAAATGAAATTGACTGAATCTACCTATTCAATGGATGAATCTACATTATGATACGAAGTAGTATACCGGGGGAAACTGAGAAGCACAAAGATCCTTTCGATGGATAGCGTCTTAACGGACGTTCAATCGACTTTTTGCTTGATCCATTTTTTCTGAAATGATCTTTTGGAGCTTCAGGTGTTTTTTCGTGGAATAGGTTTCCATGCCTAAACGGGCCAATCCCATGGCGATGATGGGTATTCGATAATCGAGTTGATAAAGAGCCGAAGCAAAAATACCCACAACGATAACTCCCAATACCGTGAGCGTTTGCACCTTGAATTCTCGATCTAGAAAATCAACTTGCTTTAATCTCTCCATTTGAAGTACTTCTGCCAAAAGTGCCGCGAGCACTCCAAAAAAGGTGAATGAGATAGGGATAAAATTTTCGAAGAAAGGCTCCAGAGGATTGACATTTGCCTCTTGGCCTTTTACGGGCTCAGGGATTTCTTCAACAGCTACTCCAAGGTAGTATGCAACGAAGCAGAAGAGAAAAACGAAAAGAGCGCCCCCCGGAATATTAAGTAAATGAGTAATATAGTTACCGTCATGTCTCATTTTGTAAAAAGTGAAAACCAAGATGATGGCAGCAAATTCGGCGGTGAGGTAGGCCACCATCAAGTAGGTTAAAGGCTCGGTTCCCAAAAGAAATCCAAGCTGAGCGAAATAGACAAGAAA
>CAZKXG010000138.1:8595-9650 GCA_964556465.1 uncultured Cryomorphaceae bacterium | reverse complement strand
CTACTGAAAATTACCTTTTGGGCAATGCGGCGGGCGGCCCTTTAGAGTCGATGGACAACGTGGATATCGTCGACGCGGAGTCCAATTCCATCTGGATCAGAGACTACGGCGCCAATACGGTTTACGGCAACAGAGTCGATACGCTGGTTTTGGTAGATTGGATCTACAATAGACCTCGACCAGACGACGACGTAATACCAGAAGTGTTGGCAGAGGAGCTGGGTCTGGAGCTTTATACCACTACCACCTCTCCTACCGACCTGGTAAATACGGGTGGAAACTTCATGTCTGACGGTCAGGGAACAGCCTTCGCAAGTGAGTTGATTTTGGAGGAAAACGAACCGGGAAACCCCTATAATGTAACGGCTAAAGACGAAGAAGAAATAAATAATATACTTGGTGATTTTCAAGGCATAAACCGCTATTTAAAGATGCCCGCACTTCCATATGACATTATCAATCACATTGATATGCACATGAAGATACTGGATGAAAAGACCTTGCTTGTGGGTTCTTATCCTGACGGTATTGCTGACGGGCCTCAGATTAATGCCAACATCGATTATGTGGTCAATAATTTCTTGAATTATTTCGGTGAAGATTTCGAAGTCATCCGTATCCCGATGCCCGATTCGCCAAGTGGACTCTGGCCAGATGATAACCCGGCCGGATACTACAGAACCTACACAAACGGGGTTTTTGTCAACAAAACGTTTATATACCCCTCTTATCGAGAAGAATACGATACCACGGCAGCGAGAATCTATGAGGATTTGCTTCCAGGCTATACATTGGTACCAATCGATTGCGATGATCCGGCCTCTCAAATAATCGCCTTGGCGGGCGCCATTCACTGCATCACTCATAGTGTTGGGGTAAATGATCCACTTCTTATCGTGCACAACTCACTAGCCGATACGGAAGATCAAATAAACCCTTATGAAGTAATGGCCACTGCAGAGCACCGATCGGGAATTGCCTCTTCTACGTTGCACTGGAGGCTCGAAGGTGAGGATGACTTTAGTTCGGTGGAAATGTCTCCCGGAGAAGGAGTA
>CAZKXG010000138.1:0-8523 GCA_964556465.1 uncultured Cryomorphaceae bacterium | reverse complement strand
TTCTGGAGTTTTGAAGTATTGGGAACCGTTACCTCAGTAAATACACAGGATCTCATTAAGTTGGATAATGTATACCCGAATCCCGCAACCGATTTGGTGAGTATTCCAATCCATGCGAAGCGCACTTTAGACGTGACGGTCTACATGACCGATATCGCGGGAAAAATCGTAAAACAGATTCACTCAGGTGAAATGACGGGCGACCGAAGACTATCTGTATTTGTGAATGATTTAGCTCCCGGAGTTTACACCGTAGTTGCCGAAGGTTCATTCGGTAGAACAGCTACTCCTTTATTGGTGAGGTAGTTTTGGTCAATCCCATTCGCTCCAAAAGGAAGCGAGCGTTCATATTCTGACAAACTCCTTCTCGAAGCCTGTAATCAAAGTACAAATCATCGTTTCTGAATTCCACCTCAAAGGAGTAATTCTTAATGGCTTTGGGATGATCATTCTGCATCTCGCAGAGAGAGAGATCATGAGTGGCAATCAAACCACGCGCGGGCAAATCCAGCAATTTTTCCATGAACAGCCTGGATCCTTCAGCTTTGTCCACTGAATTGGTTCCTTTTAGTATCTCATCTAAGATCACAAATAGGGACTTCCCTTCCTCCAAATGAGTTGTGAGCTCTTTCAACCGTTTAAGTTCGCTGAAGAAATAGGATTCTCCTTCTCCCAAATTATCAGCAGTGACCATGCTGGTGAAAATCTGTGTAGGACAAAAGCGCATGAGCTTTGCCGGGACTGGAAGTCCGTTCATTGCAAGAAGCAAATTCGTACCCACCGTACGCAAGTATGTGCTCTTTCCGGCCATGTTAGCTCCAGTAACAATAATGAATTTACGCTCGCCGGAAATCAAAAAGTCATTTGCAACTCCCTTCTCATGGAGCAGAACATGATTGGCTTCATGGAGTATAAATTCTTCTTCTGTAGTTAGCTCGGGATAATGGAATCCCGGATGATTGTGAACATAGATCGACAGTGAAAAAAGTGCCTCCATTTCATGAACCAGCCCGATCCATCCGTCGAATCGTCGGGACCATTCTCGGTCCCAATTTACCAAGCGTCTATGGCATTGAAAATCCCAGAGCAACAAGAGGTTCAGAATAATCCCAACAAAAATATTATTACGGCTATCTATGGCTCCGTTAATCTTTTTGAGCGATTCAAGGGCACCTTCACTCTTTGCCAGTTGGGCTTTTCGGAATAGCTCTTTTAGCGAATCTGATTTTGCCTCATGACCTCTCAATAGGGCCAAAGAATTACTGTAAGCGGCAGCCGTTTTCAATCTATCTTCATAGGTCTTGAAATCCGTCATATTCTTTTTCAGGAAAACCATGACCGGAATTGCTGACAACATTATCAACTGGAAATAAACAGACCACTCAATCAGATCGAGAATAAAAATCAATGTGAGCGCAAGCATGATTGCAGGCAAAATCAAGGTAAGAAGAACTATAGCCCATTTTGGATAAGGCTTGATGGGGCGCTCAGTATGCGAAGTCGAGACGGAAATCTTTTCTTCTTCAGCTATTTCAGACCCTGCCAAGTAGTTAAAAATGAATTCAGGTTTGTCACCAAATTCTTTGATGAGCTCCCTTTTTTCAAGAATGGCGTTAGGCTCCGTTTCATTTCTCTTTAAGAGATCAGCGAGCATGCTCTTTGCTTTCGCAGATTTCGTGCGGTTTAAGTATTCGAAAACGGAGGAAGGTCCGAATATATCGAGATCGGAAGTGTACGGGTGGCTCGGATCGATAAATTCCGCCCCTGTATCATACCCTTTGGTCTTTCCAATTAAGAAAGTTATCTCAAAATCGGCGTAACGTCTTATCCTTCTTGCTCTATCATTTTCTGCTTTCAAATCAACGTGCCGCCGCACAACGATTAGAAAAATCGCAAAACAAATAACACTTACCCCAATGGCTGCATTGATCTGACTATTGAAGCACCAAATACCCGCTATCGCGAGAATAAATAGAAAAAGTCTACTCAAGCCGAAAAGGGCAATGCGCTTTTTTAAGTCGGCAATCTTTGCTGTATAGTCTTTCGAGATCTGATTATATGTTCTTTCAGGATTCACAGTTGGCAAATGTAGCTATTGGTGTCGGTCAATCGACTGAAATCAAAATTTTTCAAATCAATGTTGTGTATTCTAATGTAGCTACATATATTTGCACTATGAAAATTGAAGAGGCCATTCATCAGAAAAAATTCCAATCGGAATTTGAAAAGTTAGTGGTAAATATCATTTACACATCCAGATGGTTGGAATATGAAGAAGGAAAGCTCTTTCGCAAGTACGATATCACCTTGCCCCAATACAATCTGCTGAGAATTCTACGAGGACAGTTGCCAAAAGCAGCATCGGTGAATCTACTAATTGACCGAATGCTAGACAAAAGCTCGAACGCCTCCAGAATTGTAGAAACCTTGAGAAAAAAAGGGCTCGTAGATAGAAAAGCATGCAAAGCAGACAGAAGAAAAGTAGATGTGATCATTAATACAAAAGGACTTGAAATGCTGGAGGCAGCCACCAAGGAGATGGCAGCTTTACATGAAAATCATAAAAAAGCTTTAACAACAAAAGAGGCGGAACAACTAAATGAACTCCTCGATAAACTAAGAACAGTAGAATAAATCAACACTTAAAACATGAAAAAGACAGTAACATTATTAGCAGCAGCTCTTCTGAGTGTAGCAGTAATTGCAGGATCAGGAGAGAAAGAGATCTACACAGTTAATGCTGAAAAAAGCACCATTTTCTGGACAGGTAAAAAAGTAACGGGAGAACACACAGGGACTCTCGCGATTAAAAGCGGAACGGTAACCGTAGAGAACGGAATGCCTGTAGCGGCAACTTTCGATATTGATATGAATTCAATCGTTTGTACAGACTTGAAGGATGAAGGAACCAATATGAAATTAGTCGGTCACTTGAAATCAGCTGACTTCTTTGGTGTAGAAGCTCATCCGATGGGTAAGTTTGTAGCTACTTCATTCACTCCTATCGCAGGAGCGAAAGATAGAGAGCCGAATTACAAAATCAAAGGAACATTGACATTAAAGGGAATCAGTCACGAGATCGAATTCGAAGGGTTGATCGCAATGAAGGGTTCGGGATTGGTTTCAAATGGAAGTGCCGAATTTGACCGTGCTAAGTACGATATTCGCTATGGATCAGGTTCTTTCTTCGAAAATCTAGGAGACAAGACTATTTACGATGAAGTAGGATTGACCTTTGTTCTTTCTGCGACGAAGTAACTTGAATTAAAATCATTAAAAAGCCATCGTGCCAAGCGCGATGGCTTTTTCTTTTACATATTTTTCCAATCAGGCTTTACCACTCTAACCTTAGGCCGCTTGTCTTCCTTTGTCGGAAAGAAATAGCGAAAATCAATGGCAAAGTAAGCTCCTTCTATCACTCCTCTAGCAGCAAATCCGGGAGGAATTCCATCTCTTTGGTAATTGACTTGAGCGGTCATAATGTCGTCAAACGGTTGATGAAAAGATCCGCCCAAATAGAAGTAACCATCCTCCTCTGTTCGAAACTCTGCACCCACTCCACCGAGTATGGCGCCATTCAAAACCCTATTGCTCAACCCTCCGAAAGAATAGGTATTTCCAAGACCAAATGCTTCCACATTGCTGGCAATGAAATTGGCAGAAACGCCTAAGGCCACGTTGGCAAAAAGTTTTTCGCCTAAGCGAATGTACACGAGCCCCTTCACAGGGATTTCATAAGAAACGATATTTAGAAAAGATTGGTCTGTTTCTCCCGTAATTAGATCGCGAAAATTGAGTTCATACCGCTGACGGGTATAGTTAATACCGGTTTCAACATTCCAAACATCGGTGAGCTTGACTCTAACTACTCCGCCAAAGCCAAAGCCCCCTGCAAATTCGTAGACGCTCCGAAACTGGCTATCGGCATCAACCAATACAACGCTATCCAAATTTAATACTCCGAAATTTTGTAGCGAACGAATCTCCACACCAAAACTAAGCTTGGGTGGCACCTTCTGAGCTTGAAGGGACGAAGAAAGAACTGAAAAAAGAATTAAAATTAGACCTACTCGAATTCGCATTAAGTGCCAACTATCAACTTTTGGCCCACCTTAAGTGATTCGGTACTTTTCAACCCGTTCATAGCACAAAGCTCTTCAACAGATAATCCGAAAAGGCGAGCAACTCGATAAAGGTAATCACCTTTTTTCACTTGATACTCGTTCGTTTCAGGAACGGCAGCCAGAAAGGCACCGGACCGACTGAGCTGAATAACATTGCTGCGCAGCTCATTCGTTTTGAAATTTATAATCTGCGAGGGCTTGATAGGAACGCCTTGGAAACGAACTTCAAAATGAAGGTGAGATCCTGTAGAATTTCCGGAACTACCACCTAAGCCTACTACATCTCCTGCCTCCACTATATCACCTGGTTTCACTTTAAATCGGTGAAGATGGGCGTAAAGAGTTTCGAGACCGTTGTAATGCCTTACCACGACTACCCTTCCGAAACCCTTGTAGTAACGAGCGACTCGCACTACTCCCGGAAATGCCGAGTGAACAGGATCCCAAACTTCGAGATCGATATCAATACCGTTATGATTTCTTCCATAGCGCCAACCAAAATGACTGGTCACAACGCCATCAAAAGGAGTTTGAAAACCACAATTGGAAAGGCTATCAACCAATAACAATGTGAGAGTTGAATCAAATTTGGTGAGTTTATTACGGAAAGGATTGGGTACTTGAGTATTCCATTCTTGATAGAATGCATTTGCCGGATACGGACTATTGTCCGCAGGTACATATAGCTCAAACCCCGCAGGTTTTACCACAGCTCGGTCGACAGCAGTCATATAGATATTGACGGCATTCAAGGCATTTTGATTGACTTCGTTCGACTCGAAGATACTGTCAATAATGGCGGGAAGATCTGTGGGTTCTTTCTCAGAAAGCGTTTTGTAAATGCTTAATTGCTTAATGAGCGATACAGGAACCGTGTCCAGCAAGACCAATGAATCTATGACATTTTCATAATGAGCAGCTGAGTAATCAGCCCTGGGGACAAATTTTACTTCAGCATCGTAAACGACCATAGCCGAAGCAGTATCCCGTCTTACGGGATCGCCTTCGCCAAAAGAAGAAAATGACACCAAGAGTGCCAAAAGGATTAAAGGGGATAATTTCATTCCTTGCAGGGATTGGATTCCGCTTTATATACTGTCAAATGCACTAAACGGTTACCCTTTGTAACGTAAAAAATAACCAATCAGGGCAATTGCTATGGCCACTAACGTGAACATTAGAACAAAATTGCGAAAGCCTTTCGTACCAAGAAATGGTTTGCGGTAATAATTTCCCACCTCATCATTCAATTTTTCAGCTTTTTCCTGATAGGATCGATGCACTCCGATCAAGTGTCTTCTCACCATATCTTGACCCGATCCTCTTTCGAAAGGGATCTCATTTTCCAGCAACAATGCCTCAAAATAATCAGCGTGATCCTTGGCATAAAAGTAAAATACGGTAAAATTCCTCTGCTTATGGTGAGGCTCAAAGTTGGCGTATTTGAGGGGCTTCTTAGCCATCAATCCACTCTGTTACAAACTCCAATGGCTTCCTGTGACTCTTTGGCCACTCACCGGAAGGATAACCGAAATAGAATAATCCGAGAATTTTATCTTCTCTGTCCAGACCAAAAGAGGCATTTGCAGCTTCAGTGTAGAGAAACTTTGGCGAAGACCAAAACGCTCCCAAACCATAAGCTGCCGCCGTTAACATGATGTTTTGAGCAGCACAGCTGACTGCTTCAATCTCTTCCAATTCAGGAATTCTGGAGTCGGGTGTTCGCTTCATTGCCAATAGCACAAGTGCCGAAGTCTTTTCGATCCTAGACTCGATTCTTTTGTATTTGATCTCTTTAAAATCTCCCGCGGGAGTTAGTGTTTTATAAAGGTTCAACATCATTTGAGACAAGCCTACTCTGCCATCTCCTGTATACACTTTAAATCTCCAAGGCTGTGTTTTGCCGTGAGTCGGTGCCCAAAGTCCATTGGTAAGAATGGTTTCAAGCATATCACGCTGAACCACTCTTTCAGTAAATTGTTCAGGATAGATGGTCCTCCTGTTTCTGATCAATTCAGTTATTTCGCTGAGGTTGTATCTCATTTCTTCAATTAATATTCGGACAAAATTAGGTTAATTCGCATTCCATGAATAAAACTTCACTCACTCAACTTTGTTTTTCTCCGATTGATCTTTTAAAATTCTCCTTGTTGAGCTTGGCTATGACCTTTGGCTGCTTAGCTGTTGCGCAAGAAGATAGTCTAAAAATAAGGGGGATTTACGATGTGGCGCTAGAACAGGGTCATGCCTACGAAAACCTGAGACAACTTTGCAAAGATGTAGGCCATAGACTTAGCGGAAGCGAAGGTGCCGAGAAAGCAGTTCGATGGTCACAAGCCAAAATGGAGTCTTACGGCTTTGACAAAGTATGGAAAGAGCCTGTGATGGTTCAAAAATGGACCAGAGGTGATGAAGAGACTTGCTATCTCCTCCCCAACCGAACACCCCTAAAAGTACTGGCATTAGGCTTTAGCGTCGGAACTGACGGTCCGCTAGAAGCAGAAGTGGTTGAATTTGAAACAATGCAAGCCCTGCAAGATGCGCCCGAAGGTTCGCTTGAGGGAAAAATTGTATTTCTCAATCAAGGGATGAACGCAAAACTCATCAGTACATTCAGCGCATATAGCGGCTGCTCGGGTGGCCGCGTTCGAGGCCCATCAGTAGCCGCTGAAAAAGGCGCTATAGGTTTTGTCATGCGCTCTCTTGGCCTGCGAGCCGACGATTTCCCTCACACTGGTGTGATGTACTATTCAGGAGAAACGGATAGCATACCCGCCCTTGCTTTAAGCACGAATGCCTCTTATACTTTGTCCCAACATATCGAAAAAAACGGATCAGCTCGCATTGTCATGGAAGCCAATTGCGAATTTCATCCTGATGTAGAATCTCACAATGTAGTTGGTGAAATTACGGGTTCAGAATTCCCCAATAAGGTCATCACCATCGGTGGTCATTTAGACAGTTGGGATGTAGGTGAAGGAGCACACGATGATGGCACTGGTGTGATTCAATCTCTGGAAGTACTTCGAATCATGAAAGCATCTGAGTTCAAACCGAGACATACCATTAGATGCGTGTTCTTCATGAATGAGGAAAATGGCGCCAGAGGTGGCAGAGCTTACGCCGAATACAGTCGAGAAAGAGGGGACAAGCATCTTGCAGCCATGGAAAGTGACCGCGGAGGATTTACTCCGCGTGGATTTACGGTAGATGCCTCATCCGCAGAAATAGACTACCTGGCTGAATGGGTTTCGCTTTTTGAGCCCTACAATATTCACTTTATTAAAAAGGGTTATGGCGGAGTGGACATAAATCCACTGAAAGAATCAGGAACCCCGTTGATAGGTTTTGTGCCAGACTCGCAGCGATACTTTGACGTACACCACACGGCCAACGACGTTTTTGAAAACGTAAACCAACGTGAACTAGAACTCGGAGCCGCGACCATGACTTCGCTTATCTACTTGATCGATAAATACGGTATGCCCGAGAAGATCATCGACTAGTAGGTGCCTTGTTGAACTAGATATCTGCTAAATACGGTTATCGCCATCCAATAAATCACCCAATCCGCCAAGGATACTTCCTTCACCTTTTCGTTTACCTCCCATTTTTGGAGCTACACTGATAATCTTGTCAGCCAATCGGCTGAATGGCATACTTTGAATCCAGACCTTTCCGGGCCCGCGTAAGGTCGCGAGGAATAATCCTTCTCCACCAAAGAATGCGTTGCGAATGCCTTTCACCATTTCGATGTTGTAATCGATTGATTGGTTGAAAGCCACCAAGCAACCCGTATCCACTCGTAAGACTTCTCCTGCTGCCAGCTCTCTTTCGACGATTGTGCCACCTGCATGCACAAATGCCATCCCGTCTCCTTCCAGTTTTTGCATGATGAATCCCTCACCGCCAAATAGCCCTACTCCGATTCGCTTTTGGAACTCTATACCTACCGAAACTCCTTTTGCAGCGCAGAGAAAAGCTTCCTTCTGGCAAACAATCTTGCCATTGAACAAGCTTAAATCAAATGGTACAACCTTTCCCGGGTACGGAGCAGCAAAGGTGACATGTCGTTTACCGAAACCCTGATTTGTATAGGCCGTCAAAAAGAGACTTTCTCCAGTCAACACACGCTTTCCTGCGGAAAGGAATTTATTAAAAATGCCTTGATCCTGATCGGAACCATCACCAAATATGGTCCGCATTTCAATGGCATCATGCATCATCATCAATGAACCGGCCTCAGCCACAACAGATTCTTGTGGATCAAGTTCTATTTCGACACATTGAAGTTCTTCACCGATTATTCGATAGTCAATTTCGTGATTAGTCATGCTTTAGTTGTTTTTGATTCATTTGATGCCAATCTGAGCCAGCAGGGTTTTCGAATACCTCCAAG
>CAZKXG010000137.1:0-9759 GCA_964556465.1 uncultured Cryomorphaceae bacterium | reverse complement strand
ACAGCATCGAAGCTTCGGGTCTGTTGAATGATTTCACCGCCTTGTTCCAAGATTTCAATCTGGCGCTTCATTTCAAATTCGATGGCTCGTTGCACGTTTCGAAGGGAATTCATGTTTTTGACCTCACAACGATTTCCGAATTCCTTCGAGCCCTTGAGCATAACAGACACGTTAGCGTCACAGCGCATACTTCCTTCTTCCATGTTTCCATCACAGACTTCGAGATACCTCACCAATCGTCGAATCTCAGCTAGGTAATTGTATGCCTCTTCTATTGAGCGAATGTCCGGTTCAGAAACTATTTCCAAAAGTGGTACTCCGGCTCTGTTTAAATCAACCAGTGTATTGAATGGATCTTGGTCGTGAATGCTCTTACCGGCATCTTCCTCTATGTGAATTCTGGTTATTCCTATTCGTTTACTCTCATTGTTTGCATCCTTCACATCCAAGAACCCGTCAGTGCAAATAGGTGTAGTGTCTTGTGTGATTTGATAGCCTTTCGGCAAATCCGCATAGAAGTAATTTTTTCTAGCGAAATGCATGGCTCTGGTAATTGAGCAATTCGTCGCTAGGCCTAATTTTATGGCGTATTCAATCACTTTCTTATTCACTCTTGGTAAAGTGCCCGGGTGACCTAAAGTAAGGGGAGACGTGTTTGAATTCGGGAGACTACCGTAAGAGTTCAAATCTCCCGCGTACGCCTTTGATTTGGTCAATAGCTGGGCGTGAACCTCAAGTCCCACTACCAACTGGTATTTTTCCAAAATCTCTGTTCTTTCTTCAATCATAGCTCTTTAATCACACCCTCGAAAATTTGTACCATTTTGGAAGATGATGCATTTGCAGCTCGAACTACATCAGCATGAGTCGTTTCGACAATTCTTCCCTCTACCCCCAAATCCGTTATTACACTCATTCCAAAACACCTAACGCCCATATGTCGAGCGGCGATTACTTCGGGTACAGTGCTCATACCAACCGCATCTGCACCTATTATTCGGACGTACTTATATTCTGCAGGAGTTTCAAGACAAGGTCCTGACAAGCCTGCGTAAACTCCTTTTTGAACGGGGATACCCTTTTCTTCTGCAACATTTTCTGCTACCCGTATCAGTTCATGATCATATGCCTGACTCATATCGGGAAATCTAGGTCCCCATTTATCGTTGTTCGGCCCCATTAGAGGATTAGTAGGGAAGAGGTTGATGTGATCACTGATAATCATCACATCTCCAATTTCGAAATTTGGATTCACGCCTCCGCAAGCATTCGAGACCATAAGTAGCTCAATTCCCATTAAAGCCATTATTCTTACAGGAGCTACTACTTTTTCCATGGAATACCCTTCATAGAAATGAAACCTTCCTCTCATTGCCAGTACAGTTCTATCTCCGAAATCGCCAAGGATAAATTCCCCTTTGTGGCCCACTACCGTAGATTGAGGAAAGTCAGGAATCTCACTATAGCTTATTCTTTTTTTCACTGAAATTTTCTCAGCGACTGCGTCCAATCCGGAACCTAATATTATTCCTATTTGAGGCTTAAGTTCTCCAAAGTGTTCCTTCAGATATTTGAGTGAATTGTTTAGTTGGGTCTCGTTCATATCGATCGAATCATCGCGTTGAATTTTTCAGCATCACTGCCAAAGTCTGTTTTAATTTTCCAATACAGCACTCTTATCTGATTTTCATTAAAAAATGACACATGAGTTTTGAGTCGTTGCGCATCTTTTTCAGTCGTGAGTATCTTTGGTTTTTCAGGCCCAAAAGTATCAATAAAATCGCTGAGCTTAAACAGTTCTTCTTCGCTAAACAGGTGATGGTCTTTAAATTCGAAGTGCTTTATAACATTGAAGTGTTTTAGAGCCTCTTGTTCGAAAAGCTGCGGATTTGCGATAGCCGATAACAAAACTACGTTAGAAAGATCAGACGAATCGGCCATACTTGAATTCAGGTCAAAGATTTCACCGTATGAAATTGCTGAGAAAAAGACGCTTTGATGATTCACACTTAGCTTGGATGCTAATTGATTTTTGTCGTTTTGATTCGTATCTAAGGGTGTTTTCGTCACCACTATAGCCTGCGCACTCTTACTGCGCTTTTTGATGTCTCGAAGATTTCCTGCGGGTAACAGATAGTCTGAGGTGAAGGGAGTGTCCCAAGTAGTCAAGAGAAGGTAAAAGTCTGCCTCTACTTTTCTGTGTTGCATAGCATCATCTAGAATAACCGTATTTATGTCGTGATGATTGATTCTTAAAAATTCCAATCCTCTGGCTCGGTCCTCATCCACGAGCACAAAGAGGTGGGGGTTTTTATTCTTAAGAAGCAACGGTTCATCGCCGCACTGACTAGCTTTCATTGAGGCGTCCACGACCAATGTCCCTTTGGTTTCACGGCCATAGCCTCTGCTCAGCATAGCAACATTGTCGGTCCCTAAGAGGGATACGATGTAGTCTACCATCGGAGTTTTACCTGTACCTCCGAGGCTGAGATTTCCAACCACGATTGTTTTCTGAGAGGGCTTATAAGATTTGAGAATTCCCGTGTCATACAATAGATGACGAAGGCTCAATATAAAGCCGTAAACCCAAGAGAGAGGTATTAAGAACTTTCGTAATTCTCGCATTCCTTAGCTTTGTTCGAAAGAAAGGATCAAATATGCCACAAATTAAAGAGATATGCAGCTACCTTGAACAATGGGCTCCTCCTGCATATTCAGAGTCGTACGATAACGTAGGGTTATTGGTAGGTAACCAGGAAAACCAAGTCAACGGTATTCTGGTTAGTCTTGATTGTACTGAAGCTATAATTAATGAGGCTATCGAGAAGGGTTGTAACTTGGTAATTTCACATCATCCTATTGTTTTTAAAGGGTTGAAAAGCCTTACCGGCAAAACATATGTAGAACGAACTATTTTGAAAGCAATTAAAAATGATATCGCTCTCTATGCTATTCATACCAACTTAGATAGTGTCTTGACCGGTGTAAATGGAAAGATTGCAGATCGACTTGGACTAGTTAACCGCGCGATACTGAACCCTAAAAGCGGGGCGCTTAATAAGCTCACGGTTTTTGTACCAAAAGAGGATGCCGAAAAAGTGAGACTGGCTATGTTTGAAGCTGGTGGCGGAGTTATTGGTAATTACAGTAATTGCAGTTTCAACCTTGATGGTACAGGGACTTACCTTCCTGAAAAAGGCGCTAAACCGGTTATTGGTTCTATCGGAAAAATTCACAGCCAAGAAGAATCTAGAGTTGAGATTATGTTTCCTACCTACTTGTCTTCAAAAATTTTGACAGCGATGTCGGCATCTCATCCCTATGAGGAAGTAGCCTATTACTTGCATTCAATCGAAAATGAGAATCAATATGTAGGGTCAGGAATGATAGGTGAGTTGCCTCAAAAAATGGAGGCTTCCGGTTTCTTGAGTTTTTTGAAAGAATCAATGGACGTAAATGTCATTAGACATACTGAGGTTCTTCGAAAGGATATTAAAAAGGTCGCGATATGCGGTGGGTCAGGTAGCTTTTTGTTGAATCACGCCAAGCGTTTGGGAGCCGATGTTTTCATCACAGGGGATTTTAAATACCATTAGTTTTTCGATGCAGAAGGAGAGTTGATGATTGCCGATATTGGGCACTATGAAAGTGAGCGCTTTACGATTGATCTAATTGCAGATTATCTCCGCAAAAATTTTACTACTTTTGCAGTCCGTTTAACGGAAGTGAATACTAATCCAATCCATTATTTCTAATATTTATGGCAACTGCTAAATCCAAAAAAGGCGTATCCACTGAGGATAAGCTAAGGGCGTTATACAATTTGCAACTCATTGACTCAAGAATAGATAAGATTCGTACGGTTCGAGGTGAGCTGCCATTCGAGGTTCAAGATTTGGAAGATGAGACGGAAGGATTAGCTACTCGTCTCGAAAAAATGGAAGCTGACAAGAAATCGCTGGAAACCGAGATTTCTGACAAGAAGAACTCCATTACTGAGAGCAAAGCGCTTATCAAAAAATACAAAGAGCAACAAGATAACGTTCGGAACAACCGAGAGTTTGAGTCATTGAATAAGGAACTTGAATATCAGGATTTGGAAATCAAATTAGCTGAGAAGAAAATCAAGGAATTCCAAGCCCAAATTGAATCCAAGAAAGAAGTAATCGACAACACTCGCGAGGAGCTAGAAGGCCGCAAGAAAGACTTGGATGTTAAGAAGAAAGAGCTAGACGAGATAGTTGGTGAGACCAAGAAAGAAGAAGAAGCATTATTGAAAAAATCAGATGATGCCGGTAAGAAAATCGATGATCGCCTTCTAAAGGCTTACAAAAGAATCAGAAACGGTTCGAAAAATGGTTTGGCTGTGGTACCAATCGATCGTGAAGCTTCCGCGGGTTCTTACATCAAAATTCCACCGCAAAGACAACTCGACGTTGCTGCTCGTATGAAGATAATCGTTGACGAGCATAGCGGAAGAATCCTCGTAGACAAGGAACTTGCTGATGAGGAGAGTGAAAAGATGGAAGCCATTTTCAAGAAGCTTTCAAAATAAGTAAACAAACTTTTTACCGATAAGATTGAAGCCACTCTACTGAGAGTGGCTTTTTATTACATCCTTATTCCGACAGTAAGGCCGAATAAGTTTTGAGTGTTCTCCAGAACAGCTCTATTTAAAATAGTGTAGTCGTATAACTCGTTGAAAGTAGCTCGTGAGTAGGAAACATCAACATACCAGCCAGCCACGCGGTAACCTAACCCAAAACTAAACTCTTGTCGATTAAGGTTTTCATTCGTTTGCTGCTCATTGACCGTTATGGGGTTGGCAAAGTAGGCAAAGCCCCCTCGAGCTGAAATGCTCTTCGTAATTCTATACTCCCCTCCTATTCTATAAATGTCTGATGCAGAGTAGGCCTGTGAAATAAACTCGTTGATCCCTGAAAAAAAATCAACATTGCTGGAATTGGAATTTCTCAATTCACCTCCACTGAAGTTAATTCTTTCGTATTGAGCAGATAGAATAGCCTTCTTTCCAATTACTCCGGCCACACTTCCCATAAAATGCCAAGGTGTTCTAATGCGGTACTCAAAAAAACCTGCGTCACTTCGAGCTTCGATCGTTTCTGTCGGATTCTGGAACCTTGATCGAATATCAGAAGTGAAATTATCTGTCATTGAAAATACTGTGGGAGTTCTCACTGAGGCCCCAAATCGAAGATTATCCAATTTGAAAATAAACCCGAATCTCGCGTTTACTCCAAGTCCTTCGCTTTGCAAACGTTCCGTTAAAGTAAACCCCGAAAAATCTGTTGCAGGCTCACCAACAGGACGTTCCTCCGTATCGACAATACTTTCATATGAAATATCTTGAAACCCTATTCCAAATCCCAAATATAGCTTGTCGTCGTAATTGGTTCCGATGGTTAAAGCTGTTTCGGATAGTCTTCCATCTCTTTCTGCCGTTTGTGAGGTCTCTACTAGCTCGTCAGGATCAAAACTCATGACATAGTTTCCATCATCTACCGGAATAAAATCTCCGTCATCGTTCTCCTCAAAATTTGCATTGTCGATCACAATAGCATCCCACGCTAAACCAGCGCTAAAATCATTCAGCTCATTGAGAAAGCTGCCGTTTGCCTCATCCAAAAAATCTCCTGCCAATCCATCGATGGCGAGAGATTGACCGGTTAATCTCGCAATATCATTGAATGTGTTTATCCTGTTGTAGGACACGGAGAAATTAACCGATTTCCACTTCGGGTGGTCTATTTCATTGGCCAAAACAAAGCCCAAGTTGTTTACAACCATCTTGGATTTAGAGTCTTCTCTTGACGAGAAACCAGTTACGGCATTTATTGAATTGAATTCGTAGCCCGGAGTGAAGCTGATTTCACCAAATCGAAAAACTCCTACCCCTGCAGGATTTATATGTAGTGCAGACATGTCACCTCCAAGTGCTCCAAATGCTCCACCCATAGATTCAAAACGTGCCGTTCCGGCAAAGTAGTTAGCTGTGTAGCGCTGCACATCAGCGTCATTTTGTGCGTAGGATGTTAGGGCAGCGCTGAGGAACAGCGCTGCGAATAACATTAGTTTTTTCATAATGAAGGTCTTAATTATCTTCTCCTGCTTCCACCTCCACCGCTAGAACGGCTAGGAGAAGATGTTCCCGGAGAACTAAAAGTCGATCTACTTCTCGATGGAGTACTCATTGAAGGAGACGTTGTCCTTGTCCTCGTCGGTGAACTATATGATGAGTTTCCACTTCTACTTGGGTTGTACCTGCTGCTTGAGTTGGATCGATTGTACCTGCTGTAGTCCGGAGTCTGTTGAGTTGAGGTTTGTCTCTCCCTTTGACGGGTGTATGGTGAGGTTACTTGACTTCGACGAGTATTCCTATTGTCATCGTTTCCCATTCTGTTCTGAGTTGAACGATTGACTCCGTCGGGTTGCGCATATCGGCGACTATCCGTTCTGCTGTAATAGTCAGTATTAGCATCAGTCCTTACCGGGCGAATTCGACTTGCATCTGCGTCTTGTGATGTCGATCTACTTCTAGTCGTCGCTGCATTATTTGACTTAGGATCATCAACTTGAGAAGCACTTCCTCTTCGACTGGATGTTGTGCTCACGGCACCTCCCCGTGCATTGCGACCACTGTTGCCGTTTCGCGGAGTGTTTTGAAATCCTCGTCCATTTCCACTCCCATCCACAATTATTGCGCCTGAACCGTAATAAGGATTGTAGCCATAATAAGGCATATAGCCATAAGGATTGAATGCCATATATGGATTGAAGCCCATGTAAGGATTGTACCACGGACTAAAAGGGTCATACATGCCCCAAGTTGCACCCCATCCCATTCCCATTCCGAAGCCTGGACGTCCCCATGGGCTGCAGCGACAAAACGGGTCGAAAAAAGGATCACACCACCTATTACCCATCCAAGGATTTCCCATCCCAATGCCTATTCCAAAACCAAAACTGTTAAATCCATTGAACGAATTCATACTCATGTTTCCATAAAAACGAGGATTCATATTATTTGCGAACGCATCGCTGTAAACATAATCTTGATCTTCGTCTCTGTGAAAATTCTCTATTCGATTCGCATAATCAGGGTCGTAGTAGTCTTCCGATTCCTCTTCATCGTTAGATTTCTCTTCGAATTCAGCAGATGGCTTTTCTGCTTCATCTACAAAAGGACTTTCTCCATAGTAGCTGCTTTCGGCGCTATTGGCTCCAACAAATTCACTCGGATTGTATGATTGTGTAGCTGTTTCTCTTGGGGTGGGGGTGTAGTACAGATCATCATATTCATCTAATTGAACCAAATCTTGATTTGTAGAACAAGATGCAATTAGAACCAAGGTCGCTATGCTTAAAGTGTATATTCTTGTGTTCATGATCATATCTGTTATTATAACTTATCTCTAAGTTAAAAAGTTTATTTTCGGCAGCCCAAACAAATTTAGTTTAGCCTTGAAAGTTCACGCTTGATGGTGCAATAATTATTCCAAATTTCATAGTTCAAAAACTATTCCAAGTTTACACATGGGAAACAAGCTTACAAAACGAACAGACAATTATTCTTCGTGGTACAACGAAGTTGTAGCCAAGGCGGATCTTGCGGAGCATTCTGAAGTTAGAGGATGTATGGTAATTAAGCCTCACGGTTTTGCTATTTGGGAAAAGATCCAGAGACGTTTGGATGAAATGTTTAAAGAAACAGGCCATGTGAATGCCTACTTTCCTCTTTTTATCCCAAAGTCTTACTTTTCTAAAGAGGCTTCCCATGTTGAGGGTTTTGCCAAAGAATGTGCCGTTGTCACTCATTATCGCCTAAAGAACGCTGAAGATGGCAGTGGTGTTGTAGTAGATGAAGACGCTAAGCTAGAAGAAGAGCTGATCGTAAGGCCGACCTCAGAAACCATAATCTGGAATACTTTTAAAGGCTGGGTAAAGAGTTATCGAGACTTGCCTCTTCTTGTCAATCAATGGGCCAATGTGGTACGATGGGAAATGAGAACTCGTCTCTTTTTAAGGACTGCTGAATTTCTTTGGCAAGAAGGTCATACTGCACATGCTACTGAGGCTGAAGCAATAGCAGAGGCCGAAAAAATGCTCGAAGTCTACGCTACTTTTGCAGAAGAGTGGATGGCTATGCCCGTAATTAAAGGTGTAAAAACAGAGAGTGAAAGATTCGCCGGTGCACTTGACACCTATTGCATTGAGGCTCTAATGCAAGACGGCAAAGCTCTTCAAGCAGGAACGTCTCATTTTCTGGGGCAAAATTTTGCCAAAGCGTTCGACGTGAAATACGCTTCGAAAGAAGGAAAGGAAGAGCACGTTTGGGCCACTAGTTGGGGAGTGTCAACAAGACTGATGGGGGCTTTGATCATGACCCATAGCGATGACAATGGATTGGTGTTGCCTCCAAAGCTAGCTCCGATTCAAGTTGTCATTGTGCCTATTTATAAAAGTGAAGAGCAGCTGGAAGCGCTTAGGGATAAATTGAACCCACTGGTCGATGCACTGAAATCGCGAGGTTTGGCTGTGGTTTTCGACGATGATGATAATCGTAAGCCCGGCTGGAAATTCTCGGAGTACGAAATGAAAGGAGTTCCTGTGCGACTAGCCATGGGCCCTCGTGACTTAGAAAACAATACGGTAGAAGTTGCCCGAAGAGATACACTGACGAAAGAGTTCATTTCTTTTGATGAGGTAGAAGATAGAGCAGTAGAGCTCATGGAGATTATACAAAAGAATCTCTTTGACAAAGCGCTGAAATTCAGAAGGGACAGCACTGTTTCTGTTGATGACTGGGATGAGTTTAGAGATGCAATCAAAAATAAAGGTGGGTTTGTTTTGGCTCATTGGGACGGAACAGCTGAAACTGAGGAGCGCATCAAGCAAAAAACGAAAGCGACAATTCGCTGTATTCCTCAAGATGCAGTTGAAGAAGAAGGGAAGTGCATTCTGACGGGGAATCCCTCCTCACGCCGAGTGCTTTTCGCAAAAGCGTACTAATCATGGGAACGGACAAAATCAAGGCTGAGGTTCTGGAGATTATTAAGACCAAATCTTCACTCAAGCGCGATGTGTTCGAATTGAGCAAAGAGCGCTTCATGGTTTTGAAGAAGTGCATGCATAAGCTGGTGAATGAGTTGGGAACTGAAATGGATTCGGTAGACCCACGGCTGGAGATCAGCTATAGAGATTTAGGTGATTACTATGCGCAATTGACCATAGCAGGCGATACGCTCATGTTTGCTTTACATACCAATGTTTTTTTCTTTCCTGATTCAAGTCCACATTGGGATACGCACTATCTAAAGGAAAATGTAGGCCGAGGATATTGTGGCACCATTCAGGTTTATAATTTTTTGGCAGACAGTGTTCGTTATAATCGTCATCAAGACACAGGTTATCTCATTGCCAGACTTTTTCTCAATGCCGAGAATCACTTTTTTGTTGAAGGAAAAAAGGAATTGGGTCCGATGTTCAATGATTTCATCAACGATGAGTTTACTGAAGATCGGATCATGAATTTTCTTAACGCCGTGGTAAGGCATGCGCTCAATTTTGAGCTTTATGTACCAACCTACAATACCGTATCACAAATTTCTTTGGGCGACGCTAATAATCTGAAGGACAACATCAGTTTGAAGACAGGCAAAAGGCTTGGTTTTCAGTTCGGAATCGGCGAGGATTCCATTGAGGGATAATTTTTTTGCATTAACCAATTTGCAAAAGAAA
>CAZKXG010000136.1:6191-9888 GCA_964556465.1 uncultured Cryomorphaceae bacterium | reverse complement strand
AATTTTATACATGTACCTGCGGTATGATGGAAACGGTTCATCTACGGCTCAAACACGCTGCCTTCCCTCTTCAACAGGTCTTGGACCAGCGGTTGCGACTGATGTCAATGTACCTCTGATTTTTTTGGAATGGAATGCTGAAGACCCGGTTTCTGAAATTGAAATTCAGAAAAATGAGATCGCTCAAATCCGACAAGGCAATAGGAATCCTTTCATTGACAACCCCATTTTGGCCACTTTAATTTGGGGCGGGCCCGAGGCTGAAGATACGTGGGGATTGACCACCTTCGATTTTGCCCTTGAATCACAAGTTTTCCCCAATGGTGTTTTACTCACATGGACTTCACCGGATGGGTCAGTAGGCTGCGAAATACGCGGCGGTGTTTTGGGAGGGAATGATCCACGCAGTATCACTGTGGTTAACCCCTCTCCTGACAATTACTTCGTTTCCGGGAATCAACTAGGTGGTGGAGGAAACTTTCAATGGAAAGTAAGATGTGCAACAGGTATCAATCCCGTTTCAGGAATTACAGAATTCTCAGATTACAATACGTTTAGCTTTGGCTCGGGTATAATGCTTCAAGAAACAGATAAAGAAGAAATTCAGAATTTTACTTGGAAATAAAGTAATCTCAAAAAATCTCACGCGACTGATTCGAACCCTTTCTACGTTCATTCGTATTGTACCAATAAATGGTAAAATAACCTTCAGTGTTGATGCACTGATCAAAAAGTACCTATCTTTATCTCAAATAACCTATCAATATGAAAAAGTACATTTTATTATTCGCACTCGTTTTCGCCATGGCGGGAATTTCAAATGCGCAAACGACAGAAACAAAATCAACAGATGCCAAGGTAGAAGCGACTCAGAAAGCTGAATCTCCTCAGAAAGCCACATCGGCTGAAAAAGAAGTAACTGCTAAAGTTGCCAAAGCATCGAGTTGCAAGGAAATGTCGAAAGGATGTTGCAAGAAAGGAGGCGAAAAAGCATCAGCAGGATCGGAAAAAGCATGCTGTAGTAATATGGCCGAAGCAAAAGAAGGGAAAGCTTGCTGCGATAAGAAAGCTGAAAAAATGAAAGCTGAATCCAAAAAAGAGGCTACTAAAAAAGGATAAGTATAAATACCTGTCCGCTAAAAGCGGATTTTAAAAACAAAAAAAGCCTGCTCACAAAATGAGCAGGCTTTTTTGTTAAAAGACTTAAAGTAAAATAGAATAAGTTGATTTCTGAGAAAAGGCTCTAATTGTTTTCACTTTCCCCCGATCCAAGCATTGACTTCTCTTAAACCGGTATTTGTTAGGCTTGATAATTTGATTCGATGAACTCTGAAGAAACTCGATTTGTGAGAATTTTGTAAATATCCTGTAATTAAGTTTTTTACGTTATTTTCGTCACGAATGGCAGTACTCCGTTCTCGTGAAAGTCCTGTCTCCTTAAACTAACCAAATAATTCAACCTGTCATGAGATTTAAGCTTTTCCCCTTAGCAATCATTCTAGTTGCCGCAATTTCATTTGGCTTCAATTCTAAAGAGAAACCAAGCTCAGATTTATTCGAACAATCCAATGGAGGGGTATTTTTTTCTTCAAACTTACTCTATGAAATGATGGGACGAACGAATTGTGAAGCCATTCGATTTTACAGTGCTAAAACCAATTCGAACGGAGAAGAATCCGTGCTTGCCGTATGTGTTTCCTCAGGAGCCGATATGAAGGTTATGAATTCCTCCTCAACGAAATACCGCCTTTTTGCCGGTATTCAAAACGGAACCCCTTCTATGAATCAACTCTCAAAAGATCAGGCAGCAAAGGCTGTTCGAAATGTAAACGGCGCAAGGTTTGCTGTGACCATTAGTAATGGTGATATAAATAATCTTTTGAAGGCCGAGGGCTGCACAGGAATTGAAGTAACCAGAGCAACAACACAAAATGGTAGCCCTACATTTTTATTAACTTCCGCTAGATTATCTGGAAACACAGTGGTGAAAAGTATTTCACCAAAGGTCGTAAAGGGAGAGAATCCTTGCCCTCCATCTTGTGGAGCAAATCTGAATCATAAGTATTTGAGCACGATTTCCAGATAAACCTTTCAACCCTGAAAGAAAGAATCACTAGGACAAAACCTTCCTAACTATGTGTAAACTGCTTTTCCCATTAGGGCTGAAATTCATTATGGTTGATTGAATGCAAATCAGGCCAACTTCCATGGGCTGTTTTGCCTTCTCCTATTAATAGAACTGATGAAGCTTTTGATTCATTTTCCGCACCGTCTTTTCAGAGCTTCGAGTCATGATCCCTTTCTTATCATAGGTGCGCACGTAATAAGGAAATGGGTTGCGCAGCTGAATGAATTGATTATCCATGATGACCAATGCCTCGAATCCCATATCGGCAGAGCTGTAATAAGTTGACTTCTGTATGACACCTGTGCTGTCTTTGTCAAGTCTATAGCCTTGTCGTGTTTTCTCATTGTCAGGGGCGATATTACCGAACTCAGCAGTATAGATAATCTGCTCTTTCACCGCAATTGTGCTATCGGGAACGAGGTTATAGTTCAAAAAAACCACCTCACTCAGCTTACCTTCCTTTATCAGCTTCGAGTCTTCGCTTCTAAAGAAGTAAACCGGAGCAAAATCAAATTCAGAGACAAAGGCCTTAAGGTACTCGGTATTCTCCTCTGCTTGCCTCCGCTCCTTATCGATCAAACCTCTCTCTTTGAGGGTCTCAACTGACTGAGCTCTGGTTTGCAACCGAACCAACAATGCCCCTTTTCTCAACGCTGTGATATGATTCCTCGCTATAGATCTGCTACTCTGATCATCTCGCTCTTGGGCGCTGATGTTTGCTGCTGTGACTATACCTATTGCCATTAAAACCAATGGCAATAATTGACGAAGAGATATTAAAACCGGTTTAAAAATCATTCAATTGGGTTTTGTAATACTATCCTATAAACTTATGCTCAATTGCTCGACCTTTTCTTTCCTTTTTCTCGTTCGAGCGAATCGACAAAAGAGCTATTTTCTGATTCCTTAATAGAAGCTTTTAATCCTTTCAATTCGTGAGAAGTCAGGTCGCGCCAATCTCCGATCGGGAGATTTCCCAATTCGATATTCATGATTCGTGTTCGTTTGAGCTCGATAACGTCGTAGCCCAGGTGTTCACACATTCGTCTGATTTGGCGATTGAGCCCCTGCACCAAAATGATTTTAAAGGTGAATCGATTGAGTCGTTTCACCTCACACTTTTTGGTAGTTACTTTCAATTCATGGAGACGGACACCATTTCCCATTCTTTCGATAAACTCTTCCGTGATGGGTTTGTGTACCTTTACAATGTATTCCTTTTCGTGCTCGTTTCCTGCACGTAGAATCTTGTTTACGATATCTCCGTCATTGGTCATCAACAAGAGTCCTTCGCTGGGCTTATCCAATCTACCGATATGAAAGATGCGCTCACTGTGTCCGATAAAATCTACCACATTTCCTTTGATCCGTTGATCGGTAGTGCAAGTGATCCCAACGGGCTTATTCAAGGCTATGTAAACCAGATTATCATTGCCGGTTATCAGCTCACCATTAACTTCAATCTTATCTCCCGGCATAGCGCGATCACCAAGTTTTACCTTGTTGCCATTCAGGCGCACCCTACCCTGCTCAATCAGCTTATCAGCCTGGCGTCTTGAACAATAACCG
>CAZKXG010000136.1:0-6181 GCA_964556465.1 uncultured Cryomorphaceae bacterium | reverse complement strand
TGATGGCTTTGTTTAATCGAATAGAATCGGGATGATGCATATGCGTTTTCTCTTGATTCATTGTCGCCCTCCTCAAAAAAAGCGACCGCTCTATTCACCGAAAGTAAAAATTCTCCATGACTCCGTATGCCGATTGAGTGAATTGGTGTGACTTTAAAAAATGTCAGACTTCTTCTTCCGTCGCCATCTCTTTGCCATTGCAGTAATCAAAGTATGCCTTAAAGCTTTTCGAAATGGCAAAGTGATAAACAGCTATGGAGTAAACAAAAGTCATCACAAGCAATGGTATTTTATTGATAATTGATGCACTCTCTATGATAACGAGTCCTGACAATCCTCCTAAAATTCCCAATGAAAAAAGAATGATCGAAACAATTCTCGCCCATCTTTTACCCTTGTAAGTTACCATCAATAGACCAGCCGTTAAAAGAAATCGAATAATCTGCTGTAGCAATTTCTTTGTTTCTATTTCGGGTCTGACGACATGGTAAAAATAGATGGTATGAATAGAAACGAGCAGAATACTTAGAGATATCAAGATTGTTCTCTTCTTTCCTATTTTGACAATCTCGTCCACATCATCCTTCTGTTGATCCATGATAGTGTAGGTTACAATTGGTTTAATTGACAGGTGGTATTGTTAGTTCACTTGCCTCTTTTGAAATCGTATCGTAAATTAATATTCCTTCATTTTCTGATTTCATAGACTCTTTCAAGACCCCTGTTGAGTCCCAAATTGCTGATCGGCCGGCACTTAGAAAATTATCACAATACCCGATACTATTTGAGAGGATTACAGTCAATCCCAGTTCTTCGGCTACTCTCTGATAATGATTGTACGCCCTGTCAATGTCGCCTTTGGGTTTGGCCACACTAGCCAGATATATGTCAGACCCAAGTTCTTTCGCATTCTCAGAGTGAACTTCAAACATAGATTCATAACAAATGGCCGGCGCAATTTTAGTGTCGCCTACGGTCAAGATTAGCTGTTCGTGTCCCTCAACAAAAAAAGGAACTTCATCAGCGTGAAGTTTTTGCTTAGAATAAATCTTTCGAGTTTGGTGAGGCTGGAAGAACATCATGCTGATATACGTTCCCAATTCTGATTTAAGAGGCAGCCCTACCCCTATGGAGATATGACCAATATCGCTTTTGTTTTGAAACTCATCCAGCCTGAAGTCGTTTATCTCCATTGCCAACTCACTGGCAAGTTGAGGCTCATAGCCCGTAAGTGAAAGTTCAGGAAAAGCTATAAACTCTACCCTCTCGGAAATCGCCATGTCAATACATGCCTTGTGGATTTTAATATTCTTTCGAATATCGCCTTTGCCAGACTTCACTTGTGCAACACATACTTTCATTCTGCCTTACAATTTATTGCAAATGGCTCTAACTTCCTCTAAAGCAATCACCTGATAAGTGCGGCTTCATAAATATTGGTACGGCCATATCGTTCGCTTGAGCTACTTCGAGTCAGTGTTATAGTATTGATACATTTTGTCTACAACGCTTACGATTTCACCTTTCTCATCTGCGAATTCAAGGTGAGTCAAATTACCTTGCTCATCATATCTCTTGTTCATGCAAATCACTTCCTTGCCTTCAGTTCCTATGCGATCGTTTACTACAATTAGCTTCTGCAATTTATCGCCATCGTAGATGAAATCGGTAACAGAAGCTGAGTAAATCTCTTCACTGTTTTCGTCTGAAATAACGGCATAGGTAACCACAATTCTACCCTTTTGGTCCAGCGTTTGAATAATTTCCGTTGAATAGGAATCGTTGAAATTCTCGGTAGAGACCTTAATGTACTTCTCTCCAAAAAACACATAATGCGACACTTTAAGAGTATCTCCATTTACGGGTGACAATGTATAACTAGACCGACTATTGGCTGCCGTGTATTCAAAAAAGGTGATTTCTCCCAGATACAGTGAATCCTCGTCGATATTAAAGTTATTGTAATTTTCAATTTTGAGGAGGTGACCCAAAATATAAAAATGATAAACTTGCCTGAATTTAATCCCTTCAGAAACCATTTCTGTGGTTTCGTCCATAGAGCGAGGTGCAGCTTTAAGCCCTTCAAAATTCTTGTCGACAGGAAACTGACCATAACTGAGTGAGAAAAGAAAAAAAGAAAAAAGCGACGTGATGATAGCCTTGCTTTTGTTCTTAAATACTTTCGTATCCATTGAGAAGCTAAAATGAAATATCCCCAATAAGCTTCGCGTATTCTTTTGAGGCATATTGTAACAGTAGACTTGCATGCCGGTTGATCAATATCACAATACACTCTTCACTCTCCCCACTTGCCCGTCTTCCAAACGTACTTTTATACCATGGGGATGAGTTGGGGATTTAGTCAGAATATTTGCGACAATTCCGGTGGTTAAATTACCGGTTCTCTGATCTTTTTTAAGTACGATTTCTACCGCCGATCCGATACCAATAGCCGCTCTTTGCGTTCCTTTCATAATTCCACTTCTATGACCTGTCCATTAAACTCGGCTTTGTCACCAACGCGCATTTTCTTACGTTTCTGTGTTTCGGCGACGCCATTTACCAGCACCAGCCCTTCTTGAATCACAGCGTGCGCTTCACCTCCTGAGCCTACTACCCTCATCAGCTTTAGTAGCTTATCAAGTGCGATGAACTCCTTGTTATCGGTAAGATTAAATTTAAGATGCGTCATGGCTATGATTGAATGGTATCTACAAAATCTAAAAATACCTTTTTGTGTCGTTCAAGGTCCATATTAGGCGAAAGTGATGCACGGACAATGTAGTCCTTATCCCCTTCCTTTGTGGTGCCTTGGGTGGATGTGGCAGGTATCGTCCAGTAACACCCTTTCAACTGCCCATAGCTCACACAGTACTTGCTTTCATTGGGAATTTGAGTGATCATCATATGAATCAACCTATTATTCAAGACTTTTTTATTTGCCTCAATCTCATCATGTGTCACACCTTCCGCTGGCAGATCCAATGAAAATACCGATGGCGTAAAACCCTCACTTGCCAATTCTTCGGATACAAAGTTAATTTTGGCCGAAGGCAAATTCTCTTTAATGAACTCCACAAACTCGCGTGTATTCGTGTAGGCATCTGCAATTCGTTGATTCATGGAAGGTAATTGCTGCGCCAATATTTCCATTTGAAGATCGGTAGCTTCATTATCGCAAAGTTGCAAGTGTCTCTCTATGTAGCTCATTAAGGCTGATGCTTTCGCATTTCCAACGCAGTAGCCTGCCGTGCATTTTCCACCACTTGGAAATTTTGATCCACTGGCATAAGATATTGTACGTACTGTTGAGAGCATTTTGCCTTCACCCAAAAACTGAAAATTCGGACAGAAAGTTTGGTCTAAGATGAAAACAGGATCAATTGCCGCTGTGCCACTCGCCGTTATTCGCTCGGCGGCAAGAGCAGCCTTCAATTGATTAAGATCGGGAACTTCTACCCTCGGATTGGTGGGAATCTCAGCGATGATATAAGGAACGGCATCTTCTTTGGCAACTCTATCCAAAACCCGATGAATGCTTTGTACCATTTCGTTTTCACCGTCTACGGGTAGGTCTACGATTTCCACATGATCGAGGCAAGCAGCTACTCTTCTGGCTTGATCATTCGTTCCACCATAGCAGTTGGGAGGAACAATAAATTTGATGGCCCTCCCGGGATGATTCTCCAGTGCATCATCAATTAATCCCATCATAATGGCATATTGAATGGATAACCCACTCGAACCAACCAATGGTTTAGTAGGTGAGCCCGTAATGGTTTGGATGACATCCAAAACCTTGGTATTGTTTGAGACAACCTCTATCTTCTTACTGTCTGATGACACTCCTACCAACATCTCTATCGCGGTAAGACAATCTGCAGGTGTCATGGCGATGGTCTCTCTTCTGCGTACATGCTGGATTTCTGAAATTGCGCTTTCATTTTTCTCATCATTTACGATCAAAACACTCCCGAGCTCAGAATGAACATTGATGTAAAAATCAATATTTGCGTTCTGCTCTAGCTTGGCTAGTTCACTTTCTTGTGAAAAGAAAATGGTTGTATCGTCAAGGTGTAGTACTTCTGCTGCGCCTTCAACTTCAATCAACTCAAACTGGTAGCCATAGACGCGGCGGAGCAAATCGGCATCAAAAAAGCTCGGCAACTCGCCTGAGTAGAAAACTTGTGTTCTCCTTCCATCAAACAGGTTTTTTCTGAGTACAGCTAAGACAGGAGCAGTCAAAGATGAAAAGCTAATGACACTTTCAGGATTGAGGTGGTTCAATCGAGCAATAGCCCATTCTAAAACACAAGACAATGGATGTCCCAGCCTAATGTAATCGTAAGCCGTGGGCAAACCAATGAGTGTCGTAGCATCGATCTTGTTAGTGTTCAATGAGTTCTCAAACTCTTCTAAAAATTGTGTCTTAGCTCTAGCCTCATTGTAGATATCCAGTCTATGCGTTGTTAAGTCCAACCATTCGTTCGGCAAGTTTGCTAACACGACTTTGAGTTGGTTGATTACTTTGCTGTTTTCCATTAATAGTATCTTTTGACGCGCGGCCAATCTACATTAATCCTATTGAGATGGAAAATGTTGTGAGACGTTTTTTTCTCTTGTGACAAACAGGAAGGGTATACCTTTAATTATTGCGGAATATCAAACTACTCCTAGCTTTTGATACACAAAGTTTTATTACTCCTAAATATCGAGCGCAACCTATAATTACCACACTTAGTATCTCCTGAAAAATCAATTTCTTTCAAATTCATAGAGGACCGATCTATTGATCACTGTGCTCATTAAATCCATCAGAATGAGTCTAATCTATTCCTCATTATTCAACAAAAGTGGAACAATTAAAAGAAGAGATATATATTCGTTTTCATTACGCCTATCTCATGAAAAGAGTCGTTTTATTCTGTTTGGTCTTATCCGTAAACTGCTTGTATGCGCAAGTCGATAGCTTGGATCAAAAACTCCAAGGTCTGGAGAATCAAGCCTTGGTAGATAAACTCAACGAGCTCAGTTTTTCCATTGCACAATCAGACCCGAATCGGGCCAAAGAAATGGCAAATGAAGCGGCAGAAAAGTCCGTGGAACTCAAATATGATTACGGATCTGCGGATGCCATGCATAAGCTTTCAGTTGCCTTCAGGTTTCAAGGATACTACAATGAAGCCCTACTCTATGCGGACAGTGCTCTCAGCTATCTCAAAGAGACAGAGGCCGTATCGCTGAGAGCAGCCATCCATTCCAACAAAGGTGTTTGCTACAGGTATAAGGGAGAATACGAAGAGGCGCTCACATCCTACCAAATAGCCATCGACCTGCACAAAGAGGCGAATCAAAATACTGATGTCGGCACAGTACTCAATAATGTAGGTGTGATGTTTATGTATATGGAAGACTACGACAAGGCCCTATCCTATTATGATGAGGCTTTGGACATCCAAACCGATGAGAACAACCGAAAAGAGATTGCCAATATTTACAATAACTACGCAATAGTTTATGCCAATCAGGGAGTGCTTGATTCTGCGCTCACTTACTTCGAAAGGTCCTACGGTATAGAGAAGGAGCTCAATAACCTTCAGGGAATGTCTGAAAGCATCAACAATATCGGCGCCGTGTATTACTACATGGGCGATATGGAGAGTGCCATCGATCAATTTCGCGAATCGTATCGAATAGACAGCACCCTTGGCGACATTCGCGGACAGATTAGTACCCTATCGAACATTGCGGAAATGAAGAATGAGATGGGCAACCCGCGCGAAGCGATCCAAACGCTAGAGAAGTGCCTGCGCATGGCCAACGAAATCGACTCGAAGCACGACCGTGAGATTTCTCTCGCCAATTTGGCCAGTTCTTATAAGAACTTGGGTGATTTTGAAAAGGCACTGGAATACCATGTACAGTACTTAGCGGTTCACGATTCGGTGCTTGGCGAAAGCCGACAAGAGATCGTTCAGGAGCTGGAGACGCAATACCAGACCAAGGAAAAAGAGCAACAGATAAAAATTCAAGGACTCGAACTGGAAGAAGCCGATCTAAAAATTCAGGCCAGAAATAATATGCTTCTAGGGCTATCAGGAATTCTCTTGTTGGCATTGGTTTCGGGGCTATTGGGCTACCGCTTCATTGAATCCAAAAAAGAGGCAGAGTTGCAAAGGGC
>CAZKXG010000135.1:0-9985 GCA_964556465.1 uncultured Cryomorphaceae bacterium | reverse complement strand
AACACTTCTATAAAGGTTTTCATTAAATCCCTTTTGTGCTTTGTCTTTGCCATCTTCATCATAATCAGGCTCATCACTTTCATCAAAATTCTGGAGGAGTATCGAGATCCTCAAATTCACAGACGCGAACTATTCGTTTACCAGAAGCATTTGGTATTAGGCATAACCGGAGAAATTCGCGCTAAGATCACTGCCTATAGAAGTCTCCTTGAAGTAGGTAAAGAGGGCTACCCCAGAATAGAATACATCAAAGATAGTTTGGGAAATATTTGGGTACCTGGCAAGCCGCGCCGACTCAAAACCAACTTGACGATCCATCCGGGCACTACACTGGAATTTATTGTGCAAGCAAGCGACCCCGAGGAGAAACCGCTCGAGTTCAAGATTCACGGGCAGAAATGGCAGAGCGGTAATATTTTGTTCTTCGAAGTAGCAGACAAACACGTTCAGAAGCAAGCTCAGATTAATATTACCATACGCAGCTCCAGAAAATTTCATGCTTATCCGCTTGGCTATGACGACCGGGTAGTGTTCGAATACCAGATTATCCCAAAAAGCTAAACCCGCTTATCTCTGGTTTCGACCGAAAAAAAGTTGAACAAGCGCTTTGATGAAAATCAAACCCAAAAATCCAAGTACCTCAACTACATTGGTATCAGTAAAATCTTCTGATGGTTGCTTTGAGCAGAGCAATGAAAAGCGAGCTGATCCTAGATCACTCGCTTTTTTTATTCAGCATCGGATTGGTATTTTTCTTAAATTTCGTAGAATTTGAACGCAATGAAAATCCTACAAAAACCTTTTACCGCAAAAGCAAAAGACAAAATCGAAGTCACCTTCGATATGCCAACGAAAGTATTGCTTATTGAAAGCAGTCAATTTTCGCGTTACAAAAAAGGCCTTACTTATCAGTACAGAGGTGGAAAAGCTGAACAGTCTCCAGTTACTTTCACTGTTCCATTTGATGCAAATTGGCACGCAGTTATAGAAAAAGGCAGTTTTAATAGTCCTCTGGATGTGAAGGGAAATGCCAAACTCATTCCGCACCGCTACGATACCTTAAATGGCTCAGAACAAACGGGAGCTGCAAAAAGGCAAGTTGAAGAATACGACGACACACTCGATTAATGTCCAATCAAATAAATTTAAATAAAGCGGGCCTCATCGGGTTCGCTTTCATCATTTTGTGCTTTTTTTCCTGCGAACCTTCAAACTCTTCACAAAAAAATGTGGAGCTTCAAGTAGAGCCCATCCCGAAAAAAGACATCGCTAAAAAAGATAGTACAATCGCAGTTGAAAGGGAGTACCCAAAGCTGGACAGTGCCAATATCGAAAGCTTCTTATCCGAGTATTTCCGTGAGAATCCTGAAAGAAAGGTTAGAGTGATTACACGTGTCGGCACACTCAAAGTAAGGCTGTTTGACGATACCCCTCTACATACGGCCAACTTTTTGATGATGACAAAAAGAAATTACTTCAACGGCACTGAGTTTATTCGCGTCGCTCCTAATTTTGTCGTCCAAGGAGGAAACAACGAAAGCGAAATCGAAAAAGTAAAGCGCATCTTGATCGGTTCATACACCATACCGTCGGAGTTTAGGAGTGAGCGCTTGCACAAAAAAGGAGCCTTATCAATGGCTCGTGATTATGATAACAATCCCAATAAGCGATCTTCGCCCTATTATTTTTTCTTCGTCCACGGTCAAAAATTCAACGAGCCACAACTAATGGCGATTGAACGAGACAGTGAAATGGTTATCCCTCAATGGAAAAGAGATATTTACAAGACAACAGGCGGTGCGCCACATCTGGATAATCAGCACACAGTTTTCGGAGAGATATATGAAGGACTTGATGTCTTAGATAAAATGGCCACTGTGGATACGGATGCCGGCGAATGGCCGATTACCCCTTTAATCATGCAAATTGATATTATCGATGAATAGAATAATGCTACTATTGGCAGTCTGTTTTTTATGGGCTTGCCAAGAATCAGGTGAAACAAACACTTCAATCCGAGTTGACAAAAGCCTCGATTCATTAAAAGCAGGTGTAGCCTGTGCACATCCTATAGCGGCCGAGATCGGAGCAAAAATTCTTGAGAGCGGAGGAAATGCGACTGACGCGGCCGTTGCCGTGCAATGGGCTCTAGCCGTTTGTTTTCCAGAAGCCGGGAATATCGGTGGAGGCGGTTTAATGGTGGTGAGACGAAACGATGGTTTGACCACTACCCTAGATTTCCGTGAGGAAGCACCGAGTGGTGCTTTTCCCGGTTTGTTCCTTGGTCCCGACGGCGAAATTCTGGAAGGAGTCAGCACTGACACGAGAATCGCGGCAGGAGTACCCGGATCGGTAGCAGGAATTTACGAGATGCATGATAAATTCGGGAGCTTACAAATGAGTTACCTGCTGGAGCCCGCCATCGAGATAGCCCGAAACGGATTTGCGATTACTGCCGATCAAGCCCAACGCCTAAACGAAAATCGGGAGATGTTTGAAACGCGCAATCGATTTCCAACCCCTTTTGTCAAAGACACACCTTGGGTAGAAGGTGATATTTTGATTCAAGAGGATTTGGCCAATACGCTTACTCGTATTAGAGATAAAGGCCCTACGGAGTTTTATATGGGAGAGACGGCCGAACTGATATTGGAAGAGATGGGCGAAGGCAGAGGACTCATCACTGCCGCTGACCTCAAAAATTACCAGCCACAATGGCGGAACCCCATTAAGTTCTCATTCGACCGATATCAAGTCATCTCGATGCCGCCCCCATCAAGCGGAGGAATAGCATTGGAGCAAATGTTCAAGATGGCTAAGATGCTTGAAGTAGATTCAATTGTACACAACTCTACGGAGTACATCCATTTCAATACTGAAATTCAGAGACGTGTTTATGCCGATCGCTCCATGCACCTAGGGGATCCCGATTACTACGACATTCCTTACAAAGAATTGGTGGATTCAACTTACCTCTCATCCAGACTGAGAAACTTTGAGTATCGAGCTACGCCGAGCTCAAGGGTGAGTCATGGGAACATGCAACAAGTGGCCGAAAGCATGGAAACCACGCATCTATCGGTAGTGGATGAAGAAGGGAATGCGGTTTCGATCACAACGACTATCAATGGCATGTATGGAAGTCGAATAGTTGTATCGGGAGCAGGTTTCTTGCTCAACAATGAAATGGATGATTTCAGCTCAAAGCCCGGCACACCTAATTCCTATGGATTGGTTGGAGGAAAAGCAAACTCCATCGAGCCGGGAAAAAGAATGCTGAGCTCCATGACTCCCACTATTGTGGAAAAAGACGGCGAGCTATTTCTGGTGGCGGGCTCTCCGGGAGGAAGCACCATCATCACCTCCGTGTACCAGACCATTGCGAATTGTGCATTTTTTAGAATGGATCTGAAAGATGCCATCGCCGCGCCGAAATTTCACAGTCAATGGCTACCGGATAAGTTGTTCCTGGAGCAAGACCGGTTTCCTAAAGACGTCATCACCTTATTGGAAAGCAAGGGCCACGAAATCGACTACTTCTATTCTTTAGGCAGAGTTGATGCCATAAAGGTATCCGAGAACGGAATGCTGGAAGTTTGTGGCGATCCGCGTGGGGATGATGTGGGAGCCGGATATTAAACATAATGATGCACTCAGTTTTAAAAAAATACAACGAAGTCAACGCTTTCGGAGCGTTACTCGGACTAAAACTTACAGTAATTGAGCCTGGTGAAGTAGAGTATCGAATGGAAATAAAAGAAGAGCACCTCTCCAATCCCATGGCGGCGCATGGTGGAGCCATTTCGTCAATGATGGATGCCATACTCGGTGTGGCGGCGCTTTCGCTGGCTGTAGAAAAAGATAAGCTGGTGAGTACCGTCGAGTTTAAGCTCAACTACTACGCTCCGATAAAGCTCGGCGATAAGCTATCGGGCAGAGGAAAAGTGACCTTTGAAGGAAACAAACTGATTTCTTCCGAAGGCACTATCTACATCGAAAACGAAGACATGAAAATTGCCTCTAAGGGATTGGGTACTTTCAATGCTTATCCCTTGGCGAAGAACTCTATATTGGAAAATGAAAGCTAAAAAAAGCCCTGCGCTCTGCGCAGGGCTTTAATCAGTTAATAAGAAATATAGGCTTATTCCGCCTTCACAATCCTACCGGTATCCAGTAATTCTCCATCAATAAATACAGAGTAAATCAATACGCCTGATGGGAATGCAGACCCGTCGATCTCGATTTGTGGATTACTTCCAAAACGCTGATCATAAACTACCCGACCGAGTAAATCATAAATCACGACACGTGATTTATCATACTTTTCAGAGTAGTTCAATCCCAAGACAAAGTTGTTGTTAAAAGGATTCGGTCTAGCATCAACAAGAGATGGTAAATTTGTCTCAGAACTATTCGCCTTGCCGTCTTCATCACTACCGTAACTATCGGGAAGTTCAGCTTCAATTTCCATCGGATAGGGCAAGAAGAATTTATCATTTTCCGCATACAAACTCACTAAAGCTGAAGTATTGGAAGCCGAATTGAAAAAGGAATCGTCCAATACTCCTCCTATTTCAACGGGAAGAACATCTGCCGTGAATGATGCCAATTGATCAGCATCAAATTCGGCAATATGATTATCTTTTTCTCCAACCCATGTCGGTACTTCAACTCCGAGTTCAATAGCTAGAGCCGAGGCAAATCTGGCTGCGACAGATGAGGGTTGATATTCATTCAACAATCCCAGAACTTCAACCCTAGAGAAATGACCCAATGTATCCCATTGAGTCGCACTAATCATTCCATTCCACAGGTAGTATTCTTCATTCCTCAAATTTCTGATTTCACTTTGAACGGATTCATCGAACTCTGCAAATCCCATTTCGCTTTGCTCCATCATACTGATAACACCCTCATTTTCCTGATAAAGCAATAAAATCGCATCAGCATAATCCTGTAAAGTCGGCGTCTCAATATCCCCTAAGCCATTTGACTTTCCACCTTCAATGCCACTACCGCCTTTTCCGGGAGGTGCCGCCGTATTCTTAATGGGACAATCATTTTGAGAGGGAAAAAAACCCGTACACATTTGTGGGTTTACTCGTTCTTCTGTAGGGTAATTTGTATATGTTAGAGGTTCAAGTCTTAGCACCAACGGACTCCCTCCTGTCACATCATGGTAATTGTACTCAATGTCAAAGAATACATTATTACAAGTCAATAGGTCATCAACTCGAACTTTGATATCGAAACCATTAGTATGACTAAATATATTACCTGCAGGTGTGGGCGATGAACACTCTCCTTGATCGTTACTCACATTTCCGCTATAAACATAAATGTCGGCAACAGGAATAGTCTGTTCAAATCGATTGCATATCCACCTCAAGCCGTCTTGATATATTCTTGGACATGAAGCATTTTGTTCAGCGCTTGCTATCCCTACAGCAATATTCTTGAAAATATTATTGTAAATCTCATTCATGGCTTCGCCAGAATTCTGTACGTAGATTCCTATGTTGGTGGCTACGGGAGAAAGTGCCATGGAAGTAAAGTAATTGTTTTCTACCATGTAGCCGGTCGAATTGGTCAATGTTATACCCGATCTGTTTGTAGTGTTGGGCACTTTAAAATCATTGTCCAAGAGTTTAGGGTTCTCAAGGCCTATAGTATGAATGCCGATATAATTGTTCTCGTAAATGCCATATCCCGCATCTAAGGTTTTGGTAGAGCCCGAAGAAGTTGCATTGATCCCTTTAACCATATTCAGGAATTTGGACCTAACGATATTGCCACAATTAACAGGTTCCGGATCTTCATTGCACAACCATCTCTCTACCACTCGGGAGTTAAATGTGTTAATACCAATTCCTCTGGAAAGCGGACTAAAGGAAGACCAATCCTGCAGTTCGTAAAGGTTTCCTTTTAGAGTTATACCGCTGGACTTGTAGATGTCTACATGATATTTCAGCGAGTAGCTAAAGTGAAGTAGGGTATCGGTCCAAAAGAAATGCATGTTGTTGATCTGAGCTAAATTGAAAATTTCGCTCACACCATCAGTTGCAAAGTACTTGTCAAAACGGATGCCTGTCGGGCAATCTTTGATAAAAGAGTCTTTAATGCGGACTATACCTCCACCATACTGATTGAATTGCTCATGACCCGCCAGAATTCCAAGCTCCGCAAATTCAAGAGTCGATCCTTTGTCCATATTCAAACGACCTTGCTTGGTAGGACTTGATATGGACTGTGATAAATCATCATGGCCTTCCACTCGGATTCCCTGCCAGAATATGGCTTTGCAATCATCTGACTCGGGGTCGGGACAATTGTATTTCAATTCACTGCAGCGAAAATCAGTAGTGATGTGGGTAGAATCTGTCAGCGTTAAAACAGCACCATCTGTGGTCTCGTTACCACGCTTTACCACTATCACGCCCTCTTTTCCAAATCTGAAGTTAAGGTCACTGATCCTTAAATTAACCCCTTCTGAGACATAAATGGAATCTCGAATAAAAATAGTATCGGTAGCCATTGCATCCCAAGGATTACCATTTAATCCCGGTGCCCAAGTGGCGCTTGCCGTTACGATTAAACTGGTGTCCTGCTTAGGCTTTGCATAAGCATACTTGCGGCAGCAGTCGCAAGATGCTTTCACAAACATGGAGTCGTAGTCCATATAATCGATTTGATCGGGGACGATTCGTTTGATGTCTTCCAGACTGGTTGAAGGATTTCCTCCCAGATTGGATGAATATCCACCACTCAATGCAATAGCATTTGGATTCCAAGTTCCTGTTACGGGAAAATCAGGATCGGATAAGGTACCAAGATGGCTCCCACTTGCCAAGTAAAGGGTATAATTGCCCGGTGATCCGCTTATCTGTATTTGCGAACGTTCAAAAGCTGATATTCCCGTAAAATTGAGATTTACAAGCTGGCCTGAGCTGAAATCATAGACACTAAAGGGACTCGGGTAGCCCGGCATGGGATCGTGTATAAAAAACAATGCGCTCCCATCAGGCGAAAATTCCATGCCATGAACATAGGATGGAACAGCATTGATTTGGTCGGGAAACTCTATATCTACTCGACTACCGGGAATGACATTACCTGTTATTGAATCAAGGTCGATCACCATCACTTTTACATCACCTGTTGTTAGTGATTGCTGCTTGTAGGGAGTAGCTACTCGAATGACATTATTCACAGTGTCTTCAAACAATTCCATTTCACTACGCCAACCTTGCTCCACTATGTCATCAGCTCCAGGTGCGATGGTGTAATTCCACCCGTATGAAACAAGCCCGTTACACGTGAGATGAACCCGAAAAATCTTGTGACCACTTGACACAAGAACCCACCTCTCACCATTGGCCGACTCATTCGTAGCAGCAAAATGTACACCTTTTACGCCATGATCAGTATTTCCCCAATTGGAAATAAGCGAAAAGTCCGTTACCATATTCCACGAGGTTTTGTAGACTCCATTCGGATCGTCTTCGAGCAAAATGTTTAACGTATCATCGTAGACTGAAAAGTGTGGAAACTCCGAGGTTTGACCGACTCCTTCGGCCTTGCCTTGAAAAATGTAAAACCGATTACAACTACCGGGTTGAGGCACAACCAATGCTTCACTGGTGCCTCTTATTAAGTCACTACCATCATCAAACTCCGATCTTTCTTCTCCTGTCGCGTCATATAGTCTGCCATCTACGGCAAAAAACAGTATCTCACCGTAAGGATCCATCAGCCCTGCATGGACAAAGTCGGCCTCCTGGCCGGTGTAGTCGTCGGTAGGGAGGGGGAATATACCGCTTCCATCAAGATTTAGTCCCTCTTCTGGAAAGGTCCAAAAAGGGTTTTGGGCAAACAAACTCGATAAGAATAATAAATTGAAAACAGGTATGAGCACCATACCTCGAAACACATTTTTCTGTTTCATAATGAATAGTTTTAAGGGTTAGGATGGTAATGTCAAAAAAAAAAAAAGCGACATTTACAATATTCCAAGCGATTTTTATTAACAAAATGAACAGAGTGCGGCAATTTTATTTCATTTTCTTCTTTGTTTCAATCTCCATATCATGTGAAGCTCAAAATTTGTTTCTAGAGGAATGTTTTACAGGTGGTGTTACGGCGGCGGGACGCACAGGTACTCAAGGCCCAATGAATGGGAAGTTTAAAATACATTGGGAAGATGATTTTATATTGAGAAGAGCCATTGCATTAACTTATCGCTATGGACGACCAATGGATAATCACATCATTCTTAACGGGGCTCCCATTCCGCTATCCATGGCCAGTCAGATAGGTGCTGAACAACCAGATGATCCCTTTATTGGGCTGTTTGCAGTACATGGAATCGATATTACTAATTCAGTTCAAATAAGTAATGATAGTATTACCGTACAACTTGATGCAATTGATGGCGGTGAGTTTCCGAATACAGGTTGGTGGAGTGTGATGTGTGTCTTCTTATATGAAAGTCCTACTACAATTGAGCCCATTTGTCTGAGAGTTTATACTGCCGACCAAAGACAAGATCAAGCACAGCCATACACTTTTGAAACTCCTACTTTCAATGATAGTATGGACTTCGGATTTTCCATCTACTCAGATCGAGTTAATGCATTTGATGTTGACATATCTATAGTTGGAATCAATTCAATAACACTCGGATATATTGGTGGAGCCGATGCAACGAATCCGGGAGCGCCCCCGTCGTCTGCTGGTGTTAGAGGTCATTTTTATTACGAAAACGGGGAACTCTTCGGTTTAGACGATGATGTTCCAAACAATACCGTTGAAGATACGGATGGTACTGCTGTTATCAATGAATATCTGGTAGATCAAGAGGAACAAGAAGTATATTTAAGCGCGTTGAGTTATCCGCCCACAGGTAGATTCAATGTGCACCCCGCCTTCTTCCTTACCTATACCCCCGATTGTGGCGTACTCCCTGATCTGGTTGAAGTACCGAGAAAATATGACTATTGCCGCGGCGATACCATCCAACTCACGACCACTTCAGATTACGATACTTTTCGTTGGAGCGAGTCTGAGGGGTTGAGCGATACTACTTTAGCCAATCCCCTTTGTTTTGCAGATAGCAGCGGTTGGTATACCGTCAAGATGTGGAATGAAGGTGAGGAAGGTTGCAGCCAGACCATCCCCGTCTTTGTAGAAGTAACTGATATTCCAAGACCTGCCGACCTAAATGTCAATCCTTCTTCTTGTCCCGAACCTACAGGGCTGATCCAAGCCAATAGCCCTGCGGGCAGATCGCCTTTTACCTATCGGCTTGATGGGGCAGTACAAAGCAACAATGCTTCGGCGGGTTTGTCTCCCGGCACTTACAACTACCGCATCAACTCTGCGGCGGGTTGTCGGTGGGATACGACAGTAACCGTACCCCTCAACCCGCTGCAAGAAGCTTCTTTTGATCCTTTTCCCACCACGGGTTTCTCGCCGCTCTTCGTGGGCTTTGCCAATACTTCTACCAATGCCACCGGCTACCAATGGCTGATAGACGGTGTGCCCATCTCCACCAGCGAAAACATTACTTACACCTTTCCCGATTCGGGAAGTTTTACGGTAAGCCTGATCGCCTACCGCCTGGAAGAAACCTGCGCCGATACGGCCACTTTTACCCTGCGCGTAGAGCCAGGCATCAAAGTACTCATGCCCAATATCATCACCCCCAATTCTGATGGCCGCAATGATGCGCTGATTGCCCAAGTGCAGGGCGTGGCCTCGTGCCGCTGGGTGATCTACAACCGTTGGGGCAATGAAGTGGCCTCGGGTTCAGACGGCGCGCCCTTCCAAAAAGTAGAACTCTGGAAACCCTCGAGCGACATCACCTCGGGGCAGTACACAGTGGTGCTTGTGGCTGAAGGGCTGACTGGCCGAATAGAGAAGTTTTCGTTTGGGGTTACCCTTTCTAAGTAAGGAATTAAGAATGATCAATTAAAAATGGCAAGGC
>CAZKXG010000134.1:0-10092 GCA_964556465.1 uncultured Cryomorphaceae bacterium | reverse complement strand
CAGCCTCTTTATTCGCTGATCCCCTAGAGTCTGTGATTTCATCAACAATATTCAGCGTAAGCAAGCTCTCGATAAGGCCAACACCCGCTACGATGGCTGCATAAGGAAATACAATGGTGAGTGTCTCTAAAGTAAACGGTACTTCAGGTATGTGAAAAGGAGGAAATGATCCTTTTATCGATGCCATGTCTCCTACTGTTTTGGTATCAATATCCAAAAAGAATACCAGTGCAAAAACTGTCAGGATAGCTACCAAAGAAGCCGGGATGACTTTACTCAACTTAGGTAGACCCCAAATAATAAACATGGTAAGCAGCACCAATCCGAGTAGAATGTATAGAGAAGTTCCTGTCAACCAATCACCACTTGGATCTTTGAACTGATCCAGTTGAGACATAAAAATGATGATGGCCAACCCATTCACAAACCCAAAGATGGCGGGATGCGGAACGAGGCGCATCAACTTACCCAATCGCAGAAAACCTGCTGCCATCTGAAGAATTCCCGCAAGGATAACAGCTGCAAAAACATATTCAACGCCATGCGAAGCGGCCAACGTCACGGTTACAACGGCCACAGCTCCTGTCGCACCTGAAATCATTCCGGGACGGCCTCCAAAAATCGATGTCACTAATCCCATCACAAAGGCAGCGTAAAGCCCCGTTAATGGTGAAAGCCCAGCGATAATGGCAAATGCCACAGCTTCGGGAACCAAAGCTAAAGCCACCGTTAGTCCCGAAAGTACCTCTGTTTTGTAGTCAACTTTTTGTGATAGATCAAACAGGTTGAAAAACTTCGTCATAGCCAAAAAAAATAGGGTGAGCCTAAAGGGATCACCCGGAAATTAGTTTGTATACAATAAATAGAGGCGGCAAAGGTAAGTTCTTTTTAAAGAAGAAAGTACCACGTAAGTTTTATTCAATCAGGTACATCAGGAGCCTATCCTCTAGCGTCATGGCTACCATGCCCTTATTCTCCTGATAATAAGCGTAGGCTTTGGCCCCGCCTGAAATAGACTCCACTACAACGCAGTTTTCAAAAATTCCCTCAGGGGTGTTAATTCTGCCTTTGGTAGATGTGATTCTCGATAAGCCCGAAAGGCCTGTCCAGCTGAAGCCAACTTCGGGCTTTCCCGGGAAAAAGAGAAACTCTTCATCTGAAATGGCAAGGTTTATTCCGTACAGGTTTCCTTTCCTTCCTTTGCGGAGCAATACAGATGGGACCGACTCTTGGCCCGCACTATCTCTAGCGGTAAGGGTGCGCATTTGACGATATGACTTACCGTTCCAATCTACCGGGTCCTGCCCGATGTACATTGTCATATTAGGAGCGCTTGAGTTTGCATTTCCGTAAGTCCATTCCGTACCAGGGTCGATCGGAAAATAGTCTTGGCACATAAGGTTTCCGACTGCGCCAAGCCAAAATAAAAGGACAACTAAAGCTTTTGTTTGATCCATTTGCAATTCTAATTGGTGCTTCCTCTTAGCGAATCTCGTGCCGTTCTCACAGAAACCTCCACGGGTAGTGCATCCTTAAAAAATTCAACATCCGCTACCCTCAGCGTATCTATACCTTCTTCTGCTTCATCAAGTAGATAATACAGTTTGAGCTCATGCATTCCACGAGAATATTCAGAGAGATCTAGATAGGCCAGTAATCCACGCCTTTCAAAGGTTCTATCTTCGGTGTAAAAATACTTCGGGGAAATATACTCTCCATCCAATTCAAGTAAAATGAAATTTTCCAGGCAAGCCATCAAGAGTGAATCATAAGCTACCTCTTCCGCGGCCATCGCTTTTTCGTAATCGCATTGTTTGAGAATGTACCCTTCCTCAAACTCAGAGCCATGAACAATCATGACTTTCGCGACATTTCTTTCAATGAAAAACGTTCCCGTGCAGAAAATCAGCATGGCCAACCCAACTTTCCACGGTTTATGATTCGACACGAACCCGTAATAGATGCTTCGGTACAACGGCGATAAAGTCAAGAAAGACATGATTCTATAAAAAGGGAAGTAAATTTTATTGACTATCGGAATTCTCTTGACGATTCCAAGCCCAATAAAGTCGATCAAATAAACCACGCCGATGATCTGTAGAATGGGGTCAATGTATGGCCCTGTAACTTCAAGTTGAGGATCAAATTCAAGTAGTATGGCTATGAACCCTCCTACCCATGCTATAAAAAAGAATACCCCGAAGCCACACATAAATATCAAAAAGCTCGCGGCGAAAATCGTACTGCAAAATTTCTCCAATTTTGTAATGAGCTCTTTGTAGTCGCTGGTTTTGGCTATCACCTTTTTATACTTTGCCGGATACTTTAGCTTATCAAGCCGAACACCATCTACATACACGTAACTCAATCCTACAAAAGCAGCCCAAATACTTCTACCAATTAAATGAATAGAGAACCCCAATATCAGCCAGTAATTAGCTGTGAGTAAGATGGCTGCCAAGCTTTCATCCACATTGCCGTTGCTGAATATCCATACCGAGTTGAGGTTTAAATACTCGTTTGCCTCTTTGATGTATGGAGGAATTTGAATCAACGCGAAAAGCACGATTCCAGAAATTAGGATTTCCGGTTCCCAACTTTGCTCTTGCACGCGCTGAAGCCAATTCCTGTGTTTTTCCGCTTTTTTATCCTCAGCCATGTTTCAAAGAAAGAAAAATCAATCGCAAGTCGAGAATTTCTTGCAGATTTGTCAGAGGTGAAGTACTCATTTTTTTGTTTCTGTTTGATTTTATCTTTTAGTGCTTTTGCGCAAGAACGGATCGATCTCTTTACAGTTTCCACTCGATGGGGCCAACCAAGTGCACTTGATGATTTTAATGGAGAAGCCAAGGAATCGGGACTTTTCGTCAATGCCAAACTGCCCGTGGTTCTCTCCGAAAAAACAATATGGTTCAACAATCTGACCTATACTGGAAGCACGGTAAAGAACGAATTTGATTCGCCTGAACTCACGGCACCCGACCTCGACCTCCACGCTTTTATTCTACAAACAGGGCTGGTTCAAAAACTAGATAATGATAGAGCCATTCAATTGCTATTCGTTCCCCGATTTATGAGCGCCCTCAAGCAACCCGGCAGCGGTGCTTGGCAGTTCGGTGCTATCGGACTTTACGAAAAGCGCTACAACCCTAAGCTTCGCTTGCGCTACGGATTTCTTTTTAACCAAGAGTTGGCAGGGCCATTGCTCGTGCCTTTAGTAGACGTCCTCTGGCAGTTCAAGGCCAAGTGGAGTCTTTCGGGACTCTTCCCGATTTACGGAAAGCTGAACTACCAAGCCAACGAAAAGCTCACAGTTGGAATCTCACACTTTGGCCTGATCACCTCCTTTGATTTGGGCGAAGAAAACAGTGGCACCTACATGGAGCGCACCAGCATTGACTTAAGTCTTTTCGCACGATACAACTTATTCGGGAATGTATTTGCTGAAGGGCGACTAGGTTATGCCCTTGACCGCAATTACGAGCAATACCCTGAAGACGAAAACATCGATTTGCGTATCAGCATCTTCCGTATTGGCGATAATCGTGGCGACCCGCTCAACGCCACCTTTGCTGATGGCTTGATTGCTTCGCTGAGAGTGGTTTATAGTTTGCCGTTGCCCGAATAAAGTAAATCCTTGAATCAATTTTGCCTCCGGCCAAGGTCAATCTTGACTTGTAAATTCTCGAGAAATTTAGTTTGGCACACCTGCTTCTCTGCCCTATTTTCACAAAATGAAATGGATTAGTGCCATATTTATACTGTTCACCTGTTCTGTCTCTTCGCAGGAAATCACTGCAGGAAAGTATTACTTCGTATTGGAAGGAGATACCATAGAAGGATTCTACACCGATTTCGAAATTGAAAATGGAAAGTTTGAGCAGTACAAGGTTATCGAATGCCCGAGAAATCGATATCTAGTTGGTTTTGCTACCGCTGCTCATGAAAGAGAGCTGTCGTGGTCACAGATGGTAAAAGGAGCATATAAGAACTTCAAGCCTACAGGCGAATGGCATCAATGGCTCGGTTCTCCTGACTGTGAATGTGGTGGAGGCTTTTCATGGAAAAGAACAACTTATTTGAAAGGCGATTCAATTCAACTTAATTATTGGAACTATCAAATCACCATGAATTCAGATAGCTCCTACATCAAAGGTGAGTCTTTCGAAGGTTACCATTCAAGTAAGGAATGGGAATGCATCGAAGACGACTGCAGGATTTGGCTCAGGTCGGGTAGCGACACGCTTGAGTATTCCTTTATTGAGATTCTGATGCGCCTGGATACTTATTGGCTTAACCCTATGCCTTTTCAGCAAAAAGAAAATTAAAATTCGAAAAAGGCTGTGCTAATTATCTTTATGTGACTTTCATCTCTTTCAAAACAAATTCAACAGTCTATTTTTAGGGGTTCAATAAGAAACTATGAACAAGAAGGCCATCATTATCCTAGCAGCAATCGGAATGCTCTCCATAGTCAATAGCTGCGACACCGGTAGCAGTAACCAACAGGAAAAAAAGGAACCTGTTTCAATGATTCGCCCTGACCTCAGCAATGGCTTTAATCTATTGGACAAAAACTGCTTCTCCTGTCATTCTCCAAAAGGAGCACACGATGCCAGAATAGCACCTCCAATGGTGGCGATAAAGAAGCATTACATTGATGAGGAGACAACTTTAGACGCTTTCTCAGCAGACCTGATTGCTTTCGTGCAAAATCCTTCCGCGGCAAGCTCCAAAATGCCAGGAGCAGTAGAAAAATTTGGTGTAATGCCCAAAATGGAGTTTTCTGAAAAAGACCTTCTCGACATTGCCGCATACATTTTCGAATCAGAATTGGAAGAACCCGAGTGGTTTGAAGAGCACTATCAGCAAGAGCGAAAACGATTCCGTGAAGGTCGTGAAACAGGAGAGATCAACTATTTGGAAAAGGGAAAAGAGATGGCCATGCAAACCAAGGCTCAACTCGGAAGTAATTTGATGGCAGCCGTAAAAGAAAAAGGCCCTGAAGGAGCTGTAGAGTTTTGCAATACCAGAGCTTACCCTCTTACTGATAGCATGGCTGTGGCGCTGGGAGCGAAAATTAAACGTGTCAGCGATCAACCACGGAATCCTGCAAACAGAGCCAATGATAAAGAGTTGAATTACATTGTTAATGCAAAAGCTGAGTTGACTCAAGGTAAAGCTGCAAGTCCGCAGTTAAGTGATTTGGGAGAAACAATGTTGGGCTATTATCCGATCACCACGAATGCCATGTGCTTGAAATGCCATGGCGAACCGAATACACAAGTCAACCAAGCAACACTCGATGTTTTGAATGCACTTTATCCTGAAGACATGGCCACGGGTTATGGTGAAAATGAACTGCGCGGCATTTGGGTAGTGGAGATGAACAAGCAATCGCATTAGAGTTCGAGAGTTAAACCATCTTCACTCAGAAAAACATTCTCAGGAAGTTCTCTACTTACCACCTCATGCCTACCTAACAGATGGGAGATATGCGTGAGATAAGCTCTTTTTGGCTTCAATTCAGCAATTACTTCAAGAGCCTCTTCCAAATTGAAATGAGAAATATGTTCTTTTTTTCGAAGTGCATTTAAAACCAAAACATCCAGGTTTTTCAATTTTTCTCTCTCTTCGGGCGCGATATAGTTGGCATCAGTAATGTAAGCCAGATTCTCAATCCTAAACCCAAATACGGGCATTTTGTAATGCATCAGCCTAATGGGTAGAATCTTTGTATCGCTGACAGTAAACTCTTTGCCATCTGAAATATCAATGAGATTAACTTCAGGTACCCCGGGGTATTTATGAGTAGAGAAAACATAATGAAACTCTCGTTTCAATGCTTCTTGCACTTGCGCTGTCGCGTATATATCTATCGGTTTCCTGTACTTAAAATTGAACGCCCTGATATCATCAAGTCCCGCGATGTGGTCTTTGTGTTCATGCGTAAAGAGCACTTTTGGCATATCGGTCGGTGTATTTCGAAGCATTTGTTGACGAAAATCGGGGCCCGTATCTATAACAAACGTATTCCCATTTACTTCAACCAGAGCTGAAGTACGGAGTCTATTGTCTCTTATATCTCCTGAAAGGCAGACATCACAAGTGCATCCGATTACAGGAACCCCTTGTGATGTACCTGTTCCTAAAAACGTAAAACGCATTCACGCGAAATTAGAATAAACCATCAAACAAACCGTTGTGAAAATAAGGGTGAGATAGTTGGTTAAAGTCTATTAAAGACCTTAATTTTGGACCACTCTATAAAAGAAGAAAAACACATTGGAAAGGGTAATTCTTACCTCCAAGCAGAAAGCACTAAGGATCAATCTTGATCCGGATATCTACGGAACCTTTTCGGAAATCGGAGCGGGACAGGAAGTGGTAAGACACTTTTTTCGTGCAGGAGGTGCTTCCGGTACAATCGCAAAAGCCATGTCAGCCTATGACAAAGACTTTAGCGATGCCATTTACGGAACGGAAACAAACAACCGATATGTCTGCGAACCACGACTGCGCAAGATGGTCGAGCATGAATATGGTTTGATTGAAGAGCGCCTAAGTCGTGAGAAACATCCGTCAAAAAAATTCTTCTCATACGCGAACACCATAGCCACCATCGATTTTAAAAAGCGATATCCTGGCCACGGTTGGATGGGAATAAAATTCCAAACCAGCCCTGAGAAAGAACCTAACGAGGTGGTACTCCATGTGAAACTTCACGAAAACGAGGCTTCTTTTCAGCAGGAAACCATTGGTGTATTGGGAGTAAATATTCTCTACGGATGCTACTTCTACTACCAAAACCCTCGAGAATATCTAAAGTCGCTCTACGACAACCTGACCCGAGATCAGATTGAAATTGACATGATCTCTATGGAAGGTCCCGACTTCGATGGTGTAGATAATCGACTACTCAGCTTACAGTTGGTTAAGAATGGTTTTACGGACGCGGTAATTTTCAGCCCTGACGGAAAAAACCTTCAGCCTTCTGATCTTCTTTACAAAAAGAATATCCTCACCATTCGTGGAAGTTTTCGCCCGGTAACGAAGGTGAACATTGATATGATCATCAATGGGTACAATGCCTTTGTGAAAGAAAAGCGTGTCGATTCCGATGATCTTCAGGTTTTGTTTGAGATAACACTCAGCAATTTAAAATCTGACGGTGATATCGATGAGCAAGACTTTATTGACAGGGCTGATATTCTTTGCTCGCTGGGACAAACGGTACTGATCTCAAATTATCAAGAGTATTATAAGCTAATTCGCTACTTCTCCACCATGACGAAGAAGCGCATGGGACTCATCATGGGTACTAATAACCTCGATGCTTTATTTGATGAAAAATACTACCGCGATTTAGATGGCGGAATTCTGGAAGCGTTCGGAGTACTGTTTACGCGTGATTTGAAGGTCTATGTATATCCATCAAAACTGGAAGACAAAGACGAAATGATTACTTGTGCGAACATGGATGTTCATCCAAGGCTGAGACCACTTTACAACTACTTACTCAGCAATGGCAGAATTGTAGACCTGGAAGAGCACGATCCCGATGTTCTTTGGATTCAGAGCCGAAAAGCGTTGCAAATGATCAGAAATGGAGAGTCGGGTTGGGAAAAAATGGTTCCGAACTATGTCGACGTGATGATTAAAAAAAATCGACTTTTCGGTTACGACCCCGAGCTTTTCGAAGAAGAAACTACAGAGTCGAAATAAGCTAAGAAGCCACTTCGGAGGTTATAGTTACCAAGTGCTTAGTCAATTGGCCAACCACGTAATCCACTTCATCTTTTGTACTGTAGCGGCTAAAACTAAAACGGATACTAGGGACGGATGTATCAGCATTGATAGCACGCAGCACATGACTCCCTTGATTGCTACCGCTGGAACAAGCGCTGCCACCTGAACAGGCTATTCCATCGATGTCCAAAAGAAAAAGAAGCATTTCAGCTTTATCCGTCTTTGGCAACCTCACGTTGAGTACGGTGTATAGACTGCGCTCCAAACAACCGTTGAAATCGGTTCCATTTATTTCTTCCCTCAACTTTTGACACATATAATCCTTGATGGATTGAATATGTTCGCGATGTTCATCCACATGTTCCAAGGCAAGCTCCAAGGCCTTTGCCATTCCTACAATACCGTAAATATTTTCTGTTCCGGCGCGCATATTTCTCTCTTGTGAACCACCTCGAATTAAGGAATTCACATGTACATCCTTATTAATGTAGAGAAAGCCTACGCCTTTCGGTCCATGAAATTTATGGGCGGCACCTGTAATAAAATGAACTTTTGTTTTAGACAAATCCATGGGGAAATGCCCCATTGTTTGAACAGTATCAGAATGAAAAAGGGCACCATACTCTTCGCAGAGAAGGCCTATCTCATCGATATCGATCATCGTACCAATCTCATTATTGGCATGCATTAAAGAAACCAATGTCTTTTTATCACTGCTTGCTAAAAGCTCTCTAAGATGATCTTCGTCAACATGCCCCAGTTGAGTAAGCCTGACCATTTCGAGCTCAATACTGCAATTGGCTTGGCAGTGCTGTACAGTATGGAGCACAGCATGGTGCTCTGCCGGTGATGAAATGATTCGCGTAACTCCTAGCTCTTCTATAGCTCCGTGGATGGCCATATTATCAGCCTCCGTTCCACCTGAAGTAAAACAGATTTCCATTGGGGAGCAATGAAGCAACTTAGCAATGGTTTTTCTGGCCATTTCAATGGCCGATTTCGTTTTTCTCCCGAATTGATGAGTACTGGAAGGATTGCCAAAATCGTCGCGAAGTAGTGGCAACATGACGTCAAGCACCTCGGGTGCCAGCGGAGTTGTTGCCGCATTGTCGAAATATACTTTCATGTTTTGCAAAATTACGAAATCATTGATTTGATTTCATCTATGATGCGCTCCGCCAATAGCTGAGCGGCTTCAGGACTTTTACTTTCGGTATAAACGCGAATAATCGGTTCAGTATTCGATTTACGCAAATGCACCCACTCCTCTGCAAAATCGATCTTCACTCCGTCGATTGTATTGATGTTTTCGGTCTTGTGCTTTTCAGCCATTCTTTTGAGAATATCATCGACATCAATAGCGGGTGTGAGCTGAATCTTATTCTTAGACATATAATACGATGGGTAGGACGCGCGAAGCTCAGTCATCCTCATTCCGCTTTTTGCCAGATGTGTCAAGAATAAGGCTACTCCTATCAATGCATCTCGTCCGTAGTGCAGTTCAGGATCTATAATCCCTCCATTACCTTCTCCACCGATCACTGCAGATACTTCTCGCATCTTCTCCACCACATTTACTTCGCCTACAGATGAAGCGTGGTAAGTACCTCCATGTTTTTCGGTCACATCACGGAGGGCGCGAGTCGAAGAAAGATTCGATACCGTATTCCCTTTTTTCTGCGAAAGGACATAATCAGCCACTGCCACCAACGTGTACTCTTCGCCGAATACGTCTCCGTTTTCACTGACAAAGGCCAAACGGTCTACATCGGGATCAACTGTAATTCCCAAGTCGCATCCTTTTTCTCGAACAGTTTTCGAAAGTTCAACCAAATGCTCAGGAAGAGGCTCAGGATTGTGAGGGAATTCCCCATTTGGTGTACAAAAGAGTTTTTCAACTCGTTTTACACCAAGCTCTTCCAGCAAAGCAGGTATAAAAACTCCTCCACTGGAATTTACGGCATCCACGGCCACGTGAAAATCGGCTGCGGCAATTGACTCTCTGTCTACCAAAGGATGATTGAGTACCAACTCTATGTGCCTCAACAAGTATGACTCATTGACGCTGTAAGACCCCATTCCGTCGACCTCAGCAAAGTCCATATCAAGAGATTCAGCAAGCTCGATAACCTGTTGACCCGCGTCAGCAGAGATAAATTCACCAGATGAGTTGAGCAACTTCAGCGCATTCCATTGCCCGGGATTATGGCTAGCCGTAATGATAATGCCACCATTGGCATTCTCTTCAGGAACAGCAATCTCAACCGTAGGCGTTGTGCTCAAACCCAAGTCGATCACTTCTATTCCCATTCCCGTAAGAGTAGTTGAAACGAAGTTCCTCAC
>CAZKXG010000133.1:0-10136 GCA_964556465.1 uncultured Cryomorphaceae bacterium | reverse complement strand
AATGGCTTCGAGCGGCCCAGTGATTGGGCCCTCAACGCCGATCATATTTGGCAGATCTTGGTGCACCTGGAGCTCGGCGAGTTTCAGATTCCAAATCGAAAACTCCGGTACTTGATAACTTTGGCCGAGATCTGACAAAGATGGCCGAAGACAATAAGCTCGATCCGATCGTTGGTCGTGAAAAAGAAATCGAGCGGGTTTCTCAAGTGCTTTCGAGAAGAAAGAAAAACAACCCTGTATTAATAGGTGAGCCAGGTGTGGGTAAATCTGCTATTGCGGAAGGCTTGGCACTCAGAATTGTTCAGCGGAAGGTATCCAGAGTATTGTTTGATAAAAGAATTGTTTCGCTTGATGTGGCTTCTTTGGTGGCAGGCACCAAGTATCGCGGTCAGTTTGAAGAACGAATGAAAGCCGTAATGAACGAATTGGAAAAATCTCCTGAAGTCATTCTGTTCATCGATGAGATCCATACCATTGTTGGAGCAGGAGGAGCAAGTGGCTCATTAGATGCATCTAATATGTTTAAGCCTGCCTTGGCCAGAGGCGAAATACAATGCATTGGCGCCACGACTCTCGACGAGTATCGACAGTATATTGAGAAGGATGGAGCTCTTGAACGTCGTTTCCAAAAGGTAATGGTAGAGCCAACCAATGAAGAGGAGACAATACAAATTCTCAACAACATTAAAGAGAAATATGAAGAGCACCATAGTGTAAACTATACAGACGACGCCATCAAAGCATGTGTTACCCTCACGAGCAGATATATTTCAGACAGACACCTTCCGGACAAGGCCATTGACGCCTTGGATGAAGTGGGCTCTCGCGTGCACATCACAAACATTAAAGTGCCGAAAGAGATTATTGAAGCGGAGAAAAAGATTGAGGAGATAAAGGAAGAAAAGAATCGCGTGGTTCGAAGTCAGAAATACGAAGAGGCGGCGAAACTGCGTGATAAAGAACGTAGCTTAATAGAAGAGCTTGAAACGGCTAAAGCCAAGTGGGAGGCAGAAGCAAAGAATCACCGTGTAACGGTAACGGTAGATCACGTTGAAGAGGTAGTAGCAATGATGACGGGTATTCCGATGCAGAGAATTGCTGAAAAAGAAAGTGGTCGTCTTGCCAAGATGAATGAAGAGTTGCATGACTCTGTAATTGGCCAGTCCGGAGCTGTGGGAAAAGTAGTAAAAGCTATTCAGCGTAATAGAGCTGGATTGAAAGACCCGAATAAACCCATCGGATCCTTCATATTCTTAGGTCCAACGGGAGTTGGAAAAACCCAACTGGCAAAAGAACTTTCAAAATACTTATTTCATTCAGAAGATTCGCTTATAAGAATCGACATGAGTGAGTACATGGAGAAATTTGCCATTAGCCGATTGATTGGAGCTCCTCCGGGCTATATCGGTTATGAAGAGGGTGGTCAACTCACAGAAAAAGTAAGAAGACACCCCTACTCGATCATATTGCTTGATGAAATCGAAAAGGCACACCCTGATGTTTTCAACCTATTGCTTCAAGCATTGGATGACGGGCAGCTTACTGACAGCTTAGGGCGTAAAATAGATTTTAGAAATACGATTCTCATCATGACCTCTAACATCGGGGCTCGACAGCTTTCTGATTTTGGAACGGGTGTAGGTTTTGGAACAAGAGCGCGAATTGAAAATGAAAATTCAGCTCAAGCGGCCGTGATTCAAAATGCATTGAAAAAAGCCTTTGCACCGGAGTTCTTAAATAGAATTGATGATGTGGTCATCTTTAACTCCTTGTCGAAAGAAGACATTCATAAGATAATCGACATTGAGCTTGGTAAACTTTACAAAAGAATCAACTCATTAGGATATGAAGTAAAGCTAAGTGAAGCGGCAAAAGACTTCATTGCCGAGAAAGGCTACGACGAAAAGTTTGGTGCTCGACCTCTGAAGAGAGCCATACAGAAATACGTAGAAGATCCTATGGCCGAGGAAATCATCAATTCCAATTTGGAAGAAGGTGATACCATTCACATTGGGAAGAAAAAGGATTCGGATGAAATCAATATTCGAATCACCAAGGGAAAGAAGCCAAAGAAAGAGGAAAATTGATCCTCGATAAACGATAAACTAAAAGCCATCGGAATTTCTCTGATGGCTTTTTTTATTTTGATTGGATTAATAAGTAGGGAGTTACGTTGGAACTCTGTCACCAATTAGTTTAGCTCAACTTCGATTGTTTTTTCACCATCTATTTGAAACGCCACATCGGTCCAATGAGGAGCTTTCAGTAAAGGCCTGAAGTTGTTTGAGAAACCAAATGGTTCCGTCGGGTATGAAAAAAAGTTGCGATCTAAATCCCCATTCTTATTATTATCCTGAAATACGGCTATAGCGTATTCTCCTTTTGCCAGTTTGAATTCCACTTCTGTTTCCGTAAAGTTCTTCACTGCTACCACTTCTTGTCTATGCATATCTTCCGTCAAAAAGGTATCATAGCTTCTGAAGACAGCTACCATAATATTCGAATCTTCATTCTCTACATTCGTGATTCTGACCTTGAGTGAAATGAGCTCTTCTGATCTTTCAGGATCGGGAAATAATCCCAAAAGGACTATACAAATGCTTAAGACAATTTTCATGTAGATTTGATTACTATTCTAGTACAAAGAGAGAATGTTGGTTCCCTAATGAAGACAAATTTAGTCTAAAGTATAAGTTATTCATAAACAAGCAAATAATCGACGAATGATTTTTTTTCTTCGATGGATGGCAACCATCGAAAGATGGTTCGTCTTAACAGCAACCAATGATTTTAATGTAAGAGTTTTAAGATGCTCACTTACTCCGCTCCGCCTAACCAGCGGAGCTTTTTTGTTTTGGTGTTTTATTGACAGTAGCTAGTGTACAATCACTTTTTAAACAAGATGCATGTTCATTCGTTAAAGCTACATTCGAACCCAAAATAAATATACCATGAAAAGAATATTAAACCTTACATTAAGCGTTGCACTAGGACTATTTTTGTTTTCTTGTGGAGGCGGAACTACTGAAGATACATCCGGAACGGAAGACACTTCAATGAATGAAGAGGCAACAGAAGCCGAAGGTCCATCCGGAACCTACTCGCTTTCTCAAGATGAAAGCCAAATGATCTGGGCCGGAAATATGCTTAAAGTTGGCGGAGTGAGTCTATATGGCCATAAAGGAACCATTGATTTCCAAAAAGGAATGATGACAATGGAGAACGGAAAAATCGTTGACGGTACTTTCGTTGTAGAAATGTCTACCATTACCCCAACTGATGACGCTTATGAGCCGGAAGAAGGAAGAACCCAAGAAAAATTAGTTGGACACCTTTCATCACCTGATTTTTTCGCAGTTGATTCTTTTCCTACTGCAACATTTGTAGTTACGGGAATGGAAGAGGGAACGATCATGGGAGATATGACCATCCGTGGAATCACTAATCCGGAAACTCTTGAGAACGTTACCATGGAAGAAATGGATGGCAAAGTAAAAGCGACCGGCAGCATGGTCCTTGATCGTCAGAAGTATAACGTGGCATTTTCAATGCCTGTTGAGGACAAAGTGCTTTCAGACGATTTGGAGTTTGAATTCACTATCGTAGCTACGGCAGATGCTTCCATGATGTAGTATTTAAAACCATATTGCATTGTAGAACCCCGATCTTTTGATCGGGGTTTTTTATTTTTGGCCATGGCCAAACAAACAGCCTTCGGAGGAGAAAATGATTATCGAGACTTCAAATCTGAGGGGGCGAGAATCGCCAATGTGCGGGATACTATCAAGCTGAAGAAATGGGTAAAGAAGCTAAATTCAACGGACTCTGTTTTGGTTCAACAAGCTGCTGCTGTATGCTATGCTATTAGCGATATTTCACCAAACCTATTTAAGCCGTTTCAAGCAGAGTTAGTTGAAGTCTTAAAAAAGAACATTCATCCTGCCGGCCCAAGATTCACGTATCGATTACTTTCTGATATTCAAATCGATGAAGAATATCAGGGAATTATTATAGATCTTTCTTTTAAATCGTTGCTTGATTCTTCATCACCTATCGCTATTCAAGTTTATGCTATGACGGTCATCGCGAATCAAATGAAGCAATACCCTGAACTTGGTGTAGAGCTTGAAGCTGCTATACAATTCAGGTTTAACAAAGGTTCTGCAGGATTCAAAAACCGAGCAATGAAAATTGCTAAATTATACCGGCTTAAGATTGAGGAAAATATGTAATTTCCGCATTCGTCACAAAATCAATGAATCGACTATTTTCCATTATCATTACAGGAATTATAGCCTTGTCAACCATCTTTGGCAGTATTAGTCTTAGTATTGATGGAAAGGCCAATTCTGCTCTAATAGATTTTACTGAAGAATCAGAGTGTGAAATTGAATCCATTGACATACTTCTACTAATGATTCAGGCAATAAGTCAGGATTGTTTAGAACGGTCAAAGAGCGATGACACAATTGCTTTTTCGGATAATTTAATCTTCGTCAACTTTCCTGAGATCCCTATCCCGCCCCCAAAGGTGTAAGTACAGTACCCCAAATTCTTTCACCGACTTCACTCACTCTTCACCCGTTTGTTATTATGATTTTTTCTCACATCAAGCGAGATTTCGCTTCATCAATTGTCGTTTTTCTTGTCGCTCTTCCACTTTGTTTAGGCATAGCACTGGCCTCAGGAGTTCCTCTTTTTTCAGGATTGATTTCAGGTATTATAGGTGGAATAATAATTGGTTCCCTAAGTAAATCTTCTACCAGTGTTAGTGGTCCTGCTGCAGGACTTGTTGTGATCGTACTGAACGCCCTCGATACGCTAGGCACGATAGAAGGCTTCATGCTTGCTGTGGTCATCGCGGGGATTTTACAGTTGATTTTAGGTTTTGCAAAAGCAGGGGTTATCGGACTTTATTTTCCCTCAGCAGTTATCAAAGGCATGCTCGCCGCAATTGGACTTATACTGATTCTCAAGCAAATTCCTCACCTAATCGGATTTGACAATGATGCATTCGGGGAAATGGAATTCCTTCAGCGCGATGGGAGCAACACATTCACTGGTATAATCGACGCCATAGATAACATGCAAGTGGGAAGTGCCATCATTGGCTTTGTTTCTTTGGCACTAATGTTTTTTTGGGCCACACCTGCATTAAGAAAGATTCCCGTTTTGAAGGATATTCCAGGTGGTGTTTTGGTAGTTGTCATTGGCGTTTTTGTCAATTTGTTTTTTGGAAGCTTCATTCCCGAACTAGCTATTGACTCTACTCATATGGTCTCATTGCCAATTATCAATGATTTCACCGAGTTAAAGAATGAAATGATTCATCCCGATTGGTCCATGTTTACCGATGTCGATGTATACATTGTGGCCGTAACACTTGCTATAGTGGCCAGTTTGGAGACCTTGCTCAGTTTGGAAGCAGCTGACCGGCTGGATCCCGAAAACAGACACTCACCTCAAAACACGGAACTGAAAGCCCAAGGAGTCGGAAATATTCTCAGCGGATTGATCGGAGGGCTACCCATTACGGCGGTTATCGTGCGTAGCTCAACCAATATTGAGGCTGGTGCAAAAACCAAACTCTCCGCAATCTTACACGGAATCTTTCTTCTTGTAGCGGTAGCACTCATCCCCGGAGTAATGGAGATGATACCATTAGCATCACTTGCGGCCATATTGATTTATGTTGGGTTCAAATTGACCAAGCCATCGATCTACAAGAGCTATTTCAAAATGGGCAATAAGCAGTTTATTCCGTTTATCGTCACCGTAGTCTCCATCATGTTTACAGATCTCTTGATCGGAATTCTCATTGGGATGAGCATTGGAATATTCTACATTATCCGCAGCAATTACCACACCCCTTACACGTATATGGACGAAACCGGAAAAGACGGGAAAACTGATCAAATAAGAATCGGACTAAGTGAACACGTCTCCTTTTTGAATAAAGCGGATTTGAGAACTACATTAGACCGAATTCCGGATAACAGTATCGTCGTTCTGGACGGATCGAGGACGAAACAGATAGATCATGACGCCCTTGAGGTGATCCATGAGTTTATTGATACCGCGCCAAAGAGAGAAATAATGGTCGAGAGTATTGATATTCCTGATTTAGATTGATTTGAGAGGGCGAGGAAGAAATTTGTAAATACATCGTTGATAGTGTTTCGGAGCATTTTTTTATTTTCACCCTGATTAAAAATTCGCGAGAATGGAAAAGGTGCTGTTGTTTTTTGAAACTATGCCCACTTGGCAAAAGCTTGCTTGGGTAATCGGTTGTATTGGTGTTTGTTGGATTGCGGAAGGAATTTATCCGCTGGTAGCTCATGGTTATAAAAAATGGAAACATGCCAAAGTCAACCTCATTTTCCTTTCCACTACTTTGATCATAAACGTACTTTTCGGAGTATTAACTGTTGGTGTTTTTAGCTGGGCGCAGCAACACGAGTTCGGCCTTCTATTTCTATTTGATTTTCCACTGTGGGTTAACCTTATTATTTCACTGTTGGCGTTTGACTTGATTGCCCAATACTTTGTTCATTTCCTCCTTCACAAAGTGAGTTTCATGTGGAGGTTTCATATGGTACATCACAGCGATACGGAAGTGGATGTAACGAGCGGTACCCGCCATCACCCGGGAGACTATATGTTAAGGGAGCTCTTTTCGCTTTTTGCTGCACTTATTATCGGTGCACCCCTCTCCTTTTACCTGATGTACAGAATCATCACGATATTTTTTACTTACACAACCCATGCCAACATAACCGTTCCTTCATGGGTAGACAATACAATCGGTTTGGTCTTTGTAACACCCAACATGCATAAGTTCCATCATCATTTTGAACGGCCGTGGACTGACAGTAACTATGGCAATATCTTTTCTATTTGGGATAGAATCTTTGGAACTCTAGTAATCGGAGACCCTACAAAAGTGAAATACGGATTGGACGTTCTCGATGATAAAACATCAGGTGATCTTGGCTATCAGTTTAAAGTACCTTTCAATAAATCGATAAAGACTGATTACTAAGGGACGATAAAGTTTTGTTCTCCTCTTAGCAAGGAAAATCGAGCACGGATGTGCCCTTCTCGCCTCAGCTGTAGCGCCTCCATTTCTAAAGCCTTGCATTCTAGCACACAAAAATCACTATCAGAATACTTTGCTCTCATCGGCATTTCAGGATTTTTATCTGCTTCTAATTCTGCTCCGGGAGGTTTTTCCGTATTGTAAGATTCCTTGCCCTTAACTCCGATCGATCCCCAACACTCCTTTGCTAACTTATCGTTCCGATGAATCGTTACTTTGGTTTTGAGTTTTAATTGAAACTTGGCTGAAGGATGCCAAAACAAAAAGGATGCAAATGGATTATCACCTAATTCGGCGATCTTGTCAGAGCGATTATCTGTGTACACGAAAATCGAAAATGGATCGGATTCAATCTTTCGCAAGATCACCATCCGAATGTTGGGAGTCTCATCGGATGTAGCCATTGCCACCTCTCTGAAAGGGTGGTTTTTCTTTTGGACCCCTCTCGCCAACTGTCCAATGCAGAGTCTGCGAATTGTTTCTAAATCGTGGTGAGCTTCAATTACTTTTCCCATAACAATTGAACAGTTAAACCTTTCTTAAAGTTTGAATTGCTCAACCTCTTTGACTTCTCCTGCCTCAAGTCCATTTAGCCTTGTCGATGCAATTCTCACACGAACCAACCGCAATGTTGGAAACCCTACTGCCGCCGTCATCTTACGAACTTGCCTGAACTTGCCCTCTGTGAGTGTAACGGATAACCAAGAAGTAGGGCCGTGTCGTTCATCTCGCACATATTTGGATTCTCCGAGAAATGACGGTGTTTCTTCTAAAATTCTCGCTTTGCAGGGAGTGGTGGTGTAAGGCTCCTTCTTAACAGTGATCTCCACTCCTACTTTTAAAAGGTCAACAGCGGGTTGATCTATCAAGCCGTCAACCTGCACGTAGTATTCCTTTTCGAATTTATTGCTGTTAATCAGTTTGCTAACTTTCCCATTAGTGGTGAGTAGTAAGAGACCTTCTGATTTTTCATCGAGCCTACCGATGGACATAGTTCCCGACGGAAAATCATAGAGCTCGCCTAGCAGCTTCTTATTTTTCCGCACTTGCTGATTGTTGATGAGTTGTGATAAATAGCCGTGAGGCTTGTGCAGCACAAAATGACGGAATTGACCTTCAACTTTGGACTTTTGTTTTTCAGGTACCATTCGGTCTAAAGCAGATCTAATTTTTTAGCGAAAGCCATGCCTTCCGATGACTCACGTATCAATCGAACATTTATGTCTTGGTTGGCCTCGATGAGTTGTTTGACTCTTTTCACCCGTTTCTTGTGTTTTACCGTTCGGATAAAGATGCTGTGAACTTGATCGGGATACTCTCGCGCCAACCTTAAATAAATATCGGTATCAACTTCAGCAGAATCGCCTGATAGAACAAATTTCATCTCGGGAAAGGCATCGATGATTTCTTTCACTCTGCCGTATTTGCCCCCGTGTGCAGTATGCTCCATCGGCTTTACACCGATATCCCGGAGGATAAGCGGACCTTTGGGAAAACTATTGTGATCCAGAAACAAGTTGAGGTAGCTATACAAATTCCAAGGACTATTAGAAACGTAGAACACAGGGTTGGTTGGTTTACCTGATTTCCCTTCGTGAAGAGCTTGATAAAAATCCCGAACCCCAAGCAAAGGCCTGCGGATAAAAGGATTTTTCACAATCGAATTGATTAAAACCTTCCATTTAAGGCGAGAAGCCACACCAGTGTGAATGATGGTATCGTCTATGTCTGAAATCAGCGCAAACTCTGCTCCCGACCCGGGTCTTAGTATTTTGACTGAAGCGCAATGATCGAATTTCTCATGGTTCAATGTAAATTCCAAGTCTACCCAAGTATTTTCTTTGGGAAGAGTCCCTAAGTCATGAAGCGTTTTCATGTTAATGTATCCTTCCCTATCCGAAAGTAATTCGGCTCTCCCATGGCTCCATCGGGCTTCTACAGGAATATTTTGCTTCTCATCGCTACCCATGCGCTTGTAGAAGTTTCTGAGTGTTCTTAATCTCCCATCCGTTTCTAAATGTTCTATTCCTTTGTCTTCCAAGACTCTTGCCTTGGCAAACAAGTGAGTGTCATTTGCGAATCCGCCATAGGGACGAATAACAACGGGATTATCCTTTTTTGAAATTGAAAACACGAGAGCGATTGATTCTAAAAGACGATTTTACAAAAGAAAATTTGACTTTCGTTGTCAAAGTTGCTGAATCTCGAATCAATCTATCAATTGACTTCTGTACGACTTTTTCGTCGTTCACTTCACACCTTGACCTCGTTAAGTTCTTTTATCTTCGCGATCAAATTTCTAAAACCACAACTCATGATTAAAACAGCAGGTAAAATTTTCGCCCTATCCTCATTGGCAATAGCCGTATTGAGTTGTGGAACTGAACAAAAAGAACAAAGCGCCGAAAAGGAAATGAAAGCACCGATAGCAAAGAAAGTAGCCGAAGAATTGACGATCCACGGCGACACCCGAATAGACAATTATTTCTGGATGCGGTTGAGTGATGAGCAGAAAGAAGCAGAAACACCCGACGCCCAAACGCAAGACGTGTTGGATTACCTCAATGAAGAGAACGCTTACACCAAGGCAATGCTCAAGCATACCGAACCACTTCAGGATAAGCTCTTCAATGAAATCAAATCCAGAATAAAAGAAGACGACCAATCCGTGCCTGTTTCTACCAATGGCTACAGCTATTATACCCGTTATGAAACGGGTGGAGACTACGCCCTTTATTGCCGCAAGGCACTAACCGAAGGTGCTGAGGAAGAGATTTTGATCAATGGAAACGAAATGGGAAAGGACAAAAGTTACTTTGCCATAGGCGGATACGAGGTGAGCGAGGATAATAAGATGATGGCTTACAGCACTGATTATGTATCACGAAGAGAATACACCATACACATCAAAAATCTCGAGACTGGTGAAATCCTTTCTGATGAGATCGCTGAAACCACGGGTGGAATCACCTGGGCCAATGACAACAAGACGATATTCTATACAAAGCAAGACCCTGTTACACTGCGCTCTTACCAA
>CAZKXG010000132.1:7261-10149 GCA_964556465.1 uncultured Cryomorphaceae bacterium | reverse complement strand
GCACCAAAAATAACGTTGTTTCCATCTGCGCCGTTGCCGCCCAAATAAGTTGAACCTACTAACTCAGAGCCATCCAGACTTAAACCCGTGACAAAAATATCTCCCGAACCACCGTAAGCTTCTTGAATTGCACCCGGGCTAGTTGGAAAATTTTCTGAGTCAGTCCTTCCATAAATATATATCTCTTGATTGGCATTAACGATGGTGGAAAAGGGAGAGTCGCCACCCGAACCACCTACAAAAGTTGCAAAGATTAGATCCGTCCCATCAGGAGTCAACTTACTTATTACCACATCCGTACCTCCGCCTCCATAAACCTCCTGAAAAGCACCCATTGTAACGGGGTAATCAGAATTAAATGAAATAGCGTGGGTGTAAATATTTCCGGATAAATCAAACGCAGCGCCATGTCCGAAATTACTGGATGAACCACCTGTACCTGAAAGAGTAGCTGCCACTAATACGGGGTCAATGATCAGCTCATATTCTTCATCGAAACCTTCGGGAAATTCAAATGCGAAGATTCCGGATGACGTTTCTACGTAGTTACAACTTACGGTCTTTTTTTCACCATCTATTATCTGATAGCTTACGGGAATAGACTCAACAAAATCGCCCACAGAGGTCATCAATTTGAGTTTTCCGTTTACAAGTTCGATGGAGTTCTGGCCTATGTAGCTAAAGGCAATCTGCGAGGGAGAAAATCCCGCATCTACTATGTAATCATATTTGAAGTTACCTCCTTCAGAAATCACTTTAAGCCTTATCCCTTCGTAGATGTCATTTGTGCTTAGCGTATTAAACAAAGGAACGTGCCCTTTCCAATTTTCCTGGTTGCTACCTAAGAAATAATTGTAATAAGAATCCAGACGGCCTTCTCCTTCAAAAACAATTTGTTCAGCATCTTGAAATTTCAGACTGAATGCATGGACATTGATCATATCCGGGATATGATGCTCGTGATCAAGGTCGCCGTGATCATGATGCTCAATGTTCTCTTTTGCCAAAAAGGTGAATCCTTCTGAATCGGCGAAAACACTAAGATTATTAAAGTCGGCTTTGTAGCTAAAAGGTGAATCCCATTGACCTGCATTTGAAATAAACGGAGTAGGATGATGATCGGAAAAAGCGTGTGTTGCAATTGCAAAAAAAGCAAAGAAGGCCAATGTTTTGCCAAGGGGAAGTGAGAATTTCATCTAATTGGGTTTAATGAGTGGTCACTCATTAGACGAAAAAAGTTCTATGCTGTTGCCTGAGAAAGAAATGGGAGATAATGTTTACACCCCCATTGAGTATTTTTTCATGACGGTATCGCCCTGATAGTCTTTATCAAAAGCCGCACAAATATTCCGAACAAAGAGCTTACCTATCTCGGTTAGCCTTACGCTATCAAAGGATCTTTCGATTAACCCGTCTTCTTCTGCCTCATCGAGCTTTCGGAGACAGTTTCGCATATAGGATTGCTCCGATTGATCAGAAAACGCCCAAGACGTTTCGTGCTTGCATGTAAGGTTCAATATATGACCTCGTATCACTGATTCCATTTCGTCTAGCAAGTGCCCTTTTACGATTGGCAATTCTCCATTTTGCACTTGTTCGATGTAGCCTTCCACCGACTTGGCGTTTTGGGCGAAAGCCGAACCAATGTCGCTGATGGAACTCACTCCTAATCCGATTAAGAAATCGGTTCTCAGATCGGTATATCCCATAAAGTTTCGATGCATCATTTTGGCCTCGTATGCCTTGTAAAGGGAATCTTCGCGTAATGCAAAATGATCAAATCCAATTGCTTCATATCCCGCTTCCAGCAGCCTCTCCCTACCCCTCACAAAAAGGTTGAGTTTCTCTTCGCCTTGCGGCAAATCGTTTTCGTCGTACGCTCGTTGACCGGGACGTTTCCACGGAACGTGGGCGTAGCTGTAAAACGCAATTCTATCAGGCCTTAGACGGATAACCTCATCAACAGCATTGATCACACCATCCTCCGTTTGGAATGGAAGTCCGTATACCAAATCAAAGTTGACGGAACGGTAGCCGAGCGTTCTGGCTTGGGCGGTCACACGCTCCACATCATCGGGCGTTTGGCGGCGATTAATCGCCTCCTGAACCTTTGGATCAAAATCCTGAACTCCCAAACTCAAACGGTCAAATCCCAAGGAAGCCAAGACGTTCAAGTGCTCTATCGTGGTGTTCGAAGGGTGAGCTTCGAAGCTAAATGAAGCGTCATGCGTTATTTCGGCTTTCGCCAAAATAGCATCGATCAATCGCTTCAACTCTGAAGGAGCAAAGAAAGTCGGAGTTCCACCTCCGAGGTGGATTTCGCGCACTTTAGGTTTAGAGCCAAATACTTCCAAATACTCTGTCCACTCAGCGATTAGGGCATCGATATAAGGTGCCTCAACGGCATGATTGACCGTAATACGAGTATTGCAACCGCAATAGGTGCATAAGCTTTCGCAATAAGGCAAATGGATATAGAGTGCAAGCCCATCACCATTGGCTTTTAAGAAATCTTGTTTTACCAAGTCGAGGTAGGCGTTTTTGCTAAATGCCTCCGCATTCCAATTGGGTACCGTTGGATAACTCGTGTATCTGGGAACCGCTACATTGTATTTTTCAATGAGATTTTTCATCAATGACAAGCTTCAGTGGATTCAACGGTATGTCCCAACTCGGGGCTCACGTATGGTATTCCCAAACCAAGCCCTCTTAAGATAAACAACAAGGCAATAGCCGTTGCGAGAACAGGGGCCAATTTTTTGAATTTCGATTTAAACGTCGCTCCGAATTTCCTTCCGGTAAATGCCAAGGTGAGCAGAGCAGGCGTTGTTCCCAAACCAAAAAAAGCCATGAATGCGGCACCCTCAATGGGATTGTAACTGACCAAG
>CAZKXG010000132.1:0-7251 GCA_964556465.1 uncultured Cryomorphaceae bacterium | reverse complement strand
ATAGAGCTGGTATGCCATAAGTTCCATCTAGCATTCCTACTGCAAACATAGCGGGTGCTGTCCCAAGACCAAATCCAGCCATGAAAAGCATACTATTTGTTATATCAGCGATTCCTATAGATGCTGCTAGTGCTACATAGACCAAACCACAAGGCAATAGCCCATTGAAAAACCCCAGACCGAGCAAGGCTCCAGGACGATTTGTCTTCAATCGCTTAGCCATGTAGCCTGTCACCTTTGACTGTGTCTTAGTCAATCCTCCACCCATTCCATTGAAGAGCTTTGGCAGCCAGATGAATGCGACCATGAACAATCCTACCCCCAGAGAGAGTCCCTGTTGAATTCCCGCGAGATTGAGGCCATAGCCCATCGTTCCGAAAAGAAAACCAAGCAGGGCGTAGGAGGATATCCTACCAAAGTGATAAAGGAAATAGTTTCCGAATTGAGAGACCGAGGAGCCATTACCGACAGGAATAGCCATAGCAATGGGTCCACACATACCTACGCAGTGCAGACTTCCTGCAAAGCCCAATCCCAATGCCGGCAGAAAAATCATAGCATCAATTCTTGTTCTTTGTAAAAACTTTGCCCTTCTACTTCAAAAGTTACCTGCACCTTGTATCGGCCGCGTTTACCTTTCGAAGAAATTTCCATTTCATTAGAGTTCGTCTCCATAATGATTGGATGTGTCTCATCCATTCTTTCATTATCGGGCTTGTAAAACTTCACTTCTCCAGATACAGTTTTTGCGGCAGGTAAACGGTCGAAAACCAGTTTTAACTTTCCATCAACCATTTTTACCACGACATCAAAATCCGCTTGAACCAAATTCTGGCCGGCGTCGATCTTATCTTGGTAGGCCAGCTCTTTCGCATAGTAATCTTCGGTCACCAAATCATTGTCGTAATTCATACTCATGATGAGCATCCCGATCATAAAAGCTACAAAGAGCCCGTAAACGATTGCAATTTTATGTCCCCAATTCATAGTTCTTAATTTATAATGGTCCCATTATTCTCATCTTAATCTTCTCCAGCAATTCTCCGTTCTGATCGTAAATTGCCACTTTGGTTTCTACCTTTCCCTTGTTAAACATATCGGGATCGGCACTTAAGAAAAAGGCTCCCTCAGCAACTTCTTGCATCGCTACGCTAGGCGCATCGCCTATAATACTGATGTTGAACCCTTCTTCAAGCGGCTCAATCTTCAATTCAAGATCGAAGTTGGTTTTGTTGATAATCTTGTAGCTGTAGAGGTTACTAATGGTACCGTCATCATTGGTTTGGTAGAGCATTCCGGGTGTTCTGAGAATGATCGCCTCTACCTCTGTACGGGTGGCTAAAAGAGTGACTACTACCGCCACCAAAACGGCGAGCAATGCGGTATATGCCTTTGCTCGAGTAGAAAACTTGAATGGTTCGCCTGTGGCGATTTGCTCTTCACTAGTATAGCGTATCAAGCCTTTCGGTAAATTGACGGCTTCCATCATTTCGTCGCATGCGTCAATACAAGCTGTGCAGTTGATACATTCGAGCTGCGTTCCATTTCTAATATCTATTCCCGTCGGGCATACGTGCACACAGTGACCGCAATCTATACAATCTCCTTTACCTACTTCGCTTCGCTCTTCGTTCTTTCGAATCTTACCGCGAGTTTCTCCTCTGCCATAGTCGTAGGCTACTACTACTGATTGACGATCGAGCATTGCTCCTTGGAGTCTTCCGTAAGGGCAAACTGCTATGCAGACTTGCTCTCTGAAAAAGGCGAAAACGCCGTAAAAGACTCCTGAAAAAACGGTTATTGCTGCTAGTCCACCTATATGAGCGGTAACGGGTTCGGTAATGATTTCAATAAGTGCATCACTCCCGATAATGTAGGCCAGAAAGGTATTAGCGATCAAAAAGGAAATAGCAAAGAAGATGACGTGTTTCAGTACCCGTTTTCTTATTTTCTCTTTGGTCCATCCTGACTTTTTGATCCGCATTTGTTCTTTCCACGTGCCGTCGATGGCGTACTCGATTTTTCGAAATACGTGCTCCATAAAAATAGTCTGGGGGCAAACCCAGCCACAAAACAATCGGCCATAAACGACTGTAAAAAGAGTCACAAATATGACCAATGTGATCATAGCCAAAACGAAAAGGTGAAAATCTTGTGGCCAGAATATTTGGCCGAAAATGATAAACTTCCGCTCTAAGAGATTGAACTGGAGCAGCGGCTGACCACTTATGCGAACGAATGGAGCGAGGAACAAAAAGGCCAGCAAAATATAGCTGACCCATGTTCTCCATTTCGTAAAGTACCCTGCAGGTTTTTTGGGAAAGAGCCATTTTCTCTTTCCCTCTTCATCGATGGTTCCGATACTATCTCGGAAACTATCTTCTTGATAAACTTTTTCAACTTCCATTACAATGCAGCCGTTTGGGCTTCTTCTTCACTTATTTCTTCTTCAACTTGAGGATTGTCTATACCGGTAGAGTCTGCAGGAGCAGCATTCTCGTCGGGTGCAACCCATAATTCACCTTGCGGGTCTTTTGGAGCGGCAGGAGTGGTTCCTTCCAGTGTTTTGATGTAGCTAGCCACTTGAGCCATTTCAATGGGTCTGAGTTGGGATTCCCAGGAAATCATTCCTTTGGTGGGGACACCATACTTTACCGTCTTGAAGATATCTTTGACTCCACCTCCGTGAATCCAATAAGAATCGGTGAGATTCGGCCCTACTCCACCACCGCCGTCTGCAGCGTGACAAACCTGACAATTGGCAACATAGATTCCCTTCCCAGCTGCTAAATCCGATGCATCAGCAAGAAGCTCAACATTATTTTCGTCTACCAGATTTTTGGCTGCAGCCAAATAAGCCGCGTGGGCTTCTTCAGCTTCTTGAACCTCCGCCAGGTACTCTTCCTCTTGGGTGAGACCATAAGGCAATACGTGGTAATAAACTAAATACACAAAACCAAAAGCTATGGTAGCGTAAAACATCCATACCCACCATGGCGGCAGATTGTTATCCAACTCGCGAATACCATCGTACTCGTGATCCATCATTACTTCGTGTTCTCTCTCAACAGGCACAGCATCAGTAAGGACGTGCATCACTTTACTAGGCTCTTCAACTGCCTGCTCTTCAGGTGCTTTTTCCAAATCAGGCATCAACATGGATACTGTATTTTTCAACAGTTTTGTCATGTAAAGAAATGCCAGTAGTAATACGATATTGACTATAAGCAGAAGTAGGGTATTTGCGTCTTGAAAGAACTCCGGGAATGAAGGCGGCTCAGCTCTAACGGCTTCTTCCTGTGCATTTACTATAGATGCTAGTCCCATAAAGCCCATCAACAATATGACTGTTTTTGCCCCTGAGTGATCTTTCAGCTGCTTGAGCTTGACGAAGTAGTCTGTGTTTCGCGTTAAGCGCTTAATAATACCTCCCACACTTATGATTGCGATCAATTGAATGACCGCTATAATAGCAAGAGCCATATTGGGTCCTTCCATCAAACTTGAAAAACCTGATTCGGGTTCAGCGGCAGCCATGGGTAATGAAGTCAAAAGTACCGCTGCAGCCATCAATACATTCTTTTTCTTAATCATTGGAATTCGGTTTTGATGTTGAACTAATTTCTTCGGATTCAAAAGGAAGTGCTCCCATTGTTTCTACATGAGACTTACTCAAGCGCTTCACGTAAATCAATAAACCGATGAAGAAGCTGAAGAAAATCAAGAAGGAAATGATGGGGAAAATTTCTATTCCCACTATCGTATCCATGGTATGTTTTATGAATTTCAACATAATTATTGTTTTTCAGCGGTTTGTGATTCATCTGCCATCGCAATATCGGTACCTAGTCTTTGCAGATAAGCGATTAGAGCAACCAATTCTGTATTTGGATCAGCTTCTATTTCATCACCTCGCAAGCTTTCCACAATTTGCATTTGCTGCGCCTTAACGTCATCGTTGGCGATAAGCTCGTAACCTTCAGGATAGGGAACGCCAAGTGTTCGCATCGCATTGATTTTAGCCATGGTAGTCGAAGTATCCACATTGTGATCAAGTAGGAATCCGTAGACCGGCATGATCGAGTTGGGCGACATTCTATCCGGCTCAATCATGTGATTGTAATGCCACGAATCGGGGTACTTTCCTCCCACTCGGTGAAGGTCAGGACCTGTTCGCTTTGAGCCCCAAAGGAATGGGTGATCGTAGACGAATTCTCCCGCTTTGGAATACTCACCATATCGTTCCGTTTCGTACCTGAACGGGCGCACCATTTGCGAGTGACAGTTATTACATCCTTCTTGGATGTAGACGTCACGACCGTGCAATTCAAGCGGAGTATATGGTTTCACCGAAGAAATGGTTGGAACATTGGATTTAACCAAGAAGGTTGGTATCATCTCAATAGCACCACCAATAAGTATCACTACTAGAGAAAGAACCAATAATTGAACAGGTTTGCGTTCAATCGGACGGTGCCAGTGTTCTTTTGGACCCGTATACTCGCCTTCAAGTGCAGGCGCTTCAGCCGCTTCTTCTTTCTGGAAGCTACCTTGCTTGATCGTCACTCTAAGGTTATAGATCATAACGATTGTTCCTGTCAAGTAAAGTGTTCCTCCGATTGCTCTCATGAAGTACATGGGCAAGATCTGAGTTACCGTTTCGAGGAAGTTACCGTAAACCAAGAATCCGTCTTTGCTGAATTCTTGCCACATGGCCCATTGGGTAAACCCTGCCCAGTAAAGAGGTAGAGCATAGAACACAATACCTAAAGTCCCTAACCAGAAGTGGACGTTGGCCAATTTCACAGAGTGAAGTTTGGTTTGCCACATTTTTGGTATCAGCCAGTAAAGCATACCGAAGGTGAGGAATCCATTCCATCCTAATCCACCGATGTGAACGTGAGCAATGGGCCAATCCGTGAAGTGACTAATGGCATTGATACTCTTAATGGAGAGCATCGGACCTTCGAAAGTGGACATACCATATGCAGTAACGGCCACCACCATAAATTTCAATACCGGATTTTCTCGTACTTTATCCCAGGCCCCCCTCAGGGTAAGAAGTCCATTGAGCATACCACCCCAACTTGGCGCGATGAGCATGATGGAGAATACTGTTCCTAAACTTTGCGCCCAATCGGGAAGCGAAGTATATAGCAAGTGGTGAGGGCCCGCCCAGATGTATAGGAAAATCAAGGCCCAGAAGTGAATGATGGACAGTCGGTAAGAGTAGACAGGTCGATTTGCAGCTTTGGGAATGAAGTAATACATCAATCCCAGATAAGGAGTAGTTAAGAAGAAAGCAACTGCATTGTGACCGTACCACCATTGCACGAGGGCATCCTGCACTCCAGCATACCAGGAGTACGACTTAAAGAGGCCAATAGGAAGTTCAAAAGAGTTTACGATATGAAGTACCGCCACGGTAACGAAGGTGGCGATGTAGAACCAGATAGCTACGTATAGGTGTCGTTCTCTACGTTTAATGATGGTCATCATCATATTCAGTCCGAAAACTACCCAGATCAAAGCAATAGCAATATCAATTGGCCACTCGAGCTCGGCGTACTCCTTCGAGGTAGTGATACCGAATGGAAGTGTCAAAGCCGCCGAAACAATGATCAGCTGCCAACCCCAGAAATTGATTTTCGATAGGGCATCACTCCACATTCTTGTCTTAAGCAGCCTCTGGAGAGAGTAATATACACCCGTAAAAATTCCGTTTCCGACGAAGGCGAAGATGATCGCATTGGTATGCAATGGCCGTATACGACCAAAGGTGATGTATTCTACGCCAAAAGACAGACTTGGATAAACCAAAGAAAATGCTGCGTATAAACCGACTAGCATTCCGACAACTGCCCATAAAATCGTGGCATAGGCAAACATTTTTACGATTTGATTATCGTAGTAAAACTTCTCGAGCTTCATATCCTATCTAGGTTTGTTTTAATTTTCGTTTGAATCAGTTTTAGTCTCTGAGTCGAAGAGCATTCTGACTGAAGGGGTAAAATCATCTTCGTACTGTCTAGATTTTACTGCCCATAGAAAAGTGACCAAGAACAAGAGGGCCACTGCTAGACTAATTCCTATAAGAACAAAGAGTGCTTCCATTAAAAAAGATTTCGACAATACAAATGAATGGGAATTGATAAGTGATTTTTATGATGTCCGTCAGGTACAAACCTGACTTTTATCAGTTTTTAACTGACCCCTTCACTTTCAGTAATTTACGGTAGAGGATGGTGGTTCTAAAGATGACAAAACCCACTACTGTAATTGAACTTATAGGCATGAGAATGGCAGCAATGACGGGTGTCAACACGCCTTGCACGGCAAAATACAAGCCCACAATATTGTAGAGAAAGGACAAGGCAAAGCTGTACTTGACAGTCTTGGTGACCTGTTTCGAATAGTCAAAGAACTTAGGAAGGAAATGAAAACCTTCGGAAGCAAGTATGGCATCAGAAGCTGGAGCAAACCTGAACACGTCATCGGCTACAGACACCCCAAAATGAGAAGCCTTAAGTGCGCTGGCATCATTGAGGCCATCGCCAATCATAGCGGTATTGGCTCCTTGCCTATTCAATCTCTGGATAAACTCCTTTTTTTGATGAGGTAGTTGATTGAATAAAAGACCGTCCCTTTGACCAAAAACCGCTTCCATTCTTGCTCTTTCACTATCGTTATCACCGCTTAAGAGGTAGAGCGAATAGGTCTTTTTAAGAACACCCAAAAGCTTCTGTAATCCCGACCGATACTCCTTCTCGATTAAGAATTTGGCAATCAGTTGAGAGTCTTTGGTGAGGTACACTACGCTGGTATTCAGGTGCTGTTGGTGCTCTAAGACCTTTGTAAATGCAGCCGATCCTAACTTGTACTCTACTCCCATAAATGAAGCTCTGAGTCCACGTCCCTTGACCTCGCGGAAGTTTTGCAAACAACACTCTGAGAGGGATTGGTTATACACACCCGAAAGTATGCGGCTCAACGGGTGACCAGACTGTGCCGACATGGCCACCAATACAGATTTATCGAGATCGGTCAGGCCATAACTCTTCACGTTTACCTTAGCGTTTGTTCCTCTGGTGAGGGTGCCCGTTTTATCAAAAACAATATGAGTGACCTTAGCCATTTTATGCAGGGCCGCGGCACTTTTCAAATACAATTGTCTGCGCCCCATGAGGCGAATGGCATTTCCGTATGCGAATGGAAAACTCAAAGCTAAAGCGCAAGGACAAGCTATAATCA
>CAZKXG010000131.1:9074-10223 GCA_964556465.1 uncultured Cryomorphaceae bacterium | reverse complement strand
ATAGCCTTGTGTGAAAGTGGTGCTTGCCTGTTCGGTAAACTGCGCCAAACCAATAAGGAATAAGGCAATAGCCGTGGTAACAATTAATATTCTAAACGGCGGAACGTAATGAAATCGATTGGCACCTAAATAGTCAAGAACGGTAGCACCGGGATTGGCAAAAAGCTGCTTAATCGTATAAATTCCGCCACGCTCGATATTAAACGCATCGATAGCCGAATGCAGCACCTGTTTCATGGTGATGCGCTTCACCGTTCTTACTTCTGTAATATCTAGCGGTTCTTCTTCCGTAGGAAACTCGTTCATCACATTGGCTTTAAGCGCCTAAACTAAAAAATAAAATTCCAGAGACATTCATTTTGAAAACAAAAAACCCCCGAATAATTTCGAGGGTTCCATTGATGACTTATGATTTAGGAATACTAGCTTCTACCTCTCTTTGGGTATCCACTGCCTTTTTTGGGGTAACCCCCACCCTTCTTTTGATAGCCGCTGCCTTTCTTTTTTCCTTTGAATTTCCCTCCACCTTTGGAGCCAAAACTTTTCTTTTCTTTGAAAGGCTTATCTCCGTATGATGATTGAACGTGCTTGTCAGTAACGATCACATCTACTTGTCGTCCGCTGAAGTTCATGCCACTGAGCGACATGGCCACCTCCGTAGCGTGCTTTTCTTCAACGTCTACCGTGCTGCGCTCTTCGTCAATGGATATTCGGCCAAAATTTATTCTATCGTTGCCCATAACCTCATTGATGACTCCCATCAATCGGTTGGGCTTCAACTCTTGCCTTGCGCCTACGTTGATTTCCAATGTGGTAAAACCCGATTCGGTCTTGCCTCCTCCGGCTCGACGTTGGCTGCGCTCAGAACGATCTGAACGGTCACGGTAGCTATCTCGCCCTCCACGATCATTTCGTTCATAGCGATCACCACGTTCTCTACGATCGTCTCTGTCTCTTCTTCCCGAGCGGTCTCGTCGTCCGCCTCGGTCGTCTCTGTCGCTCCCTTTGGAAGCCGAAACATTGATGTCACCACCTTTTTCAGTTTCAACCTCAATAGATTTCAATGCGTATCGAGTGAGCTGAGAAATGAGTTGCTCTCGGTCCATCTCACCAAGCAACACGTTCATTTCTGAGACGAGATCGTCAAAA
>CAZKXG010000131.1:0-9064 GCA_964556465.1 uncultured Cryomorphaceae bacterium | reverse complement strand
TCTTTGTGCTCAGCATTCGCGTAGTGAATGTCTTCACCAACTCCCAAAACACGTCCGCGAACAATCTCGTCCATGCTTGGCACTTTCTTTAGTTCAAACTTTTTGCCCACCATCTTCTCAATCTCTCGGAGTCTGCGGTTCTCGCGACTGTGGAGGATAGAAAGGCAAATACCGCTTTTTCCTGCTCTTCCCGTTCTACCACTGCGGTGAACGTAAACTTCGGGGTCATCGGGCAAGGTGTAGTTGATCACATGTGTCAGATCGTCTACATCAATTCCACGAGCAGCTACATCGGTAGCTACGAGCATGCGCAAGCTCTTTGAACGGAAGTTTCGCATTACCGAGTCACGCTGTGCCTGCGATAAATCTCCATTGAGCGCTTGAGCGGGGTAACCATGTCGACTTAATTTTGTCGCCAATTCATTCGTCTCGCGACGCGTACGGCAAAAAACCACACCATAAAACTCAGGGTGAGCGTCGGCCAATCGTTTTAATGCTTCGTAGCGATCAGAGGCGCGCACCATGTAGTACTCGTGGGTCACATTCTTTGCCCCTTCGTTTCGTTTTCCAATGCTGATGCGCTTGGCAACACCCATGTATTTTCTGGCAATGCTTTCCACTTTCGGAGGCATCGTGGCTGAAAACAACCATGTTGATTTTTCCTTCGGCATTTCTTTGAAAATGCTTTCCAAATCATCTTTGAATCCCATGTTCAACATTTCGTCCGCCTCATCAAGTACGAACCAATTGATGTTTTCCAATTTAAGAATACCTCGCTTGATCATATCCACAACGCGACCCGGAGTACCCACAACGATTTGGGATCCTTTGTTCAGGAATCTCGCTTGCGTGCTAATAGGAGCACCACCGTACACAGGAGTGATAAATAGGTTGTCAATGTACTTCGCGTAGTCCTGAATGTCCTTCGTAATCTGCAAACAGAGTTCGCGCGTTGGACACAGAACCAAGACCTGTGTATTTTTTGATGATGTGTTCACGTGGTGTACCAACGGCAAACCAAAGCCTGCCGTTTTACCCGTTCCCGTTTGAGCGAGCGCTACCAAATCACTTGCATCATCCTCTAGTAAAGCCAATGTTTCCACCTGCACAGGTGTAGGTTTGACGAAGCCCATTTCGTCTATAGCCCGCAATATTTCAGGCTTTAAGCCCGATTCCAAAAAATTTTCCATGAAATTGTTGTGATGTGTTCCTGCGGGACTGGCTGAGGAAAGATGAAGTAATTAAGTATGTATGTATGCCCGCTATTAATCAGGCCGCAAAGATAGTTCAAATAATTCAGTCCTCTAATTTCAAGAGTGACTCAGTTTTCGCCTTTCACTAAGTCGGTTTGTCGACTGCTCCTTCATGAACGCTTTGAAGACTAAAATGAGCTATATACATGAAGACCAGCCGATCTAGAAATTCATCATTACTGTATAAAAGCTTCCAATCCGTAGATTCAGGCATTTTAAAATGTTTGAAATCAAGCAATGGCATAAAACTATAAGAGGCAACGGCCGCATAATCGGCGTACTCAAATTCATAATACGAAGTCACTTCAATAAAAACCCCGCTCGAAAAAGAGCAGGGCTTTGATAGTTTAATGGTTGTTATTCAACTCATCTGGCTATGATCAACTTCTTGACTTCCACTTGAGCACCGCTGGTGTAGCGATAGAGGTAGACGCCATTTGGCAAACCACTTCCATCAAACTCTGCTCGGTACTCAGCGTCCGCGTCCATCATTCCGTTGAAAAGCATTGCTACTCTCCTTCCGGTCATGTCGTATACTTCCAGCGTTGCGGCAGCTTCTTTCGAAGAACTGAACACTGCGTATGATGTTCCTTCGGTTGGATTCGGAGCGATTTCAAGATTCAAATAGGATTGCATCTCTGTGCTTGTGCCTGTCCAAATACCGGCTACATTAATCGGCATGCAGCCCGAAGCCATATCACCTTGATTCACAAAGAATGACTCTCCGTCCAATAAGAGCTGAACTCTCTGACCGGTGTCATTGGCATCAGCATCACCTACGATTAGCCTTTGACGACCATCAACCGATAGGAAGAAGTCTCCGTCGCTGCGTAATGCGAGTCCGGAAGATCCCTCCGGGACAAAGCCTAAGTTGACATTCTGGCCATTGATGATGACTTCGAAAGCTCGATTTGGGCCCGAAGAAACCAAGTAGAGCATACCATTCTCACCGAAGGCTATATCCCCATCACCGATATTGGCACCCGAAACGGCCACCCCTACTCCATCTTGTGGGTGGTAAGTGTACACTCGATTCATCAATTCGCTTGAAGCGAATAGTGAGCCATCGTTGAAACTTGCACCTGTAAATCCTGAAACGGAATACTGAGTTTCAATAACCTCGCTTGGCTCCACTTCGGTAGCATTCATGTCCAGCGTTTGGTAGGCTGCATCATTTCTGTGCACCATGTAAAGCAATCCGCTCACCTCATCGTAAGCCAAGCTCACTTCCACATCGAGGGACGCGACGAGATTCAGATCGGCTTCATCGGCATCGTCGGTAGCCATAAAGCTGTAGATATCTGAGCCACCAAAGTCATTGGCTGAAGCCAAGAAGTAAACGTAATCGCAGCTTACTACATCAGGCACGCAGTTGCAGTTCTCATCATACGAACCCGCTTGTCCGTCTGCATCGCATGCAGTTCCCTGCTCAGCAGGTCCATTCGGAACACCTTCGCAGTCTGCACAAGTCTCATTGTCGTTTTCGGCAATATCGTCACAGACTCCACATTCATCCTCGGTCGAATTTCCGTTTGGAACTCCTGCACAATCCACGCAAGTGCTATTGAAGTCGGGATCGTTGGGAAGACGGCAAACACCGCACTCGTCGAAAATGGATTCTCCATTCGGAACACCGGCACAATCCAGACAAGTGCTGTTGAAGTCGGGGTCATCCGCCTCGCGACAAACACCACATTCATCAACTACACCTGTTCCACCGGGTACGCCAAAGCAGTCTTCAGTACATGGCTCTTCGCCCGTATTTCCACCAACGCACTCCCCGCAATTGTCGAGGAATGCCTCACCGTTTATTACACCTGCACAGTCGGTACACGTTTCGTTGTCGTTCGTTGGATCATCGTCGCAAACGCCGCATTCATCTGTGGTAGACGAACCACCCGCTACACCAGCACAATCAATCACACACGGACCTTCGTTATCAAATACCGCAACTTCAATGGAATTTGAAATGGCCTCACACCCGTCGATGGTCGTTCCCGTCACAAAGTAGGTTCCCGATCCTTCTACGATAAGTGAAGGTCCCGTATCACCGGTATTCCAGAGATACGATTCGAAAGCGTCATTCGCGCTAAGCGTAACCGAGCCTCCCAAGCAGAACTCAACTTCTCCATCGGCAACAATGCTCAAAGTCGGGACATCTTTCACATCTACAACCACCTCATTTGATTCTTCCGAACATCCGTCAGCCGTGATGGCGGTTACAGAAAAAGTGCCGTCTGCCGTTACTTCAATGGATTGACCGATTTGACCATTGGACCACAAGTAGGTAGCAAATCCTGAAGATGCGGTAATTGTCACGGATTCTCCTTCGCAAATAGTAGCATCGCCATTGGCAGAAGCCGTAAGGTTAGGAACGGTGAAGTTGGAAAGATTGACCTCCTCGGAAACACCGATGCAGCCATTGGCATCAAACCCTCTGACAAAGTAGGTAACCGGTTCTGAAGTAGTAAGTGCTTGCTCGGTACTCACGACGGCGCCATCGCTGACCCATTCGTATTGTTCGAAACCCGCACTCGCATTAAACGTTACCTCCTCTCCCGGGCATACCGTTTGATCAGCTTCCGCAATGGAAATTTCGGGATCGGTTCCGCAAAGTTTGTTCAACTGATACTGGGCACAGCCGCCGTTTCTGCTGATGCGAACGGCGTACGTACCTGTTTCGGTGAATGTGTACGGAAGAACCGTTTGACCTTCACTAAATCCAACAAAGGTCAGTGAAACGCCTGACGAATTGTAGAAATAAAGAAACCCCGTAGCCGAACCTACCGTTTGCAATTCAGCCTCGGCTTCGAAGGGAACATTATTTACATTGAAACTATACCAATCTTCTGTATCCGTTCCGGTGTCAACATCAAAAAAGCCGATATGACCTTCATTGATCACTCCGCCATTGGTGGCGATTGCTTCAGCTTGGACATTGTTTGGTTCCAAATCATTGTTATAGACATCAGGCGAAACATTGACAGATGCAGTATACGATCCACAACCGGTGTTTCGGCTGATTCGCGCAAAAGCAGTATCTGCTGCCAAACATGAAATAGTCAGAGAGTTTGGTTGGTTGGCAGAGTAACCTTGAAATCCGTACGAAACACCTGCTTTCGAGTAGAGATAAATAAATCCACCCAGCGAACCATCTGATTCAATATTTAGAGTAGCCGAACCATCATTGCTCAAAACTACGGCAAACCAATCCTCAGTATCTGTGCCTGTATCGGCATCGAAATAACCAAGGTGGCCGGTAAACTCTTCATCAGTTTGGAAAGTAGCTGAGCTAGTGGCTTGGGTGTTATTTGGCTCGGCGTCATTAGGTTGTGGCGGAGCAAACAACGTTACAACGCCCGTGTAAGAGCCACACCCCGCATTTCGTGACACTCTCACAACAATGGTATCCTCAGCCAAACAATCTTCTACTAAAGTGGTAGCAGTTTCACCTCCATATCCGGCGAAACCGAGTGAAACACCCGTTTTAGAATAGAAATAAATGAAACCACCGAGGCTTCCGGTAGGTGTAATGGTAAATTCTGCCCTACCGTCACTATCCAAGACAATGCTGTACCAATCCTCTGTGTCGGTTCCAAGATCGGCATCAAAATAGCCGAGGTGCCCGGTAAATGACTCATCTATTAGATAGGTATCAATAATGTCGGCTTGAACATTATTCGGTTCATTGTCAATGGTAAACGTAGGACTCACCACCTGAACAGAAGCACTGTAGGAACCGCAACCTGCATTTCTCGAAATCCTGACCGCGATCGTATCTTCTGCCACACAGTCCTCAATCAAAGTGGTTGTTGTTTCACTGCCGAAACCAATATTGCCCAAAGAAACACCCGCCTTGGAATAGAAATAGATGAACCCTCCGAGGCTGCCGGTAGGTGTGATGGTAAACTCTGCCCGACCGTCACTATCCAATACCACATTATACCAATCCTCGGTATCCGTTCCCGTGTCTGCATCGAGGTAACCAAGATGTCCGGTAAACGTTTCGTTTACTTCATAGGTATCAATGATGGTACTTTGGAGATTGTTGGGTTCATTGTCTTCACTAAAACCGGGAGGCACCGTTGCTATTGACGCGCTGTATGATCCGCACCCTGCATTTCGCGAAATCCGAACTGCGAGCGTATCATCGGCCAAACAATTTATGGTTAGGGCATTCGCTCCTACCGATGCTGATGTATTGCCCAGTTGTACACCATCTTTTCTGTAGAGGTAAATGAATCCTCCCAAAGAATTGGTAAACTCAACATTCAGCGTAACATCTCCATCAGTAGAGCTGATTACTTGAAACCAGTCCTCACTATCAATGGCATTTCCCGAGTTTTCGCCTTGATAACCTAAATGGCCTGTAAACACTTCTCCCTCCGAATAGGTATCAACGATGGCTGACTGCGTATTATTAGGCTCCGTATCTTCACTTAACGTGAGTCCTTGTAGCGTTACCTCCAAAGTATACGAACCCTCTCCCGAATTGCGTGATGCACGAACGTATACCAGTCCTGATCCGATGCAATCACGTGTAAGCGTAGCGGAAGTCGAAATTGACTCGAAGCCCACTTGAGTTTGATTGGAACGATACAAGTAAAGAAAACCTCCTATGCCCTCATAGGTAGCAGAGATGGACACTTCGCCATTCTCGGGCAATTGAACAGCATAATAATCACTGGCGTCAGCGGCTCCCAGTTCTCCGGAAACTTCCACACCAAGATTCAGCGGATTCGCATTTGCGAAATCATCATTTGGCTCGACATCGGCCCATACGGCCGTGGTTGCCAAGCTCAGGAGGAAGAGAAAAACGAATCTCGTCCCCCCTCTCATTTTGTGTAAGCAATACTTCATTTAAGTTGGTTTTTAGTGCCCTTTGAGTTGAATGAGTTTAAGGTAGGTTTAGATTGATTTTTAACTTAACTCGTCGAGCGGTTTTGCTTGTTCATCGATTTATTTTAAAAAGGTGAACACTTTTTTTCAGTTAGGAATGAGCAATTCTCAATTATCAATTAAGAATGAAAGGGTTGTGGGCCTGGCTCTCCTTGAGTAGGCAGAGGCAGCGGGAAGAATGTCAAAGGCCAGAGAAAAGACCAATTAAAAATGATTAGGTCTGATTTATCTCAATACTTGGTAGTTAATACTTCATGGAACCCACGACAATCTTTATGGTATTTTTCGATCTTCGCTGACACGAGAAAATGAAACGCATTCTCCATATCTTCATAGCACTGATTCTGAGCCTATACAGCATTCATGGTGCTTTTGGTCAAGCAGGAAGAGACTCACTTGCAGGTGGACTAAGCTTGAGCGTAAACGGACATTACGGCTTCGTGATTCCCGAGTACTCGAGTTTTATACTACTCACAGATGAACCTGTGAGAAGTGGCGAAGTTTCTCTTGAAAAAAGGCTAGGCCCCAAAAACCCATGGAATGCGGTGTACAACTACCCTACGGTAGGACTCACCTTTTTCTACACTACCTTGGGAAACAGTGAGATTCACGGAAGTGAAATTGCCCTCTTTCCTTTCATCCGACTTCCCGTTTTTCAATCTCCGAAGTTTAATGCGGGTATTTCTATAGGATTGGGTTTGGGATATGTCACCAAAACTTACGACGAAGAGACGAACCCATACAATGTGGTAGTCGGTTCAAATCTGAATGCACATTTTCAAACAAAAGTCGACCTGCGCTATCAGCTCTCTGACCGCTTGGGAATTCAAACGGGTTTGGCTTTCGGGCACTTATCTAATGCCAATACCGCCGAACCGAATATTGGGATTAATAATGGTACCGCCTATTTGGGGCTATCGTATGTCTTGAGACAAGAAAAAATTGCGCGAAGTACTGATTCTTTTGAGCCTTCGCGCGAAGTATTCTACGAAGCAGCCTTGGCTCCGGGGTTTAAATCAACTCGGGCATTGAGAGCCTCACGTCATTTCACATTCTCCGTCACAGGCGATGTTTGGAAGCCGCTATCGAGAATCATCGCTATCGGAGTTGGGCCGGATGTCTTCTACGACGGCTCCGCTGAAACAGAGCTCTCGATCAACGATAGTAAAACGTATGACCCCATCATGCAATGGAGCACTGGAATACATGGTTCATTTTCTCTGCGCTATGATCGACTTCGTCTCATTCTCCAAGCCGGTGTCTACGTCGGCCTTGCCAATGAAGTGGAAGACGAGCCGGTTTACAATCGAGCTATGGTACGTTACGATGTATCGGATAAATTTATTGCCTACTTCGCTATGAAGTCGCACTTACACATTTTGGATCACCCCGAATTTGGATTCGGTTATCGTTGGGGAAAATGAGAAGACTCTGCATTATATCGCTGTTGCTTGTCTTTTGGAGTTGTTCCAAAGACGATGAACTGATCAGGACATTTGATTTAGATGACTTCAATAAAATTGAATTCAACGATAGCTTTGAAGTTCGCTTTCATACCTCTGATGAATTCAGAATCATAGCCAGTGGGTCAGAACGCTTTATTGAAGATCTCGATTTGATATCAGAGGGAGACTCGGTAATAATTGAAAACAAAGTGAAGGCGCCTTGGCTGAGGCCTGAGTCCAACAAAGTCATGTTGGATGTTTACTGCGACTCTCTTGCACAAATCAAAGCGAGCGAGAGTTGCACGATTTCGTCGATTGACACCCTCCAATCAGATGACCTGCTGCTCATAGTCAGCAGCAAGTTGAATATTGCCGATCTAAAAATCAATTGTCGCGTATTCGGTTATTACAATCTATTTCCTTGCAGTGGAGCAATGAGCTTTTCGGGAAGGACAGATCAACTCAATATTTGGAATGACGCTTTAATGGAAGTAGATGCTTCGACGCTTACCGCCAATCGGGCATTCGTTGAGAACAAGTCGGGAGCATCATGCCAGGTGAAAGTCCTGGATGAGTTTTCTTACTCAATCTTGAATCGCGGTGATATTCTTCTTTCGGGAGCACCTGAAATCATTACACTTATTGAAGACTCGGGTGAAGGTGAGTTGATCCTTGTGCCTTAGCGACTTATTATTTTCTCTACATTTATTCCACACCAAATAAAATAAACCATGAACCCTGTCTTGAGAAATATTCTGGCCTTTGTTTTAGGAGCAGTAATCGGAGGAATTGTCAATATGGCTATAGTCACCATTTCACCTTCTATTTTTCCACTTCCTGAGGGATTCGATCCCAATGACGTGAATACTTATGTAAACCACATTGACGAATTCAGCTTTGGAAATTTCTTTATGACATTTTTGGCTCATGCATTGGGCACTTTGGTCGGTGCTTTAATTGCGGTGAAGGTAGCAGCTTCACACAAGGTCAAAATGGCTTACGCGATTGGGGTATTTACCATGTTGGGCGGAATAACGGCTGCATTTATGATACCGGCTCCCACTTGGTTTATTGCAGTAGACTTAATCTTCGCATATATACCAATGGCTTGGCTAGCAGCCAAAACTGCTTGATTCTTGATGGCAAATAAATTCTTTCCGCACGAGCTGAATTCATAATTTCGGGCCATGAACGGAAAAAAAATCGTCAATTGGGTCGTAATCCTGGCGCACCTGCTGGTCATCCTGCTTTACCACAATCTTGTGTACATTGGTCACTACGGTTACGACGATATGGAATACGCCAAAGCTGCCGTGGATCTTCTAAATGGCGAACCTGATTTTTCCAATCATTTCTCTCATAGGGTATCCGTTACTTTCCCCACTGCTGTGGCCTTTGTATTGTTTGGAATAAACGATACAGGTGCTGCTCTACCTGCTTTGATCTTCAGCTTTCCCATTGCCTTTA
>CAZKXG010000130.1:0-10410 GCA_964556465.1 uncultured Cryomorphaceae bacterium | reverse complement strand
CTCAGCAGGAGAAGTGCTGATGAACCATGAAGTGGAGAAAGACGATATCTGGCGCATGTGTCAAACCAAAGATGCACCTGTGAAAGACTGGGTGAAACTAGCGGTAAACCGAGCGAAAGACACAGGCGATCTGACTATTTTCTGGCTCGATGAAAACAGAGCACACGACAGAGAAATCATCAAGAAAGTAAAGCTCTTCTTACCGGAGCACAATACGGAAGGGTTGGATATTCGTATCCTTTCGCCTGTCGAAGCAACTAAGCTTTCTCTTCAGCACATAAAAGCAGGAAAAGATACGGTATCGGTAACAGGTAATGTTCTTCGGGATTACCTCACCGACCTTTTCCCGATTTTGGAAGTAGGAACCAGCGCAAAGATGCTTTCCATTGTTCCATTGATGAACGGAGGCGGCCTTTTTGAAACAGGTGCGGGTGGATCGGCCCCAAAACACGTTCAGCAATTTGTCAGTGAAAATCACCTGAGGTGGGATTCTTTGGGTGAGTTTTTAGCCTTATCAGAATCATTGAATCACCTTGGGAAAACATTTGACAATAAACGAGCGCTTCTTCTCGGCGAAACACTTCAAGAGGCCACCGGAAAATTCTTGGACGAGAATAAATCTCCTTCACGAAAAGTAAAAGAACGCGACAATCGTGGAAGTCACTTTTTCCTCGCCCTTTACTGGGCCGAGGCATTGGCCGCTCAAGAAGAAGATCAAGAACTAATGCAAGCTTTTACTGAATTGGCCGTAGAGCTTCGAAATAATCTTGACAAAATAAACCAAGGACTTCTTGACATTCAAGGAACATCGGTTGATTTGGGAGGCTACTACAAGCCTGAAGAAGATCAGGTGAACAGCTCTATGCGACCAAATGGCACGCTGAATCAGGCAATCGATAAAATTTCCGAATTGGTTTAAGATCAATTTTTGGATAATAAGTACGGGAGGGTAGGCAACTACCCTCCTTTTTTTTGAGATTTTTTCTACTTTCGGAGGGAACGAAAAAAAGAAAAATGATGAGGAGACTATTGAACTTTTTACTTGGTATTGCCATTTTAAGCTCTTGCGCTATTCATACCGGTAATACTTCCAGCAATGCAGCGGTAACCGATGACAACTTTCGAATCATGGATCTGGCTATTGGCCAAGCCCAAACAAAGCAAGTCTTCGGAATCGGTGGGCTAAAACCCGATGCTTTGGTACTTGATGCCAAGAGGGCTATGTACAGAAACTACCCGCTTAAGGCTGGTCAGATTTATTCAAATGTCACAGTAGATTATAAGCGTTCATTCTACTTGATCGTGGTTACCACGATGGTGACGGTGAGCGCAGATGTAGTTCAATTTAACCCTACTGAATCACAGAAAAAAGAAGACTTGTTTTCAAAGCAGCAAGTCGGTAATCCAATTTCCGGACCTGAAGTACAACTCGTTGGGAGAAATGCGAGCGACTATTTGAAAATTGGGGCAAAGGTGGGTGTTTACACCATGGGGGAGTTGAAAAAAATGAAAATAGAAAAACAGCTTGGTAAGAAACGCTACGAGCTCCTTTCGGCGGATTCGAGCAAATTCATTTATGATGTAAAAAGCATCTACCTCATTGATGAATTGAGTTATGATTTCCAACATGGATATTCTGTGGGCGAACCGGTTCAATGGGAAGTTCGCGGAGAATCTAAGACGGGAATGATTGTTGGTGTGAATGAAAAGATGCTGGTGATAAAAAGTGGAAATCAGATTACCGAATTTGCACCCGAGGATGTTAACCCGATTGAAACTGAATAACCTATGAAACAAATTGCTGCTTATTTATTTGGATTAGTGCTGTTGAGCTCCTGCGCTTATCATGGCGGTATGATGACCGCGAATCTCCCAGACAATTTCGATCAAGAAATTATTGCTCAAGCAAAAGGTCGTGCCAGTGCAGTTTACATTTTAGGAATTGGTGGCCTGGATCACAAATACCTTGTAACCGACGCAAAGAAGAACCTTTACTCCAACTACCCCTTAGAAAAAGGTCAAGCCTATGCTAATTTGGTAGTCGATCGGCGGCTGTTTCCGTTTCTGTTGGTCAATGTGAATCAAATTTTCGTTACCGCAGATATTGTAGCCGATCCTTCTCTTAAGAATGATTCTCTTCAGCACTTCTTTGAGCCACCTACCAATGAGAAGGGGCTACAGATATTTTCGAAAGAAGGCATTTGGATAAAAGCGAATGATGAAGTTGTATTAGTAAAAAACAAGAAGAATGAAGTCGGAAGAGTTATTAGAGTCTTGGGAAGAAAAAAAGTAATGGTTACTTCTCCGGCTTTTGGTGAGAAGAAATATAAATTGAGAAAATTCTTCTTGAAGGGTCAAAACGTCCGATTCAAGGACGTCGATTACTTTGTTGGCCAATCTGTACCTGCAGAATATAAAGGAGATGATGTTACCGCCACGGTTTCCGGAATCAACCACAAGTATTTACTATTACAAACAGATTCAACTTTTTTAGTGCGCTCCATACATGCGACAGATGAACTCTTGGAAGATACCAAAGGTGAAATCAATTCTAAAGGATCTTCTGGTCCAAGTAAAGAGGCACGATTACGCTCTCCTCTACCAAAATAAAAAGCGTTTCTGAAGCTGTGATTATCAAAATTCTAGATGAGATAACTACTAATATTATTACTGTTGAAAAGGAAACTATTTAGACCAAAATCAATAAAGATCGAAGTGAAGCCAAGTAACGTAATGACTAACCAATTAAAAGTTCTCAAAAGACTATGAAAACGCTAAAACTATTCACCTTAGCTCTACTAGCCATTAGCATCAGCTCCTGCGCCTTTCATGAAGGAATGATGAACGACAGCGCCAGCCTGCACGGCCAAGATTTTGAATTAATCGGAATGGCAGTTGGTAATGCGCAAACGACTCATGTATTTGGAATAGGCGGACTCGACCCCACCGGACTTGTTCTTGATGCAAAGAGAAGTATGTACAACCGCTTTCCACTTAGAAAAGGACAGGCATACGCAAATCTCAGCGTAGACTTCAAGCGCTCCTACTTCTTTATTGTGAATACCACAAAGGCGACAGTGAGTGCCGATATCGTTCAATTTGGAGTGTTGGAAACGGATAGTCTCCAAAAACTTTTTCAAAATAACCTAGAGCTAGCTTACACTACAAACCTTGACAACAGAGAGGCTTTAGGAATCATGCTAAACGGAGAATTGATCGGCGTGAACATCCTAAGAAAAGCAAGCAATGGCCACTTAACCCTTATTGATCAAAACGGAAAAGTATACGAAAACATGAAGCAATACCTCATGTTCGAAATGAAAAAGGGGTTTACCACCGATGAAATTGATTTCAGCGTGGGAGATCAGGTCGGTTTTAAAATTGATGAAAGTACCTTAGTGAGAGGAATGGTGATTGGAATATCGGGGCAAACAATCGCCATTAGAGCGGGAGAAAAAACCTATCAAATCTTTGCGCAGGATATTTTCGAAGTAATCGAATAATCCTGACCTGTTAATTATTGCCAATTTCTCTTCTCGGCTTCACAGTCAAAAACCTTATCTTGTTTCAATCAAATGAAATCCGATATGAGACAGGCGATCTTCACGACACTCTTCTTTTTTTTAATCAGCATCACTTGGGCGGGCAACCCCACACCATCTCCCAAGGCCTTTGTGAAAAACGAAGGTCAAATCCGCACGACTACAGGAGCGGCTATCGATGCCGTTCAATACCTCTGGTCTTCGCGAAACGGGTTGAATGTCCAATTCAAAGAATCGGGACTTTCTTTCGACACTTACCACAAAAGCATCGATGATGGATCGATTCTCTTTCACCGCATGGATATGGATTTCATCGGTGCGAATGAAGGTGTTCAATTGCTTGCTCGAAATAGATCAAAAGAAGAGCTGAACGTGATCAAAGGAGATGAGCGATTCGAAAAAATCGGCCTATACGAAGAGCTCATTTACAAAAACGTTTACGACAATATTGACATCGCAGCTTACTCGGGCGGAACTCATTTCAAGTACGACTTCATTTTAAAAGAGGGTGCTCATGTAGGTGATATAAAAATGGAATACAAAGGCTTCGATACCTATCGGATTGAGGCAGGAACCATCACTTTTACCCTTTCGGGAAAAGAGATCACAGAAAATATTCCAGCCAGCTGGCTTAGTGAAACGGGAGAACGAATTGAAGTGGAGTACCAAATAATTGAAGAGGGGGAGCATTCTCTCATTGTCGGATTTGAGGTTTGCGATGACAATCATCAAAACAAAACAATGGTGATTGATCCCGAGGTGGTTTACGAATGGTCAACTTATCACGGTGATAGCCTTTACGATACTGCCAATGATATTGTGGCCGATTCACTTGGTAACGTATTCATTGCAGGAACTACAGAGAGTTTAGAGATGATTGCCTCCGCGGGGAGTTACCAAAACACTTATGCGGGTGGCGGCACTGATGCCTACCTCCTTAAATTCAATCAGCACGGACTTCGGCACTGGAGCACTTACTACGGTGGTAGCTCCGAAGATGAAGGCCTGGGAATCTGCGTCGATAATTTCGAGCACGTTTATCTGGTTGGGCGCACCAACTCTACAGACTCTATTGCACAAGGAGAAGCTTTTCAAGATTCATTAGCGGGAAATCAAGACGGATTTGTGGCAAAATTCGACCGTCTTGGAACGATCATTTGGGATACCTATTTAGGCGGTCCAATGGATGACGATGTCGTTGCATGCGAAGCATTTAACAATGGGTCAATTCACGCATTGGGAACTACGGCAAGCAACACATTACTAGAAGAGAATAACCTCAATGTTCCTCAACCCCATGGCGGAGGAACCGATGCTTTTTTGGTGCAATTCAATTTTTCGGGAGAAGCAGAACGCGGTATGTATCTCGGGGGGGCGAGTAACGAAACGGCTGTTGGATTCGCGATCAATTCCATACCTGAATTGTTCGTAGCCATCAACACGGATGGCTCCACAGGCTTAGCCACATCAGATGCAGCGAGCACAGTGCCGCTAGGAAATTCAGACGGCGTAATCTTCAGTATGGATACGACCTACAATGTTTGGTGGTCGAGCTACTTTGGTGGAGCAGGTGAAGATATGATCACAGATATCTGCGCCAAGGAGGATGAATTGGTCTTCTTTCTGAGTGGATATACCGATTCAGACATAGATGGAATTGAGACTTTCACAGATTTGGCAGCGCCGTCAGGTGGGTTGGATGGATTCATCGGCAGTTTCAGCGATCAAGGATTCAATGACTGGTTCACTTACGTCGGGGGCCCATTGGATGATCAAGCCATCTCCATTGACCTGGATGGTGATACATCCATATTCGTATTAGGAAATACGCTTTCAGAAGAAAACATTGATCTCCCCGAAGATGAACTCTCAGACACTACGGCTCTGAGCGGCGAGTACGATGCCTTTTTAGCTCGATATGATATGAATAGCGGAGCAAAACTTTGGGGTAAATACTTTGGCGGAGAATTGAACGAAACGGCAAAAGGAATGGATGTATACGGCGTTTCTGCAATTTTCTTTGCCGGTGAGACGGCGTCAGATTCAACCATTGCCTTTGCTAATGGCGAAGAGGAAGAAGCCCACCAAGCAGAATATGGGGGCGGTCTTGCCGATGCATTTATTACCAGATTTACAACAAACCGATCCACACCGCCCTATGACATTTGCGTTGGCGGAAATCAATATGGAGTTGGCCAAGGACATTATGACCCGGCTATTTGTCTGGGAGACAGTATTCTGGTTAGTGTAGGCGGAGGATGCTTGGCACAAGGAGCTATGTGGGTATGGTATGCTGATACGTGTGGCGGTACTGACAATTTTATAGGAGAAGGGAACGAAATCTGGCTCGCACCGGATACCACCTCTTCCTTTTACATCAGAGCGGAGAGTATAGATGATTACACAGGTTGTTCATCGGTAAGAATCATCGTTGAAGAACCGTTTGAAATTACCGCGACTGTTACAGATTCTATCTGCGAAGGAGAAGAACTGGTATTCACTGCCGACAGCGCCCTCACATATGAGTGGATAGGACCGGACACCATTTCATTTTCGGGATCACCCTACACCCTGGATAGTGCCACGGTCGAGAATATTGGTTGGTATTATGTAACGGGAACAGGGCTTGCATGCTCCGACGATGACTCGGTACAGGTCACTACAATCTACCCCGCCCCGTTTATCCAAGCCGACTTGTTTAACCCTACATGTGTAGGACTGGCCGATGGAACCATAACGGTAGAGCCATTGGACGAAACCATCACCGCTTTCTCCTGGACAGATATTCCGAGCGATACACTCTTCCGAGATAATCTTGCAGCTGGTTTTTATCCTTACTCTGCGGAGAATATTTACGGATGTACAATCAATTCAGGCTTCGGACTTTCAGACCCGGCTAACCCTGTAGACAGCATTGCTGCTACGCCCGATAGTTGCGGTCAAAATATTGGAACAGCCATTCTTTCTTTGTCGCCAAATGCATTGGACGAATTTGAATTGACATGGTCCGGTGGTGTTCCGGTCAATACCACCGAGGCTCTAAACTTGTCCGCCGGCACCTACACCATTGAAGCAACAAACATCTTCGGTTGCACATTCGATAATAGTTTGACAATTGGCTCATTTGGAGATTTTAGCACTACGATCAGTCCCGACTCACTCTTTCTGGAGTTTCTCCAATCTGAAACCGTCCAAGTTATTAATACACCTGAACCAGACAATCCAGCCTACCTCTGGACACCGGAGGACGGTCTGAGCTGCACGGATTGCAGCACTCCTGTGGTGAACCCTCAAGCCACTACAACCTATGTAGTTCAAGTTACCAGCGAGCTTGGCTGTACTTCTTCTGATACGCTCTTCGTGGAACGAGAAATCCCACCACCAACGACTTTCATTCCAACCGTATTTTCTCCAAATAACGATGGTCTGAATGACCAACTATGCGTACTCGGAAATGGAATTCTGGAAGTAGACTTTGCAGTGTACAATCGGTGGGGTGAAGAAGTATTCGCTACCACTCAATTGGAATCATGTTGGGATGGCACTCACAATGGCGAGCCTGTATCGGGTGCCCTTATTTATACTTTTAAAGCCGTGCTCGAAGAAGGTGAGCCCGTTGAAGAGTCCGGAAATATTCAGATTCTCCGGTAGAATTGAGGTGTTTCAAATGGGTCATATTGATATTGATGTTTTCTGCGGAATTAAGCGCTCAGGACGCGTTGTTTTCCCAGCAATACCTCTTGCCTACCCTTATCAATCCAGCTGCAGTGGGCAATGGTAATGATTTCAGAGCTGGTCTCAACTACCGCAATCAGTGGGGAGCAGTAGCCAGACCGTTCAATACCATTGCGGCGAGTTTTGATACACGCTTGACAAAAAACAGCCGATCGAAAAAGAAAAATGGTTTGGGAGTAGGAATTAACTTCCTCCGTGATAAGGCAGGTGATCCCGAGCTCACCACCCTTCTCGTAGAAGCACAAGTAGCCTATCGCGTTCAGCTTACCGCAAACTCCACGCTATCAGGAGGCCTCTCGACCGCTTTTGACCAACGAAGCGTGAACCCAGCCGATGGAAAGTGGGCCAGCCAATTTAATGGAGTATTCTACGATCCGAGTATCGGTAGCGGCGAGTCTTTTGCAGGAGATAGCGAAAGTCACCTAGACCTGGGAGCAGGTGTGGTGTACGAAATGCAAAAGAAGCCAATAGGCCGAAGCAAGAAATTACCTCTGCTGTTTCAAGCGGGGCTTTCTGCATACCATCTTGGGCGGGTTTCACTTTCTGATTCTCAATTACTGACTCAAGAAATTGGGATCAGAGTGACAGGTTTCGCCAATGCCCAAATTGGAATAAACGAAATGATGGCTGTCGTCCCTGCAGTATTTGGTCATTACCAAAATGGTTCCTCAAAAATTGTGGCAGGCGCCTATTTCAAGCAAGTCTTGGTATCAGGCAATACGTTTATCAAAGAGATCAATCAGTCATCCATGATGATCGGGGCTTTTTACGAGCCTTCAAGAGCCGTCATCATAAAAGGCTTAGTGGAATGGGGAAACTACACCCTGGGGCTGGCTTACGATGTCGATATCTCTGATGTTGCGGATTTCGGTTCCTCAGCGAGAGCGTTTGAGCTGAACTTGGTTTACCAGTGGGGAAGAAAAAGGTGAAAACTTCACGAAGGTAAGATTGCCTCCCTCCGGTCGGCGGACTCAAGGGGGGCTTCGCAAACAAAGCCAATCGCTCCGCGCTTGGTCTTTTTTGCTTTTGGGAAAATACTCGAGCGAGCTCGGTATTTTCCCAAAAGCAAAAAAGCCTTTCATCTTGCGATGAAAGGCTTTGTTTGCGGTCCGGACGAGACTCGAACTCGCGACCTCCTGCGTGACAGGCAGGCATTCTAACCAACTGAACTACCGGACCTCTTATATGCTTCTCATTCGAAGCGGTGGCAAAAGTAAATGATTTTCTTAATTGAACAAACCTATTTGGAGGAAAATAAAACTTTCATTGGAAAAGAATTCCAATCACTTCATCTTCCCCCTCTTAATCAAAAATTTCATCAAGATTTGATTGAAGCCCTCAGCGATGTCGGCTTCTACCAAATCGATGCCATATTGGCCGCATCGAACCTTCAGATCGTTTCTAAACTTTCTAATCTCCTTAAGGTAGGTTTCGCGTATCTCATTTGGGTGTGCTTTTACCTGCTCACCCGTTTCGGTATCAACAAAGGTGTAAGGCCGGTTCTCAAAATTAAAGTCAAGCTCCGTTTTTTTATCGGTAACGTGAAAGAGAACTACCTCGTGCTTATTGAATTTCAAATGCTGGAGTGCAGAAAAAAGCTCTTCCTCGCGATCTGAATTGTCGAACATATCGCTGAACACGATCACAAGAGAGCGTCGCGGGATTCGCTCTGCTACTTCGTGAAAAGCATCGACCGCGGATGTCTTAGCACCTGTTCCCTCATCAGCCATAATCTTCTCCATTTCGGTGAAGAGAAATTTGTGATGCGCAGTGGTACTCTTTGCTGGTGAATGAAAATTCACTCCTTCGTCAAAAGTGGTAAAACCTACAGCATCCCTTTGCCGACGCATAATTTCAGTCAGGGCCGCGGCTGCATAAACGGAAAAAGTAAACTTGCTATGCTCGTCGTCACCTTTTGGCTCAGGGTAGCGCATAGATCCCGAAGTATCGAGGAGAATCCGACAGCGCAAATTGGTCTCCTCCTCGTAGCGTTTTACAAAAAGCTTCTCTGTTCTGGCTGCCAGTTTCCAATCGATGTGGCGCGTGCTTTCACCCGTATTGTAAATCCGGTGTTCGGCAAACTCTACTGAGAAGCCATGAAATGGACTTTTATGCAATCCGGTAATGAAACCCTCTACCACTTGTTTGGCCAAGAATTCTATCTTGGTGAGATTTTGGTACCTATTGCGATCAATGTTTAATGGCATAAAGTCGAAGTTAGAAAAACCAACGGTGCTAAACCAAAAAAAGCGCCTCAAGGGCGCTTTTTAAATCTAATTTGCCAATTCTACATTTGGCTATCAAGCTTTTCAGTCAGAACGTTCTTAGGAACAGCTCCTACACTTTTATCAACTACTTCTCCATTCTTCAAGAAAAGGATTGTAGGGATGTTACGAATTCCGTATTTCATCGAAATTTCAGGATTCTCATCCACGTTCACTTTTCCGATAACGGCTTTTCCATCGTATTCTTTAGCAATCTCTTCGACCACCGGTCCGACCATTCTGCATGGTCCGCACCATTCTGCCCAGAAATCAATCAAAACCGGTTTGTCTGATTTAAGCGCCATTTCTTCGAAGTTTGCTTGTGTAAATTCAACTGCCATGATAGTATATTTTGAGATCAAAAGTATTTCAAGTTTCGTTGTCTCTTTGACAACCAAACGACGTTGTTCAAATAGAGCACAAAATTAAGCCTTTAACTTGTAGCTGACTCCGTGAATGGTATCTAATTGCTTTATGGAATCATTGGATAAATCTATTCTCATAGAGCGAGAAGGCATGCGCACCGAAAGTTTTCGCACCGGATCAACTACTCGAAACTCCACAGCACAGGTGCCTCCATTTCCATTTTTGTGCATCAGTGGCTCCAATCCAATCAATAATTCCTCAGAAATATCCTCAGCTCTCACCTCAAGCAGCACTTTCTTGGTCCGTTTCTCCCTAAGCTCATTTAACAATTCAATTCCTGTAATTTTAAATTCCAACTCTCCTGTCTTGCTCCATTTTTTCGGCATCACCTTCCCACGAACCAATACGAAAGCTCCGGTGATCAAAAAGTGCTTCAACTTCAAATAGTCTTCAGCAAACAGGAAGAACTTATGGGTATCGAAAAAGTCTTCCAGTTCATCCAG
>CAZKXG010000129.1:7953-10413 GCA_964556465.1 uncultured Cryomorphaceae bacterium | reverse complement strand
TATTCGTTCAGACTTACTTTAAGCGGTATCTGCTTAAACTCACGAGCTTCTGTCAAAGCCATTCGCATGAGGATCATGTCCATCATTGCTATTCGTTCAATCTCCCAATTCTCAGTGTGTTCTTTTATGAGCTTATTGTGCTCTGTAGCTTGAGAAAGCGTCTTCCTGAAAAGATTTTTAGCAAACTCAATCTCATCTTCAGGATCCTTCCACAGCGAAAGAATTGGGGTAAATTCATCAGAATCTTCTTCGAAACTTTTGAAAGTCTTCAAGGCCATTGAGGCCACAATATCTAAGTCATCTGACCAAAAAATGCTCTTTTCATCAAAGAAAGACTGGAATGATTCCAGGTTAATCAAGTGACGTTTAAAAAATCGGATGACCAACTCCCTATCTGCCGCGTAGCTATCCTCTTCAGCCGACATGTAGTTTTGATACTCTTCACTTTCCAGAAGAACACGGTAAAACTTTCTAATCAATTCTCCTTCGCCCGTCCAAGAAACTTTCTTTTTTTCAGAAGCAGCATTTAAACTCTTATTGACATCGAGTTGCTTCAAAAAGCGATTCTGAACGAAACGCATATTTGGATTCAAATCTTCTTCAGTGGGTAGTCGTTTTTTCTTGTTGTCCTCAATTTTCTTCTCTGCTACATCTCTTACGTATGTCATTACCGACATTAAGTAAATGTACATTTCGTACATCTTTTCTATACTGAGGAAGAGTTCTTTCTCAGCTGCCGCCACAGTTTTGCCACCGGACTGACCCATAGCGTATAGCATGTGCAATATTTTAATTCGGATGTGTCGACGGTTGAGCATGTCCGTTTTACCTTAAACTGATTTGAAAATGTCTAGAATAAATTCAGCGGGCAAAACTATACAAAGTTCTCTGTTAAGACCAAGATTAGTCTTAGAATCAAAGAGAATATCGAAAGCGAACTTTGTTTCTTTCAAAATTGAAGGAATGAACTTTGCCTGTACTTCAGTGTTTTTTATCGGTTCAATTAGACTTAGCTTTGCAAACCGTTAAAGGTTCAAAAGTAAGCTTTTTCGATCAACCTCAACCGAGGAAAATCAAGGAAAATCAATGAGAGCACTAGCTCACCTTAATCAGTATCTCTGGCAGTATAAATGGCACTTGGTCTTTGGGACGCTGTTCATTGTTCTTTCCAACCTATTTGGGATTTACGCCCCTGTACTCATAAGAGAGGCGTTCAATTTGGTAACCGAAACCATGGCGGCTTATCAGGGAGATCGGGTTTCAGATTACTCCATAGAAGTTCCTTACTCTGTAAAAGTAATCAACGACTTATTCGGGTTTGATAGCAGCGCCTTCAGCCATATCAACGAAAAGAGTTCATTGGCAGGTCTGATCACTCGGTTATCGCTCATCTTGGCAGTCATCTATTTGGGAGTTTCCGTTCTAAAAGGAGTGTTTCTATTCTTCACTCGACAGACGATTATAGTCATGTCAAGATTGATTGAGTTTGATCTTAAAAATGAAGTGTTCGATCATTATCAAAAACTGAGCTTAGCCTTTTATCGTCGTAATAATACGGGTGATTTAATGAACAGGATCAGCGAAGATGTGAGTCAGGTGAGAATGTATCTAGGACCTGCCATAATGTACAGCATCAATCTTGTCGTTCTTGCAATATTGGCAATAGGCGCCATGCTCCACGTCAATGTAGAGCTCACTCTGTATGTTTTACTCCCCCTACCCTTGCTGTCCATTTCCATATACTACGTTAGTAAGATCATCAATCAAAGGAGCGAAAAGGTTCAACGACAGCAATCCAGACTCTCGACCTTAACACAGGAAGCATTTTCGGGAATACGAGTTCTCAAAGCCTACAACCGTCAAAGTTTTATTCAGAAAGATTTCACTAGAGAATGCAACACGTATAAGGTACTTTCTCTATCCCAAGTAAAGGTAGATGCTCTTTTTATGCCTGCCATCATCCTCTTAATCGGACTGAGCACCATCATCACGATCTACGTTGGAGGAATTAAAGCCATTCAGGGTGAAATCAGCATCGGAAACATAGCTGAGTTTGTGATATACGTGAACATGCTCACTTGGCCTTTTGCCAGTGTGGGCTGGGTAACTTCATTGGTCCAGAGAGCTGCTGCTTCTCAGGAACGAATCAATGAATTTTTACATACCGAACCTGAAATCGCCAATCCCAAAAATGCTAAAGACAATATTTCGGGGAAAATCGATTTTAAAAACGTCTCTTTTGTTTATCCCGACAGCGGTATTGAGGCTTTGCATGATGTTAGCTTCACCATTCCTCAAGGTTCTACCCTAGCCATTATAGGTAGAACGGGTTCGGGCAAAAGTACGATTGCCAACTTGATCTGCAGAAATTTTGATGTGAGCCAGGGTCAATTGATGATAGACAATAAACCGATCAACTCTCTGAATCTTGAAAGCTTAAGGAGCTCAATCGGATACGTA
>CAZKXG010000129.1:0-7943 GCA_964556465.1 uncultured Cryomorphaceae bacterium | reverse complement strand
CGGAAGTGGAAAGACTACTTTGATGAAGCTGATATTGAAATTTTATGAACCGCGGACAGGGACCATAACCTTTGGGGAGCACAACTTAAAGGATATCTCCCATAAATCATGGAGGGCAAGCAGCGGAGTGGTAATGCAGGAAGGCTATATTTTCAACGATACCATTGCAAGCAATATCGGTTTTGGGCTCAACCCTGAAGATGTAAATCCTGAAATCATAAAGCAGGCCGCCCAACGGGCTTATGTCAAGCATAATATTGATGACTTTCCTAATAGTTTTGAGACCATTCTGGGAGAAAGGGGTATCAACCTATCAGGTGGGCAAAAGCAACGGGTTAGTATTGCCAGAGCTATTGCAAGAGAGCCTGATATTCTCATTTTTGACGATTGCCTTTCAGCCGTTGATACAGAGACGGAAGAAATCATCTTAGGCAACCTGAGAAAAATCATGGAAGGTAAAACCACTCTTCTTATAAGCCATCGAGTTTCTACTGTAAAGTTGGCAGATCAGATCATCGTACTCGATCATGGAAAGGTAGTTGAGAAAGGTAGTCATGAGGAGCTCTTAGCTCATGACGGTGAATACCGTGACCTTTATCAAAAGCAGCTACTAGAGGAGAAAAAGGCAGTAGATTCATAGGTTCTACCTGAAATTGTATATTTGCAGAACTACACTACTACTAATCTAATTTCTATCACCTATGTCAACGGAACACGAAGATTCGATTCGAGACGACATTTTCTCTAAAGCCGTAAGAGCTGGAAAAAGGACTTATTTTTTTGATGTAAAGTCCACCCGAGGAAATGACTTATACCTCACCATTACCGAGAGTAAAAAGCAATTTAAAAACGGAGAACCTTCTTACGAGAAGCACAAGCTTTTTCTCTACAAAGAAGACTTTGAAAAATTCAGAGATGGTTTGACCGAAGCCATTGACAAAATCAAGGACATACGTTCGGGAAACAACGAATTCATTGACCCTGCAGACGAGGAACACACGGCTTATCAAACTGAAGTAAAAAAGGAAGAAGTAACGGAAGAGTCTCCCGTTGAATCGTTTACCGATATCACTTTCGACGATCTTGACGAGCGCTGATTAAAATTTCAGGAAACCATTGATTTGCTTTGAAAGTAAGTCATTGTATTCTTCAAAAGCTATTTCGCCGCTTTCGTTTAAGTGCTGATGCACAGACGAAAGCGGTATTTTTTGACTGTATACTTCCATTTTAAGGTAGTTGAGCACAGCTGCCAAATGGTCCATTCCTCTCAAATTACCGGCTCTACCCGTCGCTACACCTACCAGAGCAGCTTTTTTGCCTTGCCATACACTTGGCTTAATGGTGTCCAAAAATAACTTGGTAATTCCCGGATAGCTCCCGTTGTATTCAGGAATAACGAAGACAAAACGATCAACAGGTAGTATCATCTCTTTCAAAACTTGTGAAAAACTTTCCGGTGAGTCACCGTAATTTTCAGCTAAAAGAAAATCTTTAGGCAAATCACGGAAGGAGTACACCTGAGCCTCAATTCCTTGATATTCAGTGAGTTTTTTATAGTTTTTGGCAACTAATTCGGTATTGCTATCTGAGCGATTTGTAGCACTGAAAATGGTGATCATTCTGATGTATAGATTAACAAAAAACTGTGCAAAATAAGGCTTGGAATTCTCAATTTGAAAAGCCGAAATGAAGTACTTTTAAATTTCCTAAACCTCATTAAAGAGATTTCATGACGATAACGTATTACGGCCATTCTTGTTTCGGGATTAATCACAATGATAGTCGAATTTTGTTCGATCCATTTATTACTCCGAATCCATTGGCTGCTGATATTGATGTTGAAAAGGTCGAAGCAGATTTCATTTTGATCACCCATGGTCATATGGACCATATTGCCGATGCCGTGAGTATTGCCAAAAGAACGGGTGCAAAAGTGATTGCGAACTTTGAAATTTACCAATGGTTGGGAAGTCAAGGAGTGGATAACGTGCACCCAATGAATCACGGGGGCGCAGTTCTGCAGCCTTTTGGTAAAGTGAAATATGTAAACGCTGTTCACAGTTCATCTCTCGACAATGGCACTTACATGGGAAACCCCGGAGGTTTTGTAATCGACTTTGGAGACCTTTGCATTTACTACGCAGGTGATACGGCATTGACTTACGATATGAAACTGATCGCGCGTGAGTTTAAAGTCAATTGGGCTTTTTTGCCCATAGGCGATAACTTCACCATGGGTATGGATGATGCCATCATAGCAAGTGAATTTGTAGATGTCAAAAACATTATCGGAATGCATTACAATACTTTTCCTCCTATCACGATTGATTTGGAGGAAGCTAAAAATAAATTTACTCAAGCCGGTTTGGACTTGAGATTAATGGATATAGGAGAATCGATCGAACTTTGACTATGGGAAAGATAATTTCAATTGCCAATCAGAAAGGTGGAGTAGGAAAAACCACTTCAGCTATCAATCTGGCCGCCTGCCTGGGTGTGCTGGAGCACAAGACCCTTTTGGTCGATGCAGATCCTCAGGCCAATGCCACGAGCGGTGTTGGCATAGATCCGAAAACGATCAAAACCAGCATTTATGAATGCTTGATCAACGAGGTAGACCCAAAGGATATTATCATCCATACGGATAACCCCAATTTGGATCTCATCCCTGCTCATATCGATTTGGTAGGAGCCGAAATTGAAATGATCAGCCTTCCCAACAGGGAGAAAATGATGAAGCATGCCTTGCAAGAACTGAAGGAGGAATATGACTTCATTATCATAGACTGCTCACCATCGCTTGGATTGATAACGGTTAATGCACTTTCTGCCTCAGACTCGGTAATTATCCCCGTTCAATGTGAGTACTTCGCTCTTGAGGGGCTGGGTAAACTATTGAATACCGTTAAAATCGTGCAGTCACGCTTAAATACTGATCTGGCTATCGAGGGTATCCTGCTCACCATGTTTGATAGTCGATTGAGACTAGCCAACCAAGTGGTGGAAGAAGTGAAAATGCACTTTCAGGAATTGGTCTTCAACACGGTCATCCATAGAAACACTAGACTTGGTGAAGCTCCTAGCCACGGAGAAACCATTATCATGCACGATGCTTCTTGCAAAGGATCGATCAACTACCTCAACCTTGCCAGGGAAATATTGCAAAAGAATGACCTTACACGGATTAAGACTGAAGACAAAATGATTGAACTCGAAAATGAGTAAAAAAAGAGGTTTAGGTAGAGGGCTGAGTGCCTTGTTAGAGAATGTCGAAACCGACATTACCTCGGGAGTAAGGTCCGAAAGTGCTGAACGCGTTCTAGGATCTGTAGCTATGCTCCCCGTAGATTCTATTGAAGCCAACCCATTCCAGCCACGTACAGTTTTTGAAGAAGAGCCGCTTATGGAGTTGGTTCAATCTATAAAAGAGCTTGGCATTATTCAACCGGTTACGGTCAGGAAACTTGGACACGATCGCTTTCAATTGATCAGTGGTGAACGAAGATTTCGTGCCTCCCAAATAGCAGGGCTCACTGAGATTCCTGCTTATATTCGAGTGGCCAACGACCAAGCCATGCTTGAAATGGCTCTCGTTGAAAACATTCAACGAAGGAATCTCGACCCAATCGAGATCGCCATTTCTTACCAAAGGCTGATCGAAGAATGCAACCTTACCCAAGAGGCTATGAGCCAAAGAGTGGGCAAGAAAAGAGCTACCGTTAGCAATTACTTGCGCTTGCTTAAACTTCCCCCTCAGATCCAAATGGCGCTGAGAGAATCAAAGATAACCATGGGCCATGCCCGCGCTCTTTTAGCTTTTAACAGTGAAGAGGAAATCCTGACTGCCTTTGATAAGATCATAGCAGACGGCATGTCCGTGAGACAAGTTGAAGATTTCGGGAAGGAATCTAAACAGCAAAAAGCGAAGAAAAAACCCGCGCCTCTTTCCTTTGAGCATCAGAAGATCAAGTCTGATTTAATGGATCGATTTGGCACAAAAGTTGACATCAAGCGCGATCAGAAAGGAAAGGGAAAAATTGAGATTACCTTTGCCTCAGATGATCAACTAAGACGCATCATTGATTCACTTGAAGAATAAAATCACAAACCGCATTTTTTTCTCCACACTCCTCTTTTTCTGTGCGAGTCTGGTTTTTGCTCAAACAGATACTACTGAAGTTGAGCTTGACGTAGAACGTGGTACAATTGAGGGAACGGTAGCAGAAGTCGCTACCGAATCAGAATTACGACCCCATAGTCCTAAAAAAGCTACCATCATGTCTGCTGCACTTCCGGGGCTAGGTCAGATTTATAACAAGAAATACTGGAAAGTGCCGATCATTTATGGTGGATTTGCAGTAGCAGGTTGGTACCTGAACGACAACATAAAGCAAATCAACCTTTACAAAGACGCATTTAAGGCTGAAACAGATGGTGATCCTACCACTGAAAACGGAACCGGATTCACAAGTACACAGCTCGAAGAGTTGATCAGTCAGTACAAGACTTGGCGAGATCTTTCCTACATCGCCATCGCAGCCATATATGTGTTAAATATCATAGATGCAAATGTCGACGCTCACTTGTTTTACTTCGATGTAGGCGAAGATTTGACCATGAATATTCAACCTTTTGTCACCCCATCTCTTCAACCGGTAACGGGGTTAACATTATCTCTTAAATTGTAACTTCGACCGCTCGGAATCGTCTCTATGAAAATTTCACTAATCGGCTACGGACGAATGGGTAAGAGAATTGCTGAACTGGCCAAGGACAGAGGTCACGAAATCGTGGCTATCATTACTTCTGAAAATAAATCAGAGATCAACAATCTTCCAGCTTGTGATGCTGCTATTGAGTTTACTCAACCCGATTCAGCCATAGAAAACTTCAGAAAGGTGCTTCAACAGTCTGTTCCATTAGTTACAGGCACTACAGGTTGGTATGACGAAATGAATGAGGTAAAACAAATATGCTCCCAATTGAACGGCCGCTTTTTTTATGCCTCCAATTTTTCGCCGGGGGTATTCATTGCACATCACCTTACTGCTGAGCTTTCGCGGATTATGAATGACTTCAATTACACGGCAGAAATAGAAGAGTGGCATCACACGGGTAAGAAAGATGCCCCGAGTGGAACAGCTACAACACTCGCTAAAGAAGTCATCGCGGAGAATAAAAACTACACTTCTTATCATCTCAACGGAGAAAAAACCAAAGAAGGCTCACTTCCTATTGCGGCTTATCGCGAGGGAGATGTTAAAGGGACTCATATTGTTCGGTTCAAATCTGAAATCGACTCTTTAGAAATAAAACACGAAGCATTTTCGCGAGATGGCTTTGCCCTCGGGGCTATAATGGCCGCTGAATTTCTGGTTAAACAGAACCGCGGTTTTTACACCATGAACAACCTTATTCAATTATGATCATAGCATACGGCATTTTTTATCTGACCATCCTCTCCTATTTTGTTTGCCTCTGGAAAATATTCAAGAAGGCCGATCGCGAGCCAAGCTGGTCCGGATTCGTCCCCATCTACAATCTTTTCGTTTGGCTAAAAGTCATAAATAAGCCTTGGTGGTGGCTATTGATTCTGATTGTACCCGGCGTAAACTTTGTTTTGCTCGCTGCTATGCATGTGGAACTTGTCAGAGCTTTCGGCATGCGAACGACAAAAGACTATTTCATTGCGATCTTCTTGCCATTTTTAGCCTTAGGAATGATTGCCTTTAAGGATGATATCAAATATATCGGCCTGCCTGATTACAAAAACGAAAAGAAAAGCAGAAGCCGAGAATGGGCCGAAGCCATTGTCTTTGCAGTTATTGCAGCTACAATCATCCGCACCTTCACCATTGAGGCATTTACCATCCCTACTCCATCAATGGAAAAATCTTTATTGGTGGGAGACTATCTATTTGTAAGCAAACTGAGCTACGGCCCTCGATTACCCATGACTCCGCTCACTTTCCCTTTTACCCACCATACAATTCCGGTAATCAACACAAAGTCTTACGTTGAATGGCAAAAACTCCCATACATGAGGCTTCCGGGCTTCGGTAATGTAGACAGATATGACGCAACAGTTTTCAATTTCCCCGAAGGAGATACCGTGGTGGTAAATGCTCAAGAAAGCAGCTATTACCAACTCGCTCGCCAATTCGGTCGAGAAAACTTGCAGAAAGAAAAATTCATTACCGAAGAAGGCAGAATGGCCGAAACCGGTGGGATTACCGTCAGACCTCTGGACAAAAAAGAGAATTACATCAAACGGACGATTGGTCTTCCCGGCGACGAGATTCAAGTCATTGATAGACGCGTTCACATAGATGGAGAGCAGATTCGCAGACCTAATGGTGTTCAATTTGTATACGAAGTGTATACCAAATCTGCACTTTCCGTGGAAGTACTTCAAGAGAAATATGACATCTATATTACAGATGCAGAACGTCAGTTTTATGCGGCAAATCGGTTTTACCGCATGCCCTTAACCGATCGAGAGAAAGAGATCATTCAAGGAATGTCTTCTGTTGACTCGGTGACCATCGAAATGAAAAGGCCACAAGCCGACTTGCACATCTTTCCTAATCATCCCAACTACAGTTGGACGGAAGATAATTTCGGCCCTCTATGGATTCCCAAAGCTGGAGAAACCATTGATCTCACAATTGAAAACCTACCCCTTTACCGTAGAGTCATCGACGTTTACGAGCACAATGATTTAGCAGTAAAAGACGGTTCCATTTTTATTAACGGGGAAGTAGCTTCAAGCTACACTTTCAAGCAAGATTATTATTTCTTAATGGGAGATAATCGTCACAATTCAGCCGATTCACGGTTCTGGGGCTTCGTTCCTTTTGATCACATCGTCGGAAAAGCGGTATTTATCTGGTTTAGCAAAGATCCTGAAACAGGAATTCGCTGGAGTAGATTATTCTCGCTGGTAGGCCATGAATGATGAGCTGCTCATCGTTTCGCCGTTAAGCCTGGTTCCGCCTGTAGGCCTTTTTGTCGCTATGGCAAAAGGGCACAAAGTATGTTTCGATGGTGCCGAGAATTACGTTAAGCAAACCATACGCAATCGGTATCACATCCTTTCGGCAAACGGAGTACAAACATTGACCATCAATGTAGTCGGACAAAAGGGAAAAAAAACACCTTCTGCCGATATTCTTATCGACTACGACGAACCTTGGATTCGACTGCACAAGCGAGCCTTGGAATCATCCTATCGCTCCTCTCCTTTCTTTGATCACTATTATCCTAAGGTGATCAATCTCTTCGAAGCGGGACATTGCAATTTCGGAGACTTCTTTAGCGAAAGCATCAATCTATGGCTGAGACTACTAAAATTCGAACCTGACTTTTCCATTAAAGATGAGTACGTTGAATTCGACTCTGATTATGATTTGAGAAAGCGAATCAAGAGCCCTGAACAGTTTCCATCTGAATTTCAATCTAAAAAATACCTTCAAGTTTTTAGCGATCGCTTTGAATTTCAAGCCAATTTATCGATTCTCGACTTACTCTTCAATGAAGGCCCTGCTGCACTGTCTGTCTTAAAGGGTTGAAAGCGTATATTTGGGCACCACCGAAAAAAACCGCGAAGCGCTCATGGCGAATACAAAAGAACTGGAATTGAATAAAAACGAAGACACCATGCGATTAATGGTGTCTAAAGTGAGAAGAGAACTCGAAAAAATCTACCTTGGAGGAGGAAAGGCTAAAATTGAAAAACAGCATAAACAGGGCAAGCTTACCGCAAGAGAAAGAGTGGACCTGCTGCTGGACGAAGGTGCAGATCGCATCGAAATAGGTGCATACGCCGGACACGGAATGTACCAAGAGTACGGAGGCTGTCCTTCGGGAGGAGTGGTAGTAGTGATGGGCTATGTAAAAGGCCGCCAATGCATCGTAGTAGCCAATGACGCTACTGTAAAGGC
>CAZKXG010000128.1:9914-10473 GCA_964556465.1 uncultured Cryomorphaceae bacterium | reverse complement strand
AATCCAAAAGTCGCTCCCCGAAGGAATCACCATCAAACCCTTCCTCGACCGCAGCGACCTCATAGGCCGCACCACCGATACCGTTACCACCAACCTGATAGAAGGCGCCCTGATCGTCATCTTCGTCTTGGTTTTCCTTCTCGGAAATTGGCGCGGCGGACTTATTGTGGCCTCAACCATTCCTTTGTCGCTGCTCTTCGCATTCATCCTGATGTACATCTTCGATGTGTGGGCCAATCTGATGAGCCTCGGTGCCATCGACTTTGGAATTATCGTGGATGGTGCCGTTATCATCGTAGAAGGGACCGTATTTGTCCTCCACGACAAATTGCTGAAAGGCAAAACCCTCGACGAGAAAGAGCGCAACAAGACAGCCATCGAATCGTCGGGAAAGATGATGAACTCCGCCTTCTTCGGCCTCTCGCGCGAGATCGACTCGGTGAAACGTGCCGTGGTCCTGCTGGGTCGAAAGAAGCTCGCGAGCTGGGCCTCCATGCTCGCGCTCACCGCCCTTAACGATCGTCCCGCCGAGGCCGTGCGCCTCGCGCTCATCCGCGCC
>CAZKXG010000128.1:9160-9904 GCA_964556465.1 uncultured Cryomorphaceae bacterium | reverse complement strand
CCCATCTTGGCTCTGGAAGGCATAGAGGGCAAGATGTTTCGCCCCATGGCCTTGACCTTTATGTGTGCCATGATCGGGGTTATGATTCTCTGCCTCACTTACGTTCCCATGATGTCGGCCTGGTTTCTTCGCGTCCGTAAAACGGATAAAATAACCTGGGGAGACCGTATCGTTCTCAAAATCGAACAAGCCTACGTTCGCTTGCTGGAACCGGCGCTGAGGCGATCTTCCATTGTGATCATCTCTGCAGTGACCATGCTGGCTCTGGCGGTATTTGCCTTTAGCAGAATGGGCGGAGAGTTCATACCACAGCTCGACGAAGGTGACATTGCTTTTCACACCATTTTGAAGCCCGGGAGCAGTTTGACGGAAGTCATGAAAGCCACCACCAAAGTGGAGAAAACCATTTTGGAGAATTTCCCCGAAGCGCTTGAAGTCATCTGCCGAATTGGAGTTTCGGATGTTCCAACTGACCTGATGCCCATGGACGCCGCCGATTGTTTCATTATTCTCAAACCCAAGGAAGAATGGGAGTCGGCTTTATCCAAAACGGAGTTGGTGGACAAAATCAAAATGAAACTGGAACAGATTCCTTCCCTGAGTTTTGAGTTTACCCAGCCCATCGAGATGCGCTTCAATGAGTTGATGACGGGCGTGTCTTCGGCCGATGCTCGGTCGATTTCGCTGGACAGGTTCTCGTTTTGCGGCGAAGTGTTTGGTTTGCTGGGGCCAAATGGTGCTGGA